>BBBM01000036.1 GCA_001311565.1 Desulfothermus okinawensis JCM 13304
ATTTTTCCTTTTTTACAAACCTTATTATTGTGCAGTTATATGATCCAGCAATTCCTGTAGATATTATTTTAAAATAGGTACTTTTGGTAGTAAGTATATTGTACGGTATATCTATATCTTTGTATTCTAGATTATTCTTTTTTTATCCAATTAATGTTACATAAAGCTTCCTTATAAAAGGGATCAGATCTTTTCTTTAAAATATTATTAATGTATTCATTTATCTTATCTAAATCAATATCATTTAAGATAAGGGATTTGAGTACAAACTTTTTACATGTATTAATGTTAATTTTCCCATCATCAGAATATACTGTAAACAGGTCTTTTAAGCCTGGTTTGTCTGCATTACCATAGTATATTGTACTATTAACAGATGGTAAAAGGAGCATCTCCCCCAGTGTTTCAAAGGTACCATTTTTAGATGTATATTGTCTATCATTATAATATGGATTTATAACTTCAACTTCTTCTAAAGGATATTTTTTTAGGGTTTATCCAATTTTTAATCTCCTTTATTATATTTTCAGACATATTCTCTGTCATACCTAATTCATCCATAAGCAAATTTTTGACTACTTTAGCATAGGTTTTCCCCTTTTGTTTATCAACCATATAATTTATAGGTATTTTTGATTGCTCATCTTCAATTTTTATATCTAAATATTCAGGACCTATATCTTCTGGTAGATATTCCTGGGAGGCATACAAATTATTCCAGATATCCAATAGGGTATCACAATCTGATTTTGTCTTTTCCTTATCAAAAATAAGTACTGCTTCTCCAAAATTAATGCCTGATATGGCCCTATGTTTTGCAATAAAAAAAATTCTCTAAGCATCTGAGTTGTATTTAGTTCTATATCTGCCACTTTTACCATTTGGTATAACACAATTATTAAAATAAAGATTATGATTAATACAGATATTAGAACAATGCCACTATTATGTTTCATTTGATACTATAGAAAATAGATGCTTTAATTTATGTGTTTTACCCTTTAAATTAAATGAAATTTCCAGCAAAATGGCATAAGGTGTAGTTTTCATATCATCCATATCCCAATAATCGTACTTAGACCCATTTTTATCAAAAAAAAAATATATTTAAATTCTCTATATAATCTGCAACCTTAATTTTCATAGGGCTATCTTTAATTTCATCTATACTACCAAAGGGTATTTCTGATCTAATCAAGGAGTAATCCTCACCCTCTTCATTTTTTTTTAGATAATATTCAACTTTATTTATAGAGTAGCTATCTGGTCTGTTAATCAATGAGTTGGTTGTATAGAGTGTAAGTAATCTGGACCCATTGTAAGCTTCATTTTTTTCCCGTGATTTTGAATTTGCCCATCTCCTTTTTGTCCATATAGATGGATGAGACATCCCTATCAAGTAATATGGTGAGCATGTTATCCATATTTATTAGAGTAGTCTCAGTATCAATAGACTTTGAAAAATCCATTATATTAATAAATGATATATAGAGACCAACCAGAAGTATTGAACAGATAGCAAGGGATACTAAAATTTCTATTAATGTAAATCCCTTGTATTTACATTTTTGCTTTGTATTCATATAACTCTAATAACTTGTAATCACTTTGTTTGTTATTTACAACAATAGATGTCCTTACAATATTGTAGAGACCAATATCATCTTCAATATAACTCCATACATAGTCTTTCTCATCTACATCTCCTGAAAAGGAGTACACATTCGTTTCAATGGATTTAAATTTATTGAACTCTGATTCACTGAAATGTATTAAATAATTCATATCATTACATTTTACTATTGTATCACTTATACTATTTATTGATTCAAAAATAGCTAAAATTCCTATAGCAATTATGGCCATTGAAACTATGACTTCTATTAAGGTAAATCCTTTCATATCAACTGTTATATATAATTTTGTTTTGAAGCAAAAAAAAGGTGCAACTTCTATTATAATATTATTATGTCCTTCTTTTTGTAGGAAAATCTTTAAAGGGCTTATATAACCAAAATTAGATATTACGACCTTTACTTGTCCATTAAATATATCTTTGTTTTGATATTCTATTCTCATTTCTATGTCATTGGGTATATTTATTTTTTTTTCTCTTACTTTATTATCTAACCCTGGTGTGGATATTCTATTTTTTTGTTATGTCAAAGAGTATATATGTATCCTTTTTTTTTAAAATACAATTAGTTCTTGTTTGCTCAATAAAGAGGGATATATCCCTTGCAGCCTTTGATATATTGGACTCAGCAAAAGATTCCAATACCTTTGGGAGTCCCAGTCCCAGAAATAGGGAGATTATAACCAGTACTATGATAATTTCTATTAAGGTAAATCCAGACCTATTCCAATTCATAACTTTTAATATCTGCGTCAAAACCTTCTCCACCCTCTTTTCCATCTGCTCCATAGGATATTATTTCAAAGTCAGCGTGTTCTCCAGGGCATATATAGATATAGTCATTTCCCCAGGGGTCCTTTGGAATCTTTGACAAATAACCCCTTTCAGGATAATTTTTGGGGATGCGTCCAATTACTGGTTTTTTTACCAGGGCATCTAATCCTTGCTCAGTGGAAGGATAGAATCCATTATCCATCTTAAATTTCTTAAGTGCCATGGACAGGTTCTGTATCTGTAGTTTGGCCTTTACTACCCTGGCCTTATCTGGCTCATTCATTATCCGCGGAACAATGAGCCCTGCAAGTATTCCCAAAATAACAATAACAATCATAATTTCTATTAATGTAAATCCCCTTTGACCTGATCTCATAATAATAATTCCTCCTTATAATTTATCTTACCAACTTACTCATCTCAAATATTGGCAGTAGAATTGATATTACTACAAATCCCACAATTCCCCCCAACATGAGTATAAGTATAGGTTCAAGCAGGGAAGTAGCAATGGTTAATCTGGAACTAATTTCCTTTTCCAATCTATCTCCAATTTTTAGTAAAAGTTCATCAAGCCTGCCTGATTCCTCACCTGCACTTATCATCTGTATAAGGTGTGAAGGAAATAGAATACTATTTTCCATTGAACTTTTTAGATCTTTACCCTGGCTTACATCTTCAATGATTCTGTCAATTGAATGTTGATATATTGTATTTTGGGATATACCTTTAACTATTTTTAATGAATTAATAAGCGTAATTCCATTTTTTAATAGCATGCCCAATATATTAGAAAAACGTGCTAATATTATTTTTTTTATATATATCTCCAATTATCCAGATGGAGAATAAATATTTATCTATTTTTGCCCTAAATTTGGTTCTCAGGTATATAAATCTAAACAAAAGTATTATTGAGATAATAAAAAGAACCATAATTATCCAGAATGACCTAAAAAAAAGAACTAATAAATAATAGTATCCTGGTGGGCAGTGGCAATACCTGATTGAGCTCTCCGAAGATCATTGTTATCTTTGGCACAACAAAACTAAGTAAAAAGATAACCACCATAATGCCAACCACAAGGATAAACATTGGATATACTGTAGCTGTAATTATTTTCCTCTTAAAATCAGCAGAGTTTTCAAGTAAATTTGCAATTTCCTCAAGTACTATGTCCAGGGAACCCGATGATTCTCCAGCCTCTATCATGGCAATAATGGAGGGTGGAAAGAGCTTTGGGAATTTTGACGCTGCCCTGGCAAAGGACATGCCCCCTTTTATGTCTTCCAGGATTTGCATCATGGATTTTCTCAAATAGCTATTTTTTATCTGGGAAATAGTGGATTTTAAAGACAAGTCCAGGGTAAGTCCTGAAGAGAGTAGGGTAGATAGGTGTCTCATGGAATAGACAAACTCTGTACCACCCCTTTTTGAAAAAATCCCCTTAAAAAAGAAAGATTTTTTTGCCTCCTGTCTGTTTTGTCTCCTCCCCATTTGTCCTGTATATTGCAGTTGGATAAAGACCTTCACCTTTAATATAATCCCTGGCCACCTTTAGATTAGATGCACTTATCACCCCTTTTTTTGACCCTACCTCTTTTATCTATTGCTCTGTATTCATACAGGGGCATACTTAGATCCTGCTGACCCGGATAACCTCGTTTAAAGAGGTTTTACCCTTTAAAAGTAGATTTTCTATTGCATATTCTTTTAAGGTTTTCATACCTAACTTTCGTGCCTTTTGAGAGATAATATTACTATCATATGTGGTGAGGAGGAGGGACCTGATCTCTTTTGTCATAGTCAATACTTCAAAAACACCAGTCCTCCCTTTAAATCCAGTCTTTATACACTCATCACACCCAACGGGTCTAAATAACCTGACACCTTTTTGTTCATTTAGTCCAATTTGTTGGAATTCTTCTGGAGGAGGAGAATACTCTTGTTTGCAGTTTTCACACAATGTCCTGATTAATCTTTGTGCTATAATTGCCCTCACTGCAGAGGAGACCAAAAATGGCTCAATGCCCATATCCACTAGCCTTGTTATTGCAGAGGGGGCATCATTGGTGTGCAGGGTAGATAGCACAAGGTGACCAGTTAAGGCTGCCTGGATAGCTATTTTTGCTGTTTCACTGTCCCTTATCTCCCCCACTAAAATTACGTCAGGGTCCTGCCTCACCATGGTCCTAAGTCCCTGGCAAATGTCAGTCCAATCTTTGGATTTACCTGGGTCTGACTGATTCCATTTATCTGATATTCAATTGGGTCCTCTATAGTGAGGATGTTTTTATCAGGGGTGTTTATTTCCTGAAGGGCAGCATATAAGGTTGTGGTCTTTCCGCTCCCTGTTGGCCCTGTTACCAGGATTATTCCATGTGTGATTGTTATTAGGTCCCTAATGTGGGCAAGTAGTTCTTTATTTAATCCTATTTCATCTAGACCAAGTAATCTTTTTCCTTTTTCAAGTAGCCTTAAGACCACCCTTTCTCCAAAGGCAGTGGGCATGGTAGAAACCCTGAGATCAACTGTCCTGTCGCCTACCTTTATTTCTATTCTACCGTCCTGGGGCAGCCTTTTTTTCAGCGATATTTAACTTTGCCATGACCTTTATTCTTGAAATAACAAGTGGATGAAGCTTTTGAGAGAGTTTTAGCTGATTATATAGTACACCATCTAACCTGTACCTTACGCTGGTATATGTCTTAAATGGTTCAAAATGAACATCACTTGCACCAAATCTAACTGCCTGGGTGAGTATTTGATTTACCAGCCTGACTATTGGTGCCTGGTCGTAGTCTTCTAGGAGGTCAGCTGTCTCCTCAAGTTCCCTTAAAATGTCCACAGGATCCTCTTGAACAATGTTCTCAAGGGTGTTTTCAAGGTTTTCTTCCAGTTCTCCATAGATGTAATTTATTGTATTCAAAATCTCATTTGATTCACACAATATTGGAACAATCTGTTTATTAAAAAGTGCAGACAAGTCAGTTAATGGTTCATGGTTGAAAGGATCACTTATATATACTTTTATGTAGGAGTTATCTTCAATTAAAAAAATAGGATATTTTTTTTAAATATTGGATGGGGATTTTTTTTAATGATATCCTTGGCATTATCTTTATCCTCAATTTCTTCTACGTAATCTATATCCAATAAAAATGACATTATCTTCAAGTATTCTCTCTCTGATATCTCCTCTTCTTTGTAGAGGTGCTTTACTTGAGAGATTATTTTATTTAAATCGCTCCAATTAATATCTGTTTGATTTTCAATTATCTTTTTTTCTGTGCAAGATTTCAAATGAATAATTTACATAACCCATGCTAAAGCTAAGTCCCCTTTGATTTATTATTTTAGCTTAAGTAGCACCGGTGGATATATTTTGAAATCTCTTTTTATTGGAGCCACTTTTCCATCCAGATCGTATTTCATTCCATTTATATACTTTATTTTTTCCTCACTGAGTCTCTTTAGATCATTATTTGTTTCCACTATATGTGGGGTAATAAATATCATTAAATTCTTTTTGGACTTTTTTTCTGTCAATATTTTTAAATAAATAACCTAGTATGGGTATATCTCCTAAAAGGGGTACCTTTGTGTTGTTGTCATTGTCCTGCTCTTCAATTAGACCTGCTATGACCACTGTATCTCCACTTTTTACTTCAACAGTTGTCTCTGCTGCCCTTTTTTTTGGTAATGGGTCTTAAACTAAATGTGGAAGAAGTGGTCAGTGTTTCATCAACTCTGCTAACCTCTTGGTAGATCTTCATCTTAACGAATCCAGAGTCGTTTATTTGAGGTGTGACCTTTAAGGTAATTCCAATGTCTTTATATTCAAAATTGGCGTAATCTTGGGTGTCAGTTGTCTCAATTTTTGTTTGAAAAGGCCTGTTTTCAGCAACTATAACGCTTGCATCTTCATTTTCCATTACCGTTAATTGGGGACGGGAGATGATGTTCACATTGTTTTTAGTAGAAGCTGCATGGATAAGTGAACCTGCATTGTAAAACCTCTCGTCAGATGAAATTATTCCATCGTTATTTGCGTCATAGGTAAAGGGAAAGGATATTATTCCAAAGGTAAAAGGAGCCAGGGAAGACACATTGGTAATAGTCTGTTTTACCTCGTCAAAAGTGGTGCCAATGCCTCCGTTTATATTGCCCATTAAAAAAACTCTCATGCCCCTTAGATCCTATTTTTCCCATTGCCTGCCAATTTATTCCAAAACTAAAATTATTTTCTCCACTCACCTCCACTATCATTGCTTCAATAAAGACCTGTTTTCTTGGAACATCTAATTTTTCTATGATCTTTGATATGGTCTTAAACTCTTCAGGAGTGGAGGTAATAATGAGGGAATTGGTGGCCTTGTCAGCTACCACTTTGGTCTCTCTGGATATTATCTGTTTGGAAACATTTGCCTTCCCAGATATTTTGGTACCCGCAAGCTGGACTAGCACCTTTGCAAGGTCCACTGCATTTGCATTTTTAAGCTTAACTACATGTATGTTTCCAGAACCCTCAGGGGCTGGTTTGTCCAATTTTACTATTAAACCTTCTACCTTGGCTATTACATTTTCAGGGGCCACAACAACAACACTGTTCAATCTGTTGTATGGTATGGCCAGAAAGGAAGCTATGTTTCCCTTTTTATTTTCAATACGCATTATGGATGAAAATAATTTACCCAAAACCTGAGCTATATCTTTACAGGACGTGTATTTTAGACTAAAAGTCTTTATTACTACCTCTCCTTTGGGAATATCCATACTGTTAACAATTTTTAGAACTTTGTGTATATTGGATTCAAAATCGCAAATAATTAACAGGTTGGTTGGCCTGTATGTGACAACTAAACCTTCCCGTGAAACCATATTGACGATGGTTCGTCTAACTTCTTCAGCAGGGGCATATTTTAGCGGTATTACCTGTGTAATGAATTTGTCTTCTCGCCTGGCTGCCCCTCTTTCAACAGGATTATAATGTCTCCTTGCTTGTACACTTGGTACTATTTTGATCACATATTTACCTGGAATGGTGGTAAAACCATACACCTGGAGTACTGACTCAAAGACCTTGTATACTTCCTCCAAAGACATTGGTCTGGGGCATATGATAGATATTTTTTTTGGTTCCAACATTTGGGTCCAGGACAAAATTTTTATTTGTAACCTTGCCAATGTACTCAATAAAATTTTTAAGCTGCACCTCTTTAAAGTTGATACTGATTTTAGCATCAGAACCAAAACTAACCAGGGGAACCAAAACTAACGTCAATACAAAATAGCATGTTAATCTAAAATTCATTCCTTTTGACATGTTTTATACCCTATTTTATTGAATAAGATAAGATTTTTCTCTCACCATTTCTTAAGATTTCAAGTTCCACATGATCAATATTTTGAATTTTTCCATAGAGCTGCATTATATTGGCCATATCCACCACCTGTTTTCCGTTCACCCCCAGAATTATATCTCCTCTTCTAAGTCCCAACCTGTTTCTTATAAATCTGTCTCTAATAGAAACAACCCTAAATCCTTTAATCCCATTAGATGTATATGGAACAACCCTCATTGAGCGAAGTAGTGAAGGCATATTGGATAATTTTGATTTTAGCACATCCTTTGAAACCACATATATTGATTCTTTGGAAAAGCTCACCCCTTTTTCCAATTCTGTATAATCTGTTAGAGGAATTCTACTGTCTTTATTATTAATTGTAACAATAATTTGATTTTTAAGTATATCCTTTAGCATTCCTCCACTTAATTTGTCTCCAATACTGTAGAGACCTTCAAGTCTTATTTTTTTATCATATATAACAGCAATTCTTTTTTCTTTTTCATTAGACCATATGATGCCCCTTAACTCAAGGTCTTTTATATTGGCTACTGGAATATCCTCTATACTATTTTCAATGTTTTTATTACTATCTTTTATTTTTATAGACTTTATCACGTTAAATATGTTTTTTTTCACTATATTATCTAACTTAAGATTATACCTTTTATTAATATTTTTTTATATACTTTAACTCTGGATTTTTATTTTGTACTTTAAGTAAATCTAGGCTCATATTGTAAGAGAAATAACTATTTATTGTTAAAATAGTAAAAAAAAATTATAATATTTGCAATAAGAAAATAAAACAATGAATAAAATTTTTTTTATTGCCATATAGAATCCACTGATTAGTGACAAACCATTATATCTTTTAATTGGTTATATTTTTCACATTCTCCAAGACTACAAGCCTTTTTAAAATCAGAACATGCCAGTTCATTTTTCCCAAGGGATAAAAATAATATACCTCTATTTATGTAGCCACTAATAAATATAGGATCTATCTCAGTGGCCTTAGAATAGAAAGAGATTGCATTGTCATAATCATGCAATTTTTCATAGGCAAGCGCTATATTGAAAAAGATGTCAGGGTCATTTTTGTCCAATAGTGTTGCTTTATCTAAATTTCCAATTGCCTCTTTATATTTACCTAAATAGAACATAGAATATGCTAAGTTTATGTAAGCATCTTTAAAGTCCGGTTGTATATTTATGGCTTGTTTAAATTTTTTTAACCGCTAGTTCAAAGTTTGATTTTTCAATATAGAGACAACCTAAGTTGTATTTAATCATTGGATCACTTGGAGCAATTTTTTTCTGCCATTTTCAAGTCTGAGATGGATTTATCAACCTTTCCAATTATCTTGAAAATATACGCCCTAAGTACATAACTTTTGGAATTTTTAGGATAAGCTGAGATGAATTTATTTAACACTTTTATTGCGTCATTATATCTCTTTTGGCCTATTAAACAATATGCCTCATTTAGTAAAATATGGACCATTAAAGTCGGATTGTTCCTAATACTCCTTGATTCCTCTAATTCGCTTAACATCATGTGGCGCCCACAAAATCCCTTTCCAAAATAGCCTTGTTCACCTGGGAAAATTTAGCCTCCAAGCCTAGAGATTTATTTGAAATACTTGGTTTAACGCACCCAAGTTGAAACAATAAAACCGGAAATAGAATATAAATTAAAGCTAATTTTTTTCATAAGTCCTACCAATTAAAATTCATTTGTTACTTATTGGAGTTATCCTATTAAAATATTGTTGTTACTACAATGTTGGGTAAGAAAGTGTCATAACTTACATGTTTAGTCAAGGAGTAGGTTTTGTTAGTAAAGATTATTTTTATCTTTGCCTCCCTCCTTGTCGTGAATAAACTTATCAATGCATCTTGAGATCTACCATATAAGGTTTTTAAAATGAATGAAAGAGATGCCCGGATAATTACTATATCTGCCTATTTCTTATAGCTTCGATTTCTATTCACGGTTCACGATTCACGGTGTTAATGGAATAAACAAATTACTATATTGTGATATTTATCACAGAGTTTTTTTTCTTCTTTTATTGACAAGATTTTAATGATATGTTTAGATAAATTTGAACATTAAAGTTATTGATTTTAGAGGGTTGGAGTGAAATATTTACTGCACATATTTGTTCTTTTTTTTCACTATTTTTTTTGATAATTCCCTTTGTGTTAATTATGGGGGATTATTCTGGTGTTGCATTTGCTGATGGTCCCCCATCAATTCCATCGCTGCCACTACCTACGCAGGAAAAAAATGCAGCATCCAGTAAATAATCAGCAGCAACAAAAGGTAGATAGGTATGGATCTTCATTAATTGAACAAGAAAAAAAGTGAGCAGATGGTTACCCCTCCACCTATCATAAATCTGAAACTGAGTTCACCTAAAAATGAGAGTGATGCTATAAAAAGGATAAAAAACTATAAACTATTACTTAAAATAATACCACCTGGTACCTCAAAAGAAGAAATCAAGAAACAAATCTTTGGAAAGTATAAAGATTTTGTGGAACCATACCTTGACAAGGAAAATGGTGATATATCCTTCGAAACTAAGCAAGAGACTCACTATGATGTAGGAGACATTTTTTTACCGTCGTGTTGTTTCAAAAGAAGGAGGATTTGAAGTAAGGGGTGGATATGGTATTAATAAAAAAAATAAAAAAAAAGTAAGGCACACCACGAAAACAGAAGAATAGATAAAACTTTTATAGAGAAAAATAAGGAACATAAAAATTTATTGGTGGGATTAAAAGGGGGAAATGGGGAGTCCAAGGACAATTTGTTGAGATTAAATTTTTTTTAAATATAGTAAATTTTCGATTCCTATTTGGCCTTTTATTGTTGTTGTAGTAATAATTTTTACCCTGGTTTTGTTATACTTTAAAACTCTACAAAATATCGGGAGACACCAATGAGGAAAAATCTTGTGAGCTATTTAATTTTTTCTTTTCTCTTTCTTTTGTATGGCTCAGGTATTTGCTTCAAACACGATTTCTTCTCCCCCATCTTCCATAGATATAAAACTTCCTGAACCAAAAAGTAAGGAAGAGGCCATTAAACGGATTTCTGATTATATTATTTTAAATCTAATCTTGCCTCCAGTCATTTCCAGAAATAAATTAAAGGATAAAATTTATGGCAATTACAAAAACTACGTTGAAGATATTATAAAGAAAAAAAAAGATAAATCTTCAGGAAATGACAGCTCTTGCACAAAAAGAAATGCAAGATGGGGGTTTTTCTTTAAAAAAAAGCTTAAACAAGATTTAAATGCAAGACTAGACTTATATTTAAACTCACCACATGGTGATAATTCGATTTTTAAGTTTATATTTAGATTTTGGAAGTTAGCTACAATATTACTGGCTTTGATTATTTCTGTATTGCTATTTTGTTATATACATAAAAAAAAAAGAGAAACTGGGAAGCGAAATTTGAAAAAGAAGCAGAATCCTTCTATATGTGGAGGGATTTTTTTAAAACTATTTATTTTTGGTGATAAACTTCTAATTTACAGGAAGTAACAGCTCGTCAAATAAATAAACTAAATAAAAAAAAGGAGGTTTTTCATGTGGAGACGAAAAAAAAGAACTTAAATGGAAGACGCAGTTTTTGACCCTAATGTTATTCATTGGGTTGATAGCTGTGTTGGCAGGATGTGGAGATAATGATCATCACACATCCCTCACATCTGGTGGAGAAAATATCACCATTGAAGGTGCAGCAGTTGATCCGCCAATTATTGGTGCAGATGTTTATGTATGTAATGCAACTGTTGCTAGTTGTAATGCTTCAACTGCCATTGTAACTGGTAAAACTGGAGGTTTTGGTAAATATAGTGTAGATTTGCCCGATACCTATAGTCCTCCTTTTGTTATTAAAGTTGAGGGAGGGGAGGAAGATACTAATGGTGATAATGTAGGTGATAAGACTAATAATGCAACCTTGTATTCATTTATTTATGATTCAAATTATAATGCAACAACTAAAAAAAGTTGTAGCTCATGCTACTCCAGTTACAACAATGATATATGCTATTGTTAAGAGTAAGAATGCAACCAACAATTCCACAGAAATTGAAAATGCCCAAAATATGGTTAAAGAAATTTTGGGCTTAAATTCTACGGATTATAAAGATATTGATCTTCTTAAAACCCCACCATCACCAGCACTGCTGGATAAAGATTCACTTGGACAATATAACGCCACTATTTTTTTATCGTGCTATATGTGAAAGTGTAGGTAGTAATTTGATTGATTTTGGAAAGGATTCTATTTTAAATAATTCAACGGCCATTGAACAGGCTCTTGATGAACTAGATGGAGTTGAAAAGCTAACTTTAACTTTGAATGCAACAGATGGTCTTGAAAAAGAGATAGACTATTTAAAATCAAAATTTGAGGTTCAGAATGTAGAAAATGCTACTGATATTATTAATAATATTCCTACTCTAACTATTACAAATCCATTAAAGATTCCCAATAAAATTACACTGACAGCATCACCCAAGGAAGTTGTTTTGCTAGAATCAGACAATTCTAAAACAGTTAATTTTACTGCCAAGGTACTTAATTTTTATGGTGACCCAATAAGTAATGCAACTGTTACTTTGAAGTGTAGTAAGCTTGATTATGAACAAACCAAAAAGACAGATGTTAATGGAGCAGTTAGTTTTTCATATAATGCAACAAAAGGCAATCTGGGTATCTTTACATTTAAAGCAAGTAGCGGTAGCCATAGTGCTACTTTAAAAATAACAGTTACACAGGATCAACCTCCAAGTGTTAAAAATATTGAAAAGACACTCAAAACAAATGATACTATTACTATTAAACTATCTGAATTTGCCACGGATAATGACCAGTCTAACTTAGAGATAGTGGATGTTAAACCTGATTCCAACAATTTAAACTGGAATACAACCACATTAACCTATACAGCGCCAAATGAGGTTACCACTGAGAGCTTCAATTGTACTGTTCAGGACAGTTATGGTCAAAAGAAAACAGCTGTAATTACTTTCAAAGTAGTTGAGAATCCAGCGCCTGAGATTACCTTAAGCAAGGATAATATTTCTGTAAACGAAGAGGATACATATAATGTTACAGTGAATGCCACTGATGATGATGGTATTAATCAAATTAATGCTACCTCATCAAATTCTTCTGTGGCAGAGGTAGAGCCTTCATCATCTATGGATAGTTCCGTTACCCTTAAGATTACTGGTGTTAAAGAAGGAACAGCAATTATCACAGTCACTGCTACAGATAATTTAGGTGCATCTGCAAGCAAAACAATTAACGTAACGGTTAATAAGAAACCTCCAACTCCAAACTCCATTGAGATTTCCCCAAATGGCGCCAGTCTCACAACAGGAGAACAAAAGACCTTTGTTGTGAAGGTGATGTCCTCATTAAATGAGCCAGTTCCCAATACAACTGTATCGTTTACTACAACTGGTGGTAATATTAATCCTGCAACTGGTACTACTAATTCCACCGGTGAGGTAGAAGTGACATATACTGCGCCTGATACAGAGGGGAACTATACCATTACGGCCAAGGTTGGTGAGATCCAACAGACTATAAATGTTGTAGTGAAGAAAGGGGAGACTATACCTGATGGGGCGATTAAATATACCATTAAAGAGTCTGATAATGTGAATGACATTTGTTATAACCAAGATAATGTGACAGTATATAAAGTGACAGATAATGCAAATGGCATTACAATAGCATATATTCCTGTAATTCACGATCCTTCAAATTCAAGTAAAACAATAATAGTAAAGAAAAATAATGAGGTAATACTAACAATTTCACCGGATGATAGTTATAATGGTGAAAAATTTTATATAGAAGATAATGGAAAGGTATATAGTGTTAAATATGATACGAATGTACCTAGTGATGAGATAGAATTAACTCTTGATTAATTTTTGGTGTCTTTCCATCCATCATTCAATGATGGATGGAACATGATTAAAAAAAGGAAAAGGGGGTTATGGGAAATGAAGTGTAAAATACCTATTATAATGTCTTTAATTTTTGCCTTTCTCATTATATCAGGCGCAAATGCTGAGCAGACGTTGCAGCTTAGAGAAGGATGGAATTTAATAGGGATTACAGAAAAAGCCAGTAACATGAAGGTTTCTGATTTAATCGATAAGAACAGTATAGACTTGATAGTAACAAATGAGAACGGAGCCTGGAAGAAATTTGACCCAGATAAGTCATATTTGCAGCAATTCAAAGAATTTAAGGCTGGACAGGGGTATTGGGTCAAAGCAAATAACTCTACCACAATTAAAATTTATGGTATAGAAAAATCTACAATACCACAAATGCGGGCTGGCTGGAATTTAGTTGCTTTTAGTAGTGCAACTCAAGTCAGTAATTTGATTAATTCCCTACAACAAAGCGGTTATAAATTGGAGTTGATAGTAACAAATGAGAACGGAGCCTGGAAGAAATTTGATCCAGATAAGTCATATTTGCAGCAGTTTGCTGTTTTAAACACAAACCTAGGTTACTGGGTGAAAACACTTAAGGCCCTTGAGACCACCGAAATAGGCAATAGTGGTAAAAAGGTAGTTGCCTATGTAGATAAAGACCTTACAGATCAAAGCAAAGTAACACCTGTTAACCTAACCATAGGCAATGGCGATAATGCGGAATCTGTGACAATTAATGTCCCTGAAGGTGCCACTAAAGTGGATATCAGGATTGTCAATGAATATGGTGAGGAAATAAAAGGCGGGATTGTGCTGGATGAGAATGATATTCAAAATGGTAGTTATGCAATTAACGATGTTGATCTAAATGAAATTCAAAGTGTTGCATATTATGTGCTTTCAGCCAATCCAGCAGGTGTTCCTCAACCACTTAGTGATGTAGTGGTTAAAGATGCTGAGGGCAACGAGTTGGGTACAACTGATCCCAATGGTATTGTTTCAATAGATGTTGATGATGGTACAACACTGGTGTTTGAGAAAGATGGATATTCTGTTTACTCAACAGAATTTTTCAGAGATAGGTCAGTTAAGTACATTTTTCTTTCACCAGCTAATGAGCTCAGTGGTGACGAGCTAAATTGTGAGGATGAGGGTCCTCAGGGTGCTGATAGGATTTTGAATAGAGTTACCTCTTTGAAGAAATTTTATGCAGTTAAGAGTGCCACTGGTGAAAATACAGGTATTGTTGAGGTCTTAAATTTTTCAGTAGATCATAATAATTTTGGTTCGGCAAAATTTAGGTTTTCTCCTCTAGGTGGTAGCACATCCTTTGATGGTCTTGATAAACTAAAAAGGCAGTATCTTAAAGAATACGAAGACAATGCCACCAAATGGGTTCCAAAAGTCATTACAGGAATGCAAATCAGTGTGTATGATAAAGGAGTTAGGCAACAAGGCGATAAAACTTACTTTGATTATATAGACAAGGGTGCTAATGTTCAGAGTAAGTTTATTTTACCAAGATGTATGATCAGCCTGATCTCATTAAGACTGCATTGGACAGAGGTGCAATTTTAAGATTCTATGCTTATGATGGAGAAAAGTGGATAGAGTTGACAAATGGTACCATGTCTTTGACCAATTCTACCCACGATTTAACTGCCACTCCACTGACTTATGAGTTTGGCTTAATAAAAGATCTAAATGACACATTGGGTAAATTAAATGTAAAAAGGCTAAAGAAATATGGGTTTACAGAAGATGATTATGTTGCACTGCTTCAAAATGCACCTGGATTTCAAACAATAGTAGGTGTAATATGGAATAAAGAGGATTCAGTTGTCAGGAAGTCAAATATCCAAGTTAAAGTAAGAGAAGAGGATGGGGTATCACCCATAAAAAAATGCAAATGTTAAAATACTGGATCAGGTTGCTACCACAGATGAAAATGGCACAGCTTACTTTGATGAGATTGTAATACCAAAAGGACTGATTAACCTGACCATAGAGGTAACAGAACCCAATCATTACAGGAATATTACTAGAAGGAGAGTTTCTCAATTACAAGACGGAGATATAATAAATTTGACCATGGAACGTCCCGCTGAGTATGGAACCATAAATGTTACAACTGTTGACACAGAGGGGTACCCTGTGTCTAAAGCAATGGTTGACATAATTACTCCTGCTGTGTTGTCTGATGTTTCCTATAAAGACGGTGTTATAAGTGTTGGATTGGAAAGCACTGCTGAGTATTGTTGGTATATCAAACCAAACACAGATGATTCAGCAGGGCCAGGCAGGGTTTATAGACCGCTACGTAATAATAAATTGTATAAACTGGCTACTGATAGTTGGACTGAACTTAAGTGTGCTACAGGAACAAATTCCATTACTGTATCTGATATTATGAAAAAGCTAATAGAGGAAACAGATCCTGCTGTTGGTTCACTGAAGATAGGGGTGTATGTTAAACACAAGAATGGACTGGAAGATGGAAATGCTACAGATCCAATAGTAATAGGTGAAGCTGATATCCTGTTTAATAAGGAATTGCTGGAGAAGATGGGATTGGAGAAGCATGTGGATTCGAACAATGATGCAATATCATACTGGAAAGAGGAAAACAGTACCTTGGAAAAAGGCTCTGTTTCCATCTCTGGACGAGCAGATTTGGAGAATCCTTACATAACTGTATCAGTCCCTCAAACAGCTGTTAAGGATACGCTTAATATCAAGTGGTATGGGGTTTTTGTTTATGAAAATGAAGAAGGCAAGGCCTATTATTGGAATGGTTCAAAATGGACTGACTGGGATGATACAATAGCTGAGGATGAACAGGATTTAATCACCTATTTAAAAGATACTGTAATTAAGGACTTAGAAGGAGCAGGCATATCACCCATATCTTCAAATTCAAATTACCTGACTTTCTCAGAGCTGGCTGAGTATTTGACAAATCCTCAAATGCTAAAGGCACTGTTTGTGAAAGAGTATGATGGAGCCAATTGGGATGGTTCAACCCTGGCTGATTATGGTGAGGAGACGGTTCTAGACGGGACTGTAAGGTATATGTGGTACCACAGGTTACCTTCAAGAATAAACATGAGGGTCAAATCAGTGATGAGGAATATTGGCTGGTTGCAAGTACTCAACTGGAACATGTTGTCAATGTTTTAAGTGTAAAGGATATCGCAGTTAAGCCTGCTTCTATTTTGCCCCATCACATTTACTCCAAAACCAATGATGATGGTATGTTAAGGGTGGTTAATGTGCCTCTAACCTTTGGTAATAATGGAGAAGATAAATCATTTCTGGATATAAGGGCAAGTAAGGCTGGTTATCTTGATTCTCAGAGAAAGACTGTTCCAGGGTTTACTAAAGATGATCCAACTACTCCTGAGTTTGAAGATGTAGCAAGTGTAAGCCTTTCTTTAGAGAAGAGGGGCAGAGGTAATGTCATCTTTAGGATTAAAGATGAGAACAATGCCACAATTACTGGAGCCAAAGTTATTATTCCTTCGGCAACTACTGATGGGGAACAGGTAATTCCTGCAGTAGCAGTGGATAATGGCGATGGTGATGAAAATAGTGCTGAGGGTGAAATAAGCTTAAGCAATATTTTTGTTGGAGGATATAGCGCAACTGTATTCAAAGATGGTTATAAACCTGCGGTAAAACCTGTTATTATTAAGAAAGGTGAAACAGTGACTGTAGATGTGACTCTAGAACCATTATCATCAGGTGTGGCTTTGATCTCCCTCGTGTTGATGATTTGATCTTTTCGCAAAGTGGGGAATTTTTAACAGTACAAGGAAAAGTTGTTGATACTGAGGATGGTACATATTCAAATGCCTCAAGCGTAACCCTGTTTTTTTAATGATAAATCCATTGATATCACACCAGAGAGTAGCGGTGACTTTACCAAATCATTAAAGTTGGAAAGGGGTGTGAATTTTGTCCAGTTATATGTTGCTAATGCAAAGGGCAAGTTTGAGACTACCACTAAGAGTTTTATTTACATTGGTGAGACTGCTTATTTCCATGGCAAGGTAACAGACAAACAAAGTGGAACTGGATTAGCTGATGTCATTTTAGAGATAACCACTGGGAACGGTGATACCATTTACAGGACCACTGACAGCGATGGAAAATATGAGGTATCTGACATGCCTCTTGGTAGTGGTATAATTAATGCTGTATATGTAGATGACAATGGATATATCTTTTCCACCTCCAAGAAGTATGCTATTACATCAGGACAGAAAGAAGTAGTGGTAAATGTAGTAATAGATACTCAAAACAGTGCTTCTATTAGTGAGCCAGCTGAGGTATATGTGGATAGATATAATGGTGCTGATGACATGCCCGATGAGGTATCTACTGATAGCCTTAAATTAGAAGGTAGGGTTGTAAATTATGATAAGCAAAATGGTAACATCCGTATAGATGTTACCTATAGTGATGGAACCTCCACAAGTATGAATGTGGCAAATGATAATCTAGTAAGTCAGTCTCAAAATGAAAATACATACATTTTTAAAGTAAATGTTCCTCTCAAGGATGGTGACAACTACATCTTTGTGAGCGCCGAGAATCCGGTTTATGGCGGAGCTACTTTAAATTTTATTGCACATAAGATAGAGCCAGAAAATGTTCAGGTTATTTCTCTACAAGCCTTGATAACAGATACTTCTGGTTTGCCTGTATATGCAAATGTGGCAGTTTCCAAATTGGACGGATCTCCTATAGGAGTGTTTGGTGCAGATGAAGAAGAAGTAATGACCCATAATGGTGAGAATGCTACAGTTGCCATAGCTACTGTTACTGGACTTATACCTGAGAGGTTCTATATTTTTGAACTTACAGCACCTGGATATGGGACATTGAAACAGGTCAAGAAAGTTACTGCTGACACAAAGTCCCTATGGTTTGTTATGACGTCAACAGAAAGTGATATGAGCAATGGACAGCCGACTAATTCAGCACCCCAGGTAAGCCTTGATTACAACAATAATGACCAATACTATGAATTTACTGCCAATGCCTATGATCCTGATGGTGATCCACTTACCTATAAATGGTTAATTGATCAAAACTCTGTAACGGACTGTAAGGATTCGGCTTATTGTTCTTATGAGTTTGAATCTGAAGGTAACCATACAGTATCAGTTACTGTTAGTGATGGAACCCATAACGCAACAGCAACTAAAACCATTAGCGTAATCAATAGTACCAATAATCCCCCGCAGATTCAGTCCAGTGAAACATCAGTAACATTGCAAGTAGGTGATTCTAAGGAAGTTCAACTCACAGCATCAGATCCTGATGGAGATGTTGTTAATATAACAGTTAAATCCAGTGATGAAAGCATTGCCACAGCGACATATGATGATAATTCAGGTATTATAACTATAACGGGAATAGGCGAAGGAACAGCTACTATTACCATAACAGCTGATGATAACAATGGTGGTACAGATGAGGCCACAATTACTGTTAATGTCGAGTCATCGGGTAATGAGGGTATAGAATATCCACCTTCTCCTGGCGGTGATTCTGGATTGGATTACCCACCAAGTCCTGGTAACTAAACTAATCTGATCTCCCTCTCTTCATGTAGGTAATTAGGATGGAGAGAGGGAGATTTTTTTAATATTTGTTTTAGGGGCATAATTATAGATGAGAATCTTTGTTTTATGCTGCATCTTTTATAATGTTTTCTTTTTATCATCTGCCTTTGCCATAAAGGATTTTATTTTACGTCACCATAAACAGGTTTCCTATTCTAGATTTTATTTCAGGTCATACGAGAATGCAAATTACCCATATCCGCTTCAATCAATACAAATAGACAGCGATGAATACAATTTTTTTTTACTATACTGATCATTTTAGGATAATCGCAGGTAATTATTATCAAGGGTATATTTCTGTACAGGACCTTTTGAAAACTATAGGCAATATTGCTGAAACCGTATGGCAAAAAGAGGTAGAAGAACTGGGATTTAAACACCCTAAGAATAGTAATAAATTCTACATTGATATTTATATAGCCAACAAAGATGCTTATAATCCTGCAGAGGGTGAATATATCTCTATTTCTAGTAACTATGCAGGTTATGCTGCAACATATTTTGACGGTACTCCCTATTTTGTTATCAACCCAACAATTTCAACAAATATCTTAAAAATTACCTTGGCACATGAGTTTTTCCATACAATTCAGTTTTCATATTATGATTTTCTCTCTTTAAATGATTCAATTTATAATACTAATGTATGGTGGCTTGAGGCAACAGCAGTATGGATGGAAAGAGTGGTTTTTCCTGAAATTGATGATTATGTTACTTTTATAAATAGTTGGGTGAGGACGTGTAATTATGACATTACCACTTATAATGGAGACCATGAGTATGGAGAGTCTGTAATACCCATTTATCTATATTCTCAAAACGCTACCGCAACCCTAGAAATGATAAAACAAATCTTTAAAAATTTCGCCAATTCCCAAAATTTTGTTGAATTATTAAATAAATATTTACCAAAATTTTTTTAATGAAAAAACATTAGCTCAACTTATTGGAAAAATTGCTTCTTGCATTGCAAATAGAAAGTGTTTCGATTTTGCCAACAATTTAAGCCAATTTCCAATTTATGAAGAGGACAACCTTACAATAAAAGGTTATTATGCATTGTATCCATTTTATTTTTTAGGCAACAATGTATTTGCTGAAAATCCATTTTATGCCCTTTATTTAAGTGACTCCCAGCTATCATTTTTGATCAGTGAAATTCCCCAAAATAAAAATCTCATTTATAGACACTTACCTTTAAAAAAACTCCCTTGATTGGATTTTAGAAAATTCAATACAATTTAGCGAAAAGTGGAATCTTCTCTCAAATCCCTGTGAATATGATATAGACCCTACTACTTACTTTGATCTGCCTTCTAATTATGTGATATGGACTTACCATAATGGGAACTGGCTTGCCTGGTCAGATAATGAAAAAAATAAACTCTCTGTTGCAAGAGATGGGAATTTTGTCTGAGGAAAAGGTGGTTAAAGCTAATTCAGGTTTTTGGCTCCTGCTGTTATATGAGACTACCTATAATTGGTCCTTTGAGAACCACCAATTTATATTTAAAACAATAAATGCAAATCAAAACTGGAACCTAGTAAGCCTTGGTGTTATATCAATTCACCCCATTGATTTGAAGGAAATCCTACAGCACGACTTTATAATTTGGACATATGAAGCGGGAAAGTGGAAGTTCTTTTCCTCAAACAGCATATATAATTCCATAGCAGAAAATTATCAAATTGATATAGTAGATTGGGTTGGTAGATTTAAAGGCTATTGGCTAAAAATCTTAAACTAAAAAAAAAGGAGGTTGATCAATGAAAAAAACTGCTATTTTTTGTATTGATTATTGTTGTGATTTCTTCTTTTTCCTACGCTAAACAATTAACTGTCTGTCCTGAGCAAGGGGATGGATGTGATTATACAAGTATACAAGCAGCAATAGACGCTTCTGAAAATGGTGATGAAATTATTGTAAGAAAAAGTGTTTACAATGAACACGACATAAAGATTGAGGATAAATGTCTAACTATAAATGGGGAGGGTGCTGAGACCACAATCATAAATGCAGCAGGGCTTGGTAGAGGCATTTATGTTTCACTTAATTATCCACCTGATACTTGTAATATAAATTTATCTAACTTGCAGATTAGAGGCGGTGTATCTGATCAAGGAGGAGGTATATACCTATATAACCATTCAAATGTTAAAGTAAACGTTGTAATGGACAACTTATATATTGTTGGAAATTCAGCTAGTCAAAAAGGTGGTGGAATCTACCTATATAGTTATAGAGATAATGCGTTAAATGTTTTGATAACTCATTCAAATATTGAAAGAAACTCTGCTACGCAAGAAGGTGGAGGGGTGTACCTGGGTGGGGGTACAATTGGAACTATAAAGGAATCTAAGATCTATGGTAATACTTCAGGAATAGGAGGTGGTGGCATTGTTAGTGGGGGAAAACTAACAGTGGTGTCATCTGTTATAAGAGCAAATAAAAGTGGTGATGGTGGTGGATTGTTATTATCTGGTGAAGCTACATTAATAAAGGATTGGATAATAGATAATATCTCATCAGAAGAAGGTGGAGGAATTGATTTACATGATCAAAATAATGCGAATTTAAATATATATTCATCGATATTTGCCTTTAATAAGGCTGGTACAAAGGGTGGTGCAATGTGTTTAGGACCCAGACACCTTTATAGCTCTCATTCTGTATTAATTAGAAATATAACTGTTTATGGAAACGATGCAACAGCTGGTAATGGATTTTTTTCTGGCTACCAAATCATCAAGCTCTCCCTTGACTTTGCAGATTTATAATTCAGTTTTCTCAAATGGAGAAGATGATATTTTCTTTGAAAAAGATGATAGTGGTAATGCTTATGGGGATTTTATTTTAAACTACAATGTATTTTCAAAAGAAGTGGATTATCCAACTGGGAGTATTACAAAAGAGGGTAATACAGTTATTGAAAACATTGGATTTGTAGATCCAGAGGCATATGATTTTTCTTTGCTCGAATCTTCTCCTTTAATTAATATTGGCGATGATTCTAGTGCGTATTTAGAGGATATTGCTGGATCCCTTAGAGCCACTGACGTGGATGTAGGTGCGTGTGAATATCCTTCTACCTGTAGTTTAGAAAAATTAGAACCTGGTACACCACAATTTGCCATATATCCAAATGCAGATTTTGTGGAAAAAAACAGCAAAGGTGTCATTTGTTGAAGACTGGAATCTAGCTGGACTTGCTTCATTAAAAGCTAAGACCATTTCTGCAATTTTTAAAGATAACCTAGCTTCAGTATTCACCCTTTGGAAATGGGATAGTGTTTACAAGAGATGGAAACTTTATACTGCAGATGAAGAGATAAAAAATTATCTACAGACATTTCCAACTTCAATTGAGCTTTTAAATGAAAACGCTACCCTAAATCCTGGTGAAGGTTTTTGGGTAAAGGCAACTGAACCTTTCACTCTTGAATTTAAAGGCTATGTAAAGAGTGGAGAATAATTTTCAGAGGAGGAGAGAGATGAAAAGATTAAAGATTTTATTAATTGTTTTACTTGGTGTCTTCATATGTTTAATGACAAAGACCTTGCGTGCAGAGACAGTTTTATTGGAAAAAGGTTGGTCACTCAGTGGAACATCATGTTACATGGATACAGCTAATTTTCAAAAAGGTGGTATTCAAATTTTATGGAAGTATAAAGATGGGCAGTGGTTAGCATGGAGCCCGAATAATGTTATTATGGGTCTAATCACTAATTATGGAATTGCCACCTTTAGTTCCATAAAACCCTTTGATGGATTTTGGGTAAAAACCACTGATCCTGTTAATGTGGAATTTTGCAGCGAAGCTAACAATACTACATTTAGCGTGGATACATTGAGATATTTGTTACAAGAGCAACTTTTAAGATCAGTGTCCAGTTTTATTTCCAATGCAAATGGCAAAACTATAACCATTTTTGAGGATAAAGAAGTTACATGTGATTTAACCTTTAACAATTCAACATCTACAGTTACCTTAAGTAGTTGCTCAGATCCAGAATATGACGATGAATTAAACTTAGATTTTCAAAATCTAAAATTAACTGATTCTGATAATGAAATAGAAAAAAATAGTTTTTGCAGACAACAATACTCTATGTGTAAATAGCCAATTCGATAATAGCACATACCTAACTTCATGTGCAGTTATAAATAAGGACCAGCCCAGTGACGATGATATCCTAAACTATGTTCTTAATGGTAGTAATTTAACTATGATTTATTATGGTGATAATTGGTATCCTTATCTATGCAGTACATATCATGATAATGGAACAGTAACTTATAAGAGCACAAAAGGAGAAACGGTCTGTAATTATCAAGTACAGAACGGAGAGGTTATTGTTACATGTGACAATATAGAAGCGCATTCAAAAGAAGTTAGTAGTCTATTAATAAATGATCCTGATACTGGAAAAATATTACATGGTGGCATATTTACTTCTAATAGATATTCTGATGGTCAATTAGTATATTGGAACAATTTAATTTCATTTAAAGTAGAGAATTGTGATGAATTCTTTAATAATTAATTAACTATAAATTAATTTAAATTCGAGACTGGTTACCATGAAATTAATTGATTATCATCCTGATAATTATGGTGATTTGCATATAGAAATATATAAAATATATAATTGTTTTAAACACGAAAGGAGAGATTATGCAAAATAAGAGAATATGTTTGTTTGTATGCATTTTTTTTGTGTGTTGGTTTAATTACTAAATATACCTTTGCAACCACATATAACCTGGTTCAGGGATGGAATTTATTGGGAGCTTCGGAAAAAAATTGAAGTAACTGAATTTAACAATTCAGAGATAAGAACTGTGTGGAAGTGGGATAGGGCAAATAAGAAGTGGCAGGTGTGGAGCCCAATGCAGAGATAAGGCAGTTACTTGAAGTTGTGGGACTTGATTTGTTAAATGAGATAGATCCATTGGAGGGATTTTGGATAAATGCCAAAACTCCCATAGAGCTGAGTTTAGGTGGTAATGGAACAGTCTCCTTACCTAAACAAGTTGCAGACTCAAAGATTGTTGCCTACGCTAAACTACCTGAGCAATCCCTTGATCTTTCCCAAATAAGCCAACTTTACTATTTTACACAAAAAGAAGCTACAATTGAAAATGGTTTTTTGATCTGGACTGATACATTAAAAAAATATACTGGAAAATGAGTTTGGCTGGGATTGGGATTGTGATAGTGACGATGCGCCAGATGATGAGATTCCCTCTGATGTAGAGATCACTTTTGCCCTAGATGCAAACGGTAATATGTTGGCAGGTGTAAAAGGGGATGATTCACACATCTTGTTTGTACTAGCATATCGACATGGTTATGCTTATGTTGATTCAAACAATAAGGATAAAGTTTGGAGTGCTGAGGTTGATTCATCATTAAAATCATCTTTAATATTTGGCATGATGTGTGATCTTTTTTACATGAAAGGATTTTGTATTGATAAAGATAATTTGAATGACTATCGCAACAAGTATTACGACCAGGGCAAATTTGGTTTAAAAAAAACAATTTTTCTCAGAATATAATTAGGGTTAATTCCGAAATCTGCCATCAACAAGGAGATTATGGATGGTATGACAATGATCGTTTTGAGTTTGACGAAATGATAAGGAAAATGTGGTCACCAGCAATAACCAGGGATGCAAATATGAGACTGGGAAGAGAATTTAATCTTAAATATAACAATATAAAACAGGGGTTAGTAGTTGTATTAGGGGGAAATGACAATGGGAATTGGTCAAAGGCATGGTTAGATGATGAGCTTATTTTGGAACAATATGATTGCGGTTCTATTTTGAAGATTTATAGTGACAAACTACCTACACATATAAAACTGGAAAATTATACAATATGGTCTTTAGTACACAGTAGGTTCTGGGCAGCATTTGTTGGAGATTCAGTGACAGCCTCTGACTACAAGGAATGGTGTAATGACGAAACAAATCCAGCAAATAGCTATGATCAAAATCCCTCTCCGCAAATTGATGTATATAAACCCGGTTGGAATGGAGATGCCTTTTGATAATATAGTTAAATTTAAAATTTTTAGGAGGTAAGAGATGAAGGGGATAAAAATTTTTCTAATACTTGCGGGGGTACTTCTATATAGTTCATGGACTGTCCTTCTTGCACAGACAGTTCAATTGAGTGAAGGCTGGTCTTTGAAAGGGTCATCTTGCTTCATGGATGTATCAAATTTTGATAAAGACTCTATTTTGATCATGTGGAAGTACAAGGATGGTGGTTGGTTGGCCTGGAGCCCAATAATTCTACAATGGATGTAATTAATCAGTACAATATACCCTCTTTTAGTTCAATAGATCCCCATGAAGGTTTTGGATTAAAGCCAGCTCGCCAGTGGAGGTTGAGTTTTGCAGTTTGAGTGGAACAAACAACACATCAAGTGAGACTAGAAATAGTGTATTGAAAAATATGCTCATGGATAACGTTCCAGATTTTCTCGTAAATACAAATGGTACAAAAGTAACCCTTGTAGGAGATGAGGACATTACATGTGACTTTATTTATGACAATTCAACATATACAATTACACTCAAAAATTGTACAGATCCTAAATACAACGGACAAATGGTTATAGATTGGTCAAATTTGCAATTTGTGGGACAGGATAATAGTACACAAAAAAATTGTTTGGGCAGATGATAATAGCCTTTGTGTAAATAGTGATTTTTATGATGGAGAATATAATACATCATGCATAATAGCCAATAAATCCAATTACAGTGATGATGATATTTTAAGTTTAATTACTCATGGCAGTAAAATCGCAATGAGTTATCATGAGGACAAAGACAATTGGTATCCTGATGTGTACATTACATTTAATGATAATGGCACTGTAACTTATAGAAATGGAGATGGTGAACTAATTGAGTCCTGTAATTATAGTGTGCAGAACGGGCAGATCACTATAATATGTGATAATAAACAGATAAATGCTTATATAATAAACAATTTTGTCACAGGAGATCCAGTTACTGGAGAAGCCTTAAACTCCACTTTGGTAAATTTAGAGACTTATGTTGATGGTAATTATGTGGGGAATGGTATAAAAATGTGGAAACAGGTTCCTTCTTCAGAAGTAACAGATATGATGGCGCGATTTTTAAATACCCCAACAGAGGAAAATTATACAAATCTTCTTAATGTAATTGACTCACTGCCCGAGGGGAAAAAGACCCATCTGTGGAGGGCAACAGCCACGTTGTTAAAGTTGTATCAGGATAATCAGAACATTTTTAATAACCTTGGAATTGATCTTAGTTCAGACATGACAAATCTAAAGATGGAAGATGTTGTATTTAATCTTTTGCATCTGGCAAATTACGATCAGCAATTAAAGGCAGTACTTAATGATCTGTCATCTAAGCTAGATACTGTATTGTCTGACCTACAACAAGCAGAAGGTGTAAATACATCTATAAATACTGTTGGTTTTACTACAATCTATTTTGACAATCTTGACGTTAAGATAATGGAAATAATTACACAAATGGCAAAGGCCATGTGCATCTACTTAACATCTATTGATTATAATGTATCAACATGGGCCGTTTCTGACGGAGATAATGGGACCATAGATATAAGGGACCTAATAAAAAAATGGTGAGGAGGTAACAGATGCTCAATTCCTTGAGTTTATGAGTAACAACCAGAACCTATTTACGTATATGGATACTTCAAAACTTCCTACAGTGAGACAGACATTTCAGTCAGCTGTTGATATGTACGATGGTATTTTAAAAAAATTTATCGGAGGAGGATCTTGCCAACAGAGCTAGATTGTCCCATGCCTTTGATATTGAAAATAATGAAATAGCGGTCATGTTCCAGAAAGTTTTAGATTCTTTTAAATCTGCTATTGATAATCCAGATATAGATTTAAAAGGTTACATTTATGAATATGTAGGAGAGACTACAGTCTTAGCAGATGATGGAAACTATTATATTCAGGAACTATACAATGCTGGTGTTAGGTACCTAAAACCAGCAGATGTAAATATGACCCTCTATCATCTGGCCTATGGAGAAAAATCGCCAAGGGATGTAGTGTATGCTGCATTAAATGCTGATATGAACCATACAGAATATGAGCCATATGTGCTTGATACGTCTAAAGGAGAGAATGGGATTGAAATAATAGCCCAAAATGTCCCTGAAGTAGATTGGTCTGAGCCACTTTCTACCTATACAATTCCAGTGGCAGACATATCAATTGATAGCAATGCAAATGATTGGTCAAATATCCCGGTATTTCGTAGCTTAGGTAATACATATCTTAAAATTGCTAGAAGCAGCGATAATCAGTATATTTACCTATATGCCTTCAATACCAATCCACAGAGTCAATGGTGGTCATGTTCCATTGATGAGTCGACTGATGGATATTTATATTCAGATGCCTCACTTTCTATAGGATACAGCAATGGATATATAGATGCCTATTACAGTTCCAGTGACAATTATGAAAATATTCCTGAGCAAGATATGGCTAGTATTTCAGACAGTGGTGGTATCTCAGGTGTGGAATTAAAATTTCCTCACCCAGAGGTATTCCTAGAACAGGGAGCAATAAATGGATATTATATAGATGATATGTCCAGTTGGTATTATGACAAAGTGAAGTTACTCCCTGAGATATCAAATCAATAATGTAGGTAGCAGCTAATTGTAGGGGGGCTCCCTATGCCCTCCTACTCAATTTTCTTATGAATTACGATGATGAAAAAGTATTATGTGTATGTTCTTCTACTAGGTTTTGTTCTTGTTTTGTTTTGGTTGTCACATAGAGGAGAATCTCCCCCTACCTCTATAATCCCTCCTAAAATTACAGACATTGGTCCTACAGCTCAATATGTCGAGATAACAAAAAAAATTGGATCATTTATTGTTAAGTTTAAAGCAGAACACATTTTTTTTTAAAAGGCTAAAAATCCTTATCTTTAAATCTAATCTAATGAAAGTGTTAGTTGCAAGAGATGTTATAGTAACAATATTAAAACCAAATAAGAAAAAAAATTCATCTTAAAAAAAAAGTGAGGTTACATTAAAGCCAAATCTAGAATATATAGCCATTGACCACCCAACGCTTTTGTTTCCTAAAAACGTCAGTACACCAGATAAAGTGGTGTTAGATTTTAAAAATTCTAAAATTCTCTTTTATTATAAGAATGTTAAAAAGGAATTAAGTTAGGTTATTGATATGTCAATAATTTTACAGTTAAGGAGAGATGATATGAAAACATTAAAGATGTTAACACTAGTGCTAGGGTTATTTATGTTTTTGTCAGTATCCCATCTTCAGGCAGAGACCATTTATCTTGATCAGGGTTGGTCATTAAAGGGGACATCTTGCACCATTGATGTATCAAGTTTTCAAAAAGATGGAATAGAGATTTTGTGGAAGTACAAAAGTGGCAATTGGCTGGCCTGGAGTCCAAATAACCCTACAATGGATGTGATAAATCAATATGGTGTTGATACCTTTAGTGCAGTGGAGCCTATGAGGGATTTTGGGTAAAAGCCAGCTATCCAATAGAGGTGGAAGTTAAAAATAATTTTGTATGCACATGGGAAATAGGGGTGAATGCTACACAAAATATAGGTGGCATTGATTTAACATTTACCTATCCTAAAGCTATAGTTATTGATGGAGTTGAGGCAATAGGCAATGCAGGGGGAGGTTATGTTCAGTTTAATCCTGATTTTGGGGACAATGAAGGTAAAATAGGGTTAATAAATGCAAATGGATTTGATGCAGATGGGAGTTCAATTATAAAGGTGACTATAAAGAATAATGATGCAAATAATACTTGTTTTCTGCCTGAAGACTCTGATTTTGTTATAACCAATATAGAATGTATAGACCTAAATGGTTCCCCAGTAGATTGTAATGCAACTGGAGTTAATTTTGTATGTAATTAAGAATAATCTGCCTATTTCTTTATCTCCGATTATTGATTGAGTTATGGATTAAGTGATTAGTGAATAGTGATTAGTGAAAGGATGAAGGATGAAGATCACCCACA
>BBBM01000037.1 GCA_001311565.1 Desulfothermus okinawensis JCM 13304
TCTTTATTTAGAAAAAGCTCTAAAAATTTTACATTATAGATACCCCTTTCCCGAGCTTCTTTAGATAAAAGTATCTCTTTTGTAACCTCCTTGAAATTATCTCCAAACCATTTATGAACTGGTACAGGAAATCCCATTTTTTTTTCTCCAAACTACTTCTGACGGTAATTTTTTTTTCATAGGCCTTTTTCAAAATATATTTTGGGATATCATATTTCTCACTAACTTGTTCTGAATTATATATATTAGCTGCTATTTTGTGCAATTTTGATTTCCATCTTAGCTTATATTTATAAGGAATTTTAAAAGCAAATTCTACTAATTTATGATCTACAAAAGGGACGTCTTGCTTCTACAGAGGTAGCCATTGTAGTTACATCTAACCTATGTAATAGACCTACTATATGTATTTTTTCAAAAGTATACATAAACTTCGTATATAAGTTATTATATTTAATTTTATCAAAAGTTTCGTAGAATATTTCTTTTAACTGATTATCAAAATTTATAGTCTTTAAAAAAATCTTTAGATAAAAATTTTTTCTTTATCTTCCCAATTTATATATTGATATAAACTTAGAAAGAAGTGAACCTCATTTTGAAATCTCAACTTGCCATATTTAGCAATTAAATTATTAGTCATTAGAGAAATCACGTGTTCCTTATATAATTCCTGATTATTCAAAAATAAATTCATTCGTTCATAGTCAAAAGGACTTCTGAATATTCTTCCATAACCTCCGAATATTTCATCTGAACCCTCTCCAGAAAGCACCACTGTTATGTATTTTTTTAATTCCTTTGACATAGCGTATAATGCAGGTTCATTAGCAACACTTAAAGGAGAATCTTTATAATCAATTAACTCCAACATTTCATTAATATAATTTTTACCCCTCAATAATATTTCATTATGTTCAGTTCCATACAGACTCGCTACTTTTCTTGCATATTTAAATTCATTATAACCTTCTTCTTCAAACCCTATAGTAAAAGTTTTTACTGGAAATCCACTTAAATTCGACATTATTGAAACAATAATGCTTGAATCTAACCCTCCACTTAAGTACGATCCTATAGGGACATCCGAGATCATTCTGTATTTAACCGATTCTTCCAATAACTGTTTTAAATTTTCAATATAAAATTCTTCTCCTTTATTTTGTCCCTCAATATTCACCTCAATATCCCAGTACTTGAAAATACTATAAGTTCTTTTATTAATATTTATTTCTATATAATGACCAGGTTCAAGAGAATATATCATATCAAATAAAGTCAAAATTTTTAATGGGATACCTATAACTTAAGTAACTAGAGATTCCTATATTATTAGCTACCCGTGGGAAGTGCGGATAAAGCAAAATACTCTTTATCTCTGACGAGAAGATAAATTTTTCATCAAAAATAGAGTAATATAAAGGTTTAATTCCTAGTCTATCTCTAACAACGAACACCTTATTTTTTTCTCTTATCATATATTGCAAATGCAAACATACCTCTAAGTTTTTCAAGAAAATCAATACCATATTCTAAATACAAATTAAGTACAACCTCACTATCTGTTCTAGATTTAAATTTATATGCTTTCAACAATAAATCATCTTTTAATTCTAAAAAAATTATAAACCTCTCCATTATATGTAATCCACACATCTCCATTTAAAGATTTCATAGGTTGGTTTCCTGATTTTGACAAATCTAATATAGCTAACCTTCTATGACCTAAATACACATTTTCATCACTAAATATTCCACTATCGTCTGGACCACGATGCACCATAGAATTTAACATTTTAAAAAAAAATATTCTCAGGCAATTTTCTTTTATTGTGAATATTAATAATCCCGACTATCCCACACATTTTTCCTTCCATAAATTGTGCTTTTTTTATACCATAAAATCTAATTAGTAGCACAAACATTTGGCTAAATATAGTTATAAAGGCAACTAAATATATATTTATAACAGGGATATTATTAGTAATAAAATTAAATGAATAAAAGAAGCAACTATAACACTATAATTAGCATATTCAGGATACCCTAAAGCTGCAACAAAGGGGTATCCAATTAGAATAGTTGGACACATTATTATCCCAAGAACAGAAAAGATTTTTAATAGTGCACTAGATATATTAAAACCGCCTCCATATAATATTTCAACTATATTATTACTAAAAACAAGTACTATTCCCCATAGAAACATATTCACCAAACTAATTATATAAAATATCTTTTTAAAAAGTTTCATATCCTTCATTTTGGATATATATGGATATAAAGCATTATTAAGGGGTTGATATAGTCCCACTAATGCTCGAAATATTTTTTTCTGAAGCGGAATAGAAGCCAACCATCTTATTACCTAGTAATATGCCAATAATGAAAGTATTACTAATTGTATAAACCGAAACTGAAACTCTCGACAAAAAAAATTGAGTGCTATCTTTTAAATAACTCAAAACTATAGAAATGTTTGGAATATAGAATTCAACCTTAAATTCCCTAAAAACAATCCATAAAGCAAGTATCCCAGCAACTATAAAACCCAGAGAGTTTATCAAAGGCACATAGATATAATCTGAAACATTGTGGACAAAAATAAAAATAGAAACCGTAAAAATCAGTTTTGCCGTTATGTTTAAAAAGGTGATATATTTCATTCTTTCCATTCCCTGGAAAAACCATACAGGGAATATAACTTGTCCTATAACCGTTCCAAAAGTCAGGTAATAAAGCAACCAATCCTTCTTAAACTTTCCAAAGAAAAAGACAATAATTGTCATGATCATGAGAGACAAAATAAGCAAACCAAACTTTATAATTATTACAGAGCAAAATATTTCAGAAACCTTCTCCTTATCTTTTCTATTGATAGAAATTTCTCTAGTTGCTGATAAATTAAAGCCGTAATCCGTTAGGATATTGAAATATTGGATAAAAGCCTGTGCAAAGACAATGAGCCCATATTTTGATGGTCCTAACACCCTTACAAGATAAGGCAAGGTAATTAAAGGTAATATGTAATTTGCTCCCTGAAGCCGATAGAGAGAAAAAGTTTTCTAGAAGCCGCTTTTTATCAGCACTGAGTGTTCTTTTTGAGGGTAATTTTATTAACCCAAAAACCATTTTGTTATTATTTCAACCTCTCCAAACAACGAATTATAGATCTCAAACGAAATATACACCAACTCCTTTGTTAACAGCAAACGATATTTTTCCCTGCAGAACCTCTTGTTATACCGCAAAATTGACTCACTTTCTTAGAAATTTTATATAAAATTTTAATGTTAGATTATGCGCCTCTAATTTACATCCACTTCTTCAACCAACTTAATAAATTGTTTTTCTTCCCCACACTTACACACCATTCACTATTCACTTTTTACCGTCCTTCCCAATTTCCCTCTCCAATTCCTCAATCTCCTTCTTAAGCTTCTCATACTCTTCTAACTTTATTTGCAAAAACGTTTTAGTAATCCTGTATTTTTCTTTTATTCCTTTAGATGTTAAGAGATAACGATATGCCCATTTGTTTGGACTTTTTTTTAAAGCGCTCAAGCTTTATTATCCCTTTTTCCACAAGCGCCTTTATGAGATAATTTATCTTTCCCAGGCTATATCCCAGTCGCTTGGCTAATGCCCTCTGAGAGATAGAGTTGTCTTTTTCTATCTCTTTGATTATTTTATAAATTTCCTCAAGATTTGTTTGAATTGACATATCTCTACCGTTCAAATAGTGAACAAGCCCTTAACGCCTATAAAAAGGATTGTCAAGGGATTTTTGGGGTAATGGAATATTAGTATAGTGGTGTATTGGTTCAAACTATCTCAAATCTCTGTTCATTGCCATACCTCTAACTTACTAAAATCAAACCTCATCCTTCCAATTTCTCACTATACTACTATTCCACTCATCTAGTCTTCTTGAGACAAAAGCTCCATTCCCTTCTCATAAAGCCTGTTATTACCTGTTACCCTGAGCTCCAAGGGATCAAAAAATAGGATCTCTTTCCCTGCCCATTTGTCAATAACTTGGTAATATTCTTTTTTTGTTTTCCATGTTATCCTTGAGTATCACCGGAGTTTGTCAGGGAAGATGTCATCTTATGGATTTTGTTCCTCTTATTAATGCTGAACATATTCGGATGTTGTTGTCCTTATTGAGGATAACATATATAGTTTGAAGTGGCAATTATTCTGAGTAGCGGTTTTGATTTGTTGACTTTTTTTACACCTATATTGGTAATCTTTAAGGATAAAAGGGAGGATAAAATGAAAATAAAGCCCGTTGTAGTCACACTTGAAGAAGATGAGGTGCAAGAGATTCTAGAGATTTCCCTTGGAGGAAATAAAGAAGACGCCTGAAGATACTAAAAAAACTATCAAAAAGAATAGAAAAACAGCTTAAGGAAAGGTGAGTGCCGGTATTTGAGGTCAGTTATAGGCCTGGACGAAACATGTATGGAATTTAAACCAATAAAAATTTAATTGCATGGAACAGATTTTTTTTAAACACTGCTCCATGCAGAGATCGACTTCTTTTTTTTGTCAGATATCTAAATCTACCAGGTTCCAATTTACCAAGTTTTATGGGACCATGGGCTATCCTTTTTAGTCTTAATACACTCCATGAAAATGCATGACACATTCTCCTTATCTGTCGATTCACCCCCTGCATGAGCTCAAATCTTAAAACAAAATGGTCAGGAGCCAGTTTCTTTACTATACTTACAGATACAGGGGCCAATTTGTAATTTATCTCATCTAATTTCATGCCTTTTTTCATTACATGAATATGTTCTTTTTTGACATTGCCTTTAACTTCAACCAGATATATTTTTTTTTAAGTGAAATTTGGGGTGGGTCATCTTGAATACAAAGTCACCATCATTACTCATAAGCAAAAGACCTTCAGAAAAATAGTCTAACCTGCCAACAGGTACCAGTCCTTTATCTCTTAAATATTCAGGCAATATTTCTATTACTGTTTTCCTGTTTTGGGGATCGCGCAGTGTGGTTACCACTTTAATGGGTTTATTTAAGGCAATATAGATAAATTTTTTTACTTTTAAAGGAATCTTTGGGAATCTCTTTTCCGTCTACAACAACCTTATCCAGGTCTATATCAATTTTTGTTCCAAGCTGGCTAACAGTTACTCCATTTACTTTCACAAGTCCTTTTTTTAATAAGCTCATCAGCCCCTCTTCTAGAACAGATTCCAGAGCGCGCCAAAAAAACGATTTAATCTTATTTTATCGCCCATATTATTTAAATCTTAATCACCTTTGACGCCATCTCAAGGCTTGTTACAACATCTAACATATTGGTTGTCTCTCCTATCTTCTTTTTGTCTAAAAGTTTAAAAAAAATCAAGCATGTCCCACACACCAAAATAGAAACTCCTGATTTTTCAAGATTTTTTTAAACTCTCTAAAATTTCTCCTTGTTCTGTTGCCAATTTTACTCCCCCATTTAAAAGAATAATCCTCCACAAAGAATTTCCCATCTCAGGAGGGTCTTTATGAAGTTTGCCATGAGCTTTCGTCCCAGTTCATCATCTCCGTGGCCGATTTTATCAGAGGTAATAAATACAAGCTGTTTGTCCTGTATGCCAGAAGGATTTATTTCACAAGAATAAACAGACATATCTTCTTCACTTTCTGTGTTATTTGATACAGCCTCTGTAGATGATTTTGCTATGACCCTGAAACCACCTGCTTCTTCTTTAACCTCGTCTATTGTGTAAGATTTTGACTTTAAAAAAACGAGATACATTTTCCCTGGCAGCCTGATTATCAACTAACACGTGTAAAACTGACGGCATTTCAGCCTCTATAACTTCCTTGCACTTTAAAACAGGACCAGGACATGCAAGACCAAAACAATTTAGCTCTCTCATAATCTCCTCCATATTTTTTTACCAGTTTTATTACTCAGTAAATTTTATATATCCTTAAAGCAGGAACTAATGGTATTAAAATTATTTTTTTCAAATACTAAAAACAAAAATCTATTGGCATATGTAATAAAAAAACTTTTCAAGCAGGCCAGTTCCAGTGTACTGTGTAATTTGACATTGGGGGAAATAAAACATAAAAAATGAGAAAAATTTTTATGGGAGGAAGATATCATGGAACAGACACTGTGCATAATAAAGCCTGATGCTGTTGAAAGAAACCTTATTGGAAAAATTTTACAAATGATTGAAGGAGCTAATCTAAAGATCAAGGCCCTAAAAATGCTCCATTTAAACAAGAAACAGGCTGAAGGATTTTATGAGGTTCACAGAGAAAAGCCTTTTTTTTGACAGCTTAACAGATTATATGAGCTCTGGTCCCATTGTTGTTGCAGTACTGGAAGGTGAAGACGCCATAAAAAGATACAGAGAACTTATGGGTGCCACAAATCCAGAAAATGCAAAACAAGGTACTATTAGAAAAGAATTTGCTCTGGATGTTGAAAAGAATTCAGTTCATGGATCTGATAGTCCAGAAAATGCAATTAAGGAAATTGCATACTTTTTCAACAAACTGGAGGTATTATAATTAATGGACAATATTGGAATCATTGGCACCGGGAACATGGGAGGCGCCATCTTAAAGGGGTGGAGTTCACTTGCAGGTGTCCATTTGCTTGCTTACGATGTGGACGAGAAAAAAACTTCACAGCGTTTGCGAAGAGTTAAAAGTTGAAGAAGTAAGAGGTATATCTAAGCTAATTGAAAAGTCCAATTATATCCTTCTGGCTGTAAAACCCAACCAGGTTAAACCCCTTTTAAAAAAAATATAGCAATCTTTTTTTTAGACTCCCACACAATTCTGTCTATTTGTGCGGGAATTAAAATAAAAAAAAATAAAAAAAATGGTCTGGGGGCATGTCTAAGGTTGTCCGCATAATGCCCAACACCCCTGCTTTAGTTGGAAAGGGACTTTTTGCAATTTGCTTTGAAGAAGATATAGATAATACCATTAGGTCTAAAACAATTGAGCTTTTTAATGCCATTGGTAAAACATTTCAAATTCAAGAAGAATACATGGATGCATACACAGCTTTAATTGGCTCTGGACCTGCCTATATAATCTACTTTCTAGAGGCACTGGTTGAAGCTGGGGTATCACTGGGTTTTCCAAGGGATCTATCAATTGAGATGGTAAAAGGACTTCTTGGTGGAACCACCAAGCTGATTGAAGACATGGACAAAAAAATTATCAGACCTAAGGGAAATGGTAACCTCACCTGCAGGCACCACTATTGCAGCCCTGAATCACTTTGACAGAATGGCTGTTAGGGGGGCTATAATAGACGCACTCCATCATGCATGTAATAGATCAAAGGAGTTGGGATAATAAAGGGGGTGGCACCACCCCCCTTTATTATCTTACTGATACATCTTCCTTATTTCCTTTTTGTTTATCTTACCCACACTTGTTTTTGGAATTTGATTTACGATTTCAATTTTGTCAGGAATTCCATATTTTGGGATACTACCGTCATCAACAAATTTTTTTTAAAATGACCTTTTAATTCATCTTCTCCAATCTTACCCTTATATTCTTCATGTAAAACCACGAGTGCCAGGGGTCTTTCCCCCCATTTTTCGTCTGGAACACCAATCACTGCCACTTCACTAACTGCCTCATGTTGACTGAGTATATCTTCAAGCTCTAAAGAAGATATCCACTCACCACCAGTCTTTATCACATCTTTTAATCTGTCTGTTATCTTTAAATATCCCTCTTCATCAATATATCCAATATCACCTGTATGGAGCCAACCACCTTCCCATAACTCTTCACTCTTTTCAGGATCCTTTAAATAGCCCTGGGTGAGCCAGGGAGCCCTGACTACAACCTCACCTGTTGATTTGCCATCATGGGGCAGAGGATTGCCCATGGGATCAACCACCTCCAGTAAAACATTTGGAACAGGTATACCTGTCCTACACCTAATTGGAACCTGCTTGTCTATATCCCAATCCACCATGTGGGGTTTAAGTAAGGCGGCTGTAAGTAGTGGACAGGTCTCAGACATTCCATATGCTGATGTAATGTTTATATTGTATTTAAGGGCCTCTTTACACAGCCCTTGTGGAAGGGCAGAACCACCAATTACCACCTTCCAGTTGGATAGGTCTATCTGTTTTATAACTGGAGAGGTGACCAGCATATGAATAATGGTTGGCACACAGTGAGAAAAGGTCACTTTTTCCTGGAGGACCAGCTTTAAAATCATCTCAGGGTCATATCTACCAGGATAAACCTGTTTTGTGCAAAGCCATGTAAACATATAAGGCATTCCCCATGCGTGTACGTGAAACATTGGAGTAAGGGGCATATATACGTCCCCATTATCCACCCTCATTGCATTTCCCATTGTACACAATGTGGAAATTAGTCCATATGTGTGCAAAACTATTTGCCTGTGACTGTAATACACACCCTTTGGAAGACCAGTGGTACCAGTTGTGTAAAAAGTGGTTGCCATTGTATCTTCATCAAATTCAGGGAAATCATACTCGTCGCTCTCATCCTTCAGCAGTTCTTCATATTCCCCGGCAAGATCCAAAGATGTGGCAGGAATCTCATCTTCATCTGTTAAAAGAATAAATTTTTTTAACTGTCTTAATTTCATCCTTTACAGCCTCGAGCATTGGTAAAAAGTCTGAATTCACCAAAATCACGTCGTCTTCAGCGTGATTTATAGTATACACCAATTGTTCTGGAGATAGTCGGATGTTTATTGTGTGAAGCACTGCACCCATCATTGGTACAGCAAAAAAAACACTCTAAATACCTGTGACTGTCCCAGTCCATTACAGCTACCACATCTCCTTCTTTAACACCCTGGGCCCTTAACATGTTTGCAAGTTTGTGAACCCTTCTACCAAATTCCTTGTAGGTGTACCTAAACTTATCCCTATAAACTATTTCCTGATCTGGATTATAAGTGAGAGGAAATCTTAATAGATTTTTTTATTAGCAGCGGAAAAGAATAAGCAGATGGTGTCTGTGGAATTTTCTTAACAGGCATAAAATCCTCCTTTGAAAAAAATTTAAATAACCGACCTTCAAGTAACTAAAACCTGCCTAAATTTAGACTTTTTATAACCCAATAATGATTTTTTAGCAATTTTAAAAATAAATTTTTATATAAATCACTAACAGTCCTATTTTATTTTTTTTATCTGCCTATTTCTTTAGCTCCGATTATTGATTGGGTTATGGAGCAGGTGAATAGTGATAGTGAATAGTGAAAGGTAGAAGGGTGAAGGGAGAAGGAGAGAAAATAACAAACAAAATTTATCCTTCAATTTTGTATGGAACCTTCATCCTCGAATTTTGAACTTTAGACCCCCACAGACACAGCAAAGCTTGAGATTTCGGAGTTAATGGAATAAGCAGATTTTTTTTATTTTTTTCAAAAATGTTTTTTTTATATTAATTAATTGATTTTATTGTATATATTTTTTTTAATCATTAAAACTAAATTCATTCACAAGAGAAAACTTACAAAAACCTAAAAACTAATCATATTTTTTTTTAAATTTAGAATTTTTTTTTAGGATTCATGGCAAAAATATCAAAATATGCTTATTTGACAATGGGTTACCATTTATGTATTAAAATAGTTCTATTAATTTGCAAGTAAATTTTAACCTTAGGAAGGTGGAATTATGAGCTACTTAAAGGTTCACGATCCGGAGATTTACAGGGCAATATCCCTTGAAGAAAAAAGACAGAGGGAGACTATTGAGCTTATTGCTTCTGAAAATTTCACCTCGCCAGGGATAAGGGAGGCTGCAGGCAGCTGTCTTACCCACAAGTATGCTGAAGGTTATCCAGGCAAAAGGTATTATGGTGGATGTTTTAATGTAGATATAGCTGAAGACCTTGCCAGGGAAAGGGCAAAAACCTTATTTGGTGCAGAGCATGCAAATGTCCAACCCCACTCTGGATCCCAGGCAAATATGGCTGTATATGCAGCGCTTTTAAGACCAGGGGACACCATTTTGGGCATGGACCTGGCCCATGGAGGGCACCTTTCCCATGGGAGCAAGGTAAATTTTTCAGGTAAAATTTATACTAGCTATTCATATGGAGTGGATAGGGAGTCCCAGAGAATAAATTTTAACCAAGTTCGTGAGCTAGCAAAAAGATACAGACCCAGACTTATAATAGCTGGTGCAAGTACCTATCCCAGGCAGATTGATTTTCAAAAGTTTAGAGAAATAGCAGATGAAATAGGGGCCTACCTTATGGTTGACATGGCCCATATTGCGGGAATAGTTGGAGCAAGACTTCATCCAAGTCCAGTAAAATATGCCCATGTGGTTACCTCTACCACACACAAGTCTTTAAGGGGACCCAGAGGAGGTTTTATACTCTCCACATCTGAGTTAGGCAAAAAAATTGGATACCCAGATATTTCCAGGTATACAGGGTGGACCACTTATGCACATAATTGCTGCCAAGGCTGTGGCATTCAAGGAAGCGTTGAGTGCAGATTTCAAGGACTACCAAAGACAGGTACTCAAAAACGCAAAGGCTATGGCTGAAGCACTAATAAGTGAAGGATTTGATCTGGTAACAGGTGGCACAGACAACCACCTCGTGTTGATTGATTTAAGGAACAAAGACCTAACAGGTAAAGAAGCAGAACAAGTTCTTGAAAAGGTTGGAATAACTGTAAATAAAAACGCTGTCCCATTTGAGGACAAACCAGCAACCATAACCTCAGGAATAAGGATAGGAGCCCCTGTTGTTACCACCAGGGGAATGGTGGAAAAAGACGTATATAAAGTAATGGATTTTCTAATTCAGACCCTAAAATTTAAGGATAATGAAACAGTAATTGCAAAAATAAGAAAGGAAGTAAGAGAATTTGCCTTGCAATTTCCGCTATTTGTGCCTTCCCCAAAATATTTATCTAAAAACTCCCCTAAAGAGCATGAACAAATAGCAATGGTCTAAAAAAAGGGCTTTTAAAAGCCCTTTTTTTAGACCAAAAGTCGAGGTGGGTATATTGCCCAAGTTTTGACAAATTTGGGTTAAAACAAATGATCCCGGACTATTTGGTCTTTTCCATATACCTGAGAAATTCATTGTCAGAAGACATCACCAAACGAGAATTGGCATCTAATCCCTTTTTATATGCATCAAAGGACCTCAATAAATCAAAAAAACTTGGGGTCTTTTTTTATATGCCTCAGCATATATTTTTGTTGCCAGGGCATCCCCTTCACCCATTGTTATTTGGGCCTTTTTCTTTGCCTCTGCCAATATAACGGCCCTATCTTTGTCAGCTTTGGCCCTTATTATTGCAGCTTGCTCAGCACCTTCTGACCTGTATTGTTTGGCCTCCCTCTCCCTCTCAGATCTCATCCTGGCATAAATGGCTTTTTGATTTTCTGGAGGCAAGTCTGTACGTTTAATCCTCACATCTATCACCTCTATCCCATATTTTTTCAGTTCCTTCTTAACGTCTGAAGTAACAGTAGCCATTATTTCATTCCTCTTTGAAGACACAATATCAATGAGATTATATTTCCCCAAAGCCACCCTGAGCTCTGAATACACTATGTCATCTAATCTTGCCAATCCCCTGGAGATTGTCCTGGCTGTCCTGTAAAATAGGAGTGGGTCAAAAATTCTCCACCTGGTATAATTGTCAACCACCAGGGTCTTTTTGTCTTTGGTAATTACTTCTGCTGGTGGAGAATCATATTCCAATATTCTAAAATCATATTTTTGAATCTGTTGTATTACCGGAATCTTGAAATGAAGCCCTGGCCCAACTGCATCACCAACTGGTTTCCCCAGTTGTAAAACAATTGCTCTCTGGGTCTCATCAACAATATAAAAGGCCTGGGACATACCCATTAAAAGAATAATCAAAAGCAGGATAAATCCACCGCTCTTATTCATTATTTGCTCCTTTGATTTTTAATTTTTTTTCGTCTTCTCATCAAGGGATAAAAGGGGCAATACTCTATCTCCAAGTGATTTTGAAATTATCACCTTGTCTTTAACTTTTTTTCAAAATTTCCTCCATTGTCTCCAGGTACAACCTCTTTTTGGTAACAAAAGGGGCTTTTTTTATACTCCTCCAACATCTTTAAAAATCTATTTGCTTCCCCCTGGGCCATCATTATCTTAGTCTCTTTATATGCTTCAGCCTTGTTTACTATCTCTGCAGCCTGTCCCCTTGCCTTTGGAATTATTTCATTTCTATATGCCATTGCTTGATTTATTAGCCTGCTCTTATCTTCTTTTGCAGATGCTACATCTTTAAATGCATCCAGTACTTCTTTTGGAGGATGTACATCCTGTAGTTTCACGGCCACAACCTGGATTCCTGTATGATAGCTATCAAGGACCTGCTGTAACAACTTTTGGGTCTTGTTCTGGATAATAAATTTTTCAGTGGTGAGGACTGCATTGATTTGATTATTACCTATAACCGCCCTCATTGCGGCTTCTGCTGCATCTTTCACTGTTTTAAAAGGATTGCTTATGTTAAAGAGATATGAATATGCATCCTTTATCCTGTATTGGACAATAAATTGCACATCAACTATATTTTCATCTCCTGTTAACATAAGAGACTCTTTGGGAACCGACCTATAATTATTAATTCCAGTGCCCAGGGTTACACTTCTAAAACCGATTTCAACCCTTTTGATCTGGGTCACACTGGGGGTCAAGACAGTTTCAATTGGATATGGAAGGTGATAATGAGGCCCTGGACCAGTTATCCTGCTAAATGCACCAAACCTTTTAATAACACCTACCTGATCTGGATTTACAATATAAAATCCACTGGCAAGCCAGAGCAACACCAAAACCCCAATCAAGATTTTTGGCCCATTGCCCTTAAGATTGTCTAAAAAAAGGCAATTTGTCTTTTATCTTAGAAATATCTGGTTTAGGTGGTTTAGTGGATTTAGAAAATCTCTCCCTCCTTTCCTCTAATTTATCCCAATCCCAACTCACAATATCCTCCTTTTTTTTACTGCCATGAAATTTTTCTAAAATTATGTCAAAAGCAAAATTATGGGTCAACAAATTTTTTAAACAACCAACAGATTTAACTACCTTGCCATATCTTAAAATAAAGATTAAATAAATAGATAAAATGGATGGAAAAATTAAAAATCAAAAGGAGGAGGACAGTGAAACCAATAAATAAAGATGTATTCAGGGCATATGATATCAGGGGAATAGTGGACAAAGACTTTGATGAAGAGTGGGTAGAGGTCCTTGGAAAGGCTTGTGGCACTTATTTTCAGGAAAAGGGATATGAAAAGTGTGTTGTGGGCAGAGACTGTAGACACAGCTCCCCTGCATATCAAAGGGCAATGGTTAAGGGGCTTATTTCAACTGGCATAGATGTTATAATTCTCCCAATGGTACCAACACCGGTTTTTTATTTTTCAGTAAAATACTTAAAACTAAATGCAGGAGTTATGATCACTGCCTCCCACAATCCTCCTGAGTTTAATGGATTTAAGGTATGGGCTGGGTTAGACACAATCCACACAACAGAGATAGAAAGCCTATATGAAGTAATGAAAAACGGGAAATTCAAAAAAAGGAGAGGGGTTTGCCAGTGAATTTGACCCAATCCCCATATATCTAGAACAATTAGCAAGGGGAATTAAGCTGGGAAATAGGGTAAAAGTTGTTGTGGATGGAGGAAATGGTACATCTGGAAATATCTGTAAAGAACTATTAAACAGGTTGGGGTGTGAGGTCCATTGTCTATATTGCGATCCAGATCCAGATTTCCCAAATCACCATCCAGATCCAACTGTCCTTGAAAACATAAAGGACCTCAGGCAAAAAGTAGTTGATTTAAATGCCCATCTTGGAGTTGGTTTTGATGGAGATGGAGACAGGATCGGTGTTGTTGACGAAAATGGTAATGTCCTTTATGGAGATCAAGTTTTGGCAATCTTTGCAAGGGAAGTACTTATAGAAAATCCAGGTGCAAAGATAATTGGAGAAGTAAAGTGCTCCCACCTCCTTTATAGGGATATTGAAAACCACGGGGGTATTCCCATTATGTGGAAAACAGGGCACTCTCTCATCAAAGCCAAGATGAGGGAAGAAGGGGCACTTTTAGCAGGTGAGATGAGCGGGCACATGTTCTTTGCAGACAGATATTATGGCTTTGACGACGCCATATATGCAGCAGCCAGGCTCATAGAAATTATCTCTAAATATCCAGAAAAAAAGACTCAGCACATATCTTGAGGACTGGCCAAAGACCTATAATACCCCGGAAATCAGGATGGATTGCCCAGAAAAAAATCAAGTTTCAGGTGGTTGAAAAGGCAAAGGAATATTTCAAGGCCCATGCCCAGGGTGGTAGGGTTATTGATGTGGATGGAATAAGGATAAATTTTAAAGATGGTTGGGGCCTTATCCGTGCATCAAATACCCAGCCAGTATTGGTCTTAAGGTTTGAGGCTGAAAGTGAACAAAGGTTAAGGGAAATTCAGGAATTTTTTTGAAACTCCCCTAAAAAAAATGGATATCAGAGCTAAATGGCTAGGTTTAAAATCCACAGAAAAGATTCATCACCCCTTGTGTCTTTACTCAGGACTACAGGGTGATTATAGTTTTTTTTATAACAGGACTCCTTTTCTGGAAGAACTATGAATCTACCATAGAGAAGATCACAAGTAGACAAACTATTTATGATCAGACCAGGACATTGTCTAAATCAGAGAAAAAGATATTGATGAATTTTGCCAGGTATCTAAAAGACCTATATGGGGTAGAGCTAAAAATAAACATCAATAAAAAACACAATTGTAGAGCCTGATAATCTATCAAAGACTCTCTTTATTGGAATTTGTCCTCTAAAAAAAAGAAGCTGTAATCTATTTTCCTGTGCTACTAAAAAAAGTCATTGCCCCTTGAGTTTACAAATTATATGGAAACTAAATATTGCAGGGAGTATCTTGAAAAAGATTCGTGGCCCATTGGTTTAATAAATGGTGTTAAATTAATTTTTGATCAATTAAATAAACTGGACAATGAATACAATAAACAATAATCATCCTTCTATGCCTGAGGTGATTATATATACAGATGGCGCCTGTCTTGGAAACCCTGGGCCTGGAGGATGGGCAGCAATCTTAAAATCCAATAACCACTACAAGGAGATATCAGGGGGAGAAAAACACACAACAAACAATAGGATGGAATTAACTGCAATAATAAGGGCCCTTGAATCTCTTAAAAGAAAGTGCAACGTCCAGGTTTACACAGATTCAAAATATATTCATGACGCTATAAATAAAGGGTGGCTTGAAAAATGGACCAGGTCTAACTGGTTGACTGTTTCAAAAAAAACCAGTAAAAAAACAAAGAACTCTGGGAAAAACTCCTTGAGCTTTTACAAAAACATGAAGTTAAAATCCTTTGGGTAAAAGGACATAGTGGTCACAGGGAAAACGAGCGGTGCGACCTTATAGCTAAACAAGAGGCATTAAAAAGAAAGTAGACATGCGTAAAAGAAATTTAAATGAACTGGAAAAAAATAATTGGATACAACTTTAACAACAAAGAACTATTAATCACTGCACTAAGTCACTCCTCATACACTAACGAAAATCCAGGGACAGGGGACAATAATGAGAGGCTTGAATTTCTTGGAGATGCAGTACTAGAACTATCAATCTCAGAAGAATTATATGAAAGGTTTCCAGATGCCAGGGAAGGGGAACTCACTTCTACCAGGGCCCATCTGGTCAATGAATCATTCCTGCCAGGATGGCCAGGGAGATAAAACTAAATGAATTTTTATTACTTGGAAAAGGGGAGGAAAATCAGGGGGAAGAGATAGGGACGCCAATTTGTGTGATGTATTTGAAGCCCTTATTGGAGCTGTTTTTCTAGATGGAGGATATGAAAAGGCAAAAACCATTGTAAAAGATTTATTTAAACACAAATGGCCTGATAGTTGTGTGGAGGTGGCAAAAAAAGGACTATAAGAGCAAACTACAGGAAATAACCCAAAAAAACATTTAAAGATCGTCCAAAATATGTCTTAATAGATAGTTTTGGCCCTGAACACGCAAAATCTTATACTGTAAAGGTTGTTCTCCCAAATCAGTGGAGCTTTGAGGCTACATCCACAAGTATAAAAAAAAGCTGAACAGCTTGCTGCAAAAAAAGGCCATCAAAACCATTAGTGTAAACAAATAAGATACCATGTTAATATCCTATAAATACAAATTTATTTTCGTACATATTGCAAAAACCGGGGGAACAAGTATACGCTCAGCCCTGACTCCCATTTTGCTAACTGATCCCATAAGGTGGCTCCAATATATCTTTAATCGCATAAACCATCTCTCAAACCACAAATTGGGGGTAAAGTTTCCAAGACATGCAAAGATTATAGCGGCCTATGAAATCCTTCCAAGGGATGTATTTAATTCCTTTTTTTAAATTTGCATTTGTGCGTAACCCTTGGGATCTACAGGTGAGCTCGTATCACCATGTAAAAAGAGAACGGCCACATTTGATTGAACACATAAAATCCTTTGAAGATTTTTTTGAAATTTAAATTGGAAGAGTCTAGGCCTTATCACTATATACTGGATGCATCTAAAGAGCCCCAATGGCTATCCCTTGTTGATATGAAGGGGAACTATCTTGTTGACTTTATTGGCAGGTATGAAAACCTGGAAAATGATTTTAATGAGGTGTTAGATAAAATTGGAATAAAAAAAGAAGGTAAAATTGCCGCATAAGAGAAAGGCCAGGGATAGATCCAGAGATTATAGGCCATACTATACAGACAGGGCAGTAGAACTTGTTGAAAAACATTTTAAAATTGATATAGAAAAATTTGGATATAATTTTTAATCAAGGAGGTAAAAATGCTTAGTGGTATATTATTACTTCTGGGATTTATGTGTGTGGGTCTGTTTTTATATTTTCTACAAAAAGAACATGGTTACACAGATAAGCAATGATAAATAAAAAAAACCGGGAAAAATAAAAACGATCCCTTTGAGTCCATCCGCCACAAGATGGTTGAGGATCAAATTGTAAGGAGGGGAGTAACAAATCCCCTTGTGATATCGGCAATGAAAAGGGTTCCAAGACATCTTTTTGTGTCTGAAGGACTAACCCACAAGGCCTATGAAGACAGACCTCTACCCATAGGATATGACCAGACAATTTCTCAACCATATATAGTTGCCTACATGACTCAGGCACTGAGACTGGTTGGAGGAGAAAAGGTCCTGGAAGTTGGGACAGGGTGTGGATATCAGGCTGCAGTACTGGCAGAAATTGCCAAGGAAGTTTATACAATAGAGAGGATACCAGAGCTGGCGGAAAAGGCAAGAAAGACTCTTGGGGATCTAAATTATAACAATGTACACGTCATAGTGGGAGATGGTACACTTGGACTAAAGCAATTTGCCCCATATGATGCAATAATAGTTACTGCAGGCGGTCCCAAGGTACCAAAACCACTTATTTCTCAGTTGAAGGTTGGAGGGAGATTGGTAATGCCTGTTGGGGAGTACAGGTATGGACAAACTCTAGTTAGAATAACCAAAGGTATAAATGACAAAATAAATGAAGAAAAATTAATTGATGTACTCTTTGTCCCTTTGATTGGAGATGAGGGATGGAGCTAAGGGAAATCTCTAACCTCCCAACATCATGTGGAGTTTACCTGTTTAAAGATAAGGGGAACAGAGTAATCTATGTAGGAAAGGCAAAGAATATAAAAAAAAGGGTCTCCCAATATTTTAGAAGGTATGTAGCATCAGATAAAACCCAACTTCTGGTTTCACAAATAAAAAAAATATTGATTTTATCTGCACATCTAATGAAAAAGAAGCCCTGCTTTTAGAGTTTAACTTAATAAAAAAAATATAGACCTAAATACAATATACTATTAAAAGACGACAAGGCGTATATTTTGTTTAAATTGGATTTAAATCATCCCTACCCCAGGATCCAGATAACCAGAAAAATTTTAAAAAAATAATAATTGCAAGTATTTTGGTCCTTATACTTCTGCAAAGGCAGCAAGACATACCTATAAACTATTGAATAAGATCTTTCCCATAAGAAAATGTAAGGATACAGTTTTCAAAAATAGATCAAGACCATGTCTACAGTACCACATCAAAAGATGCTTAGCGCCTTGTTGTTATAATGTGTCCAAAGAAGAATATATGGATTTAATCCATGAAGTGGAGTTGTTTTTAAAAGGAAAAAAATAAAAAAACTCATCTCAAAACTTGAAAAACAGATGTGGGAAGCTTCAGAAAAACTGGAATTTGAAAAAGCATCTCAAGTTAGAGATAAATTATTTGAAATAAAAAAAGACCCTGGAAGAGCAGAGGGTAATCCTTCCATCCCATGGGGATATGGACGTTTTTTTCAATTGAATCTAATGATGTCATAGTTGGAATAGGCATAATTATCATTAGAGATGGAAGGGTGCTTGATCAAAAAAAATTTCCATTTTAATTTTGAAAAAATAAATTACCTTAGCCTTGGGGATAAAAATAATTTAAATGAAATCTTAAATGCAGTAATATTTCAATTTTATTCCTTAAATAATAATGTCCCAGATAAAATTCTCATACCAAGTACCTGTAAAATAGACCCCAATGTGCTGGACTTTTTGACCGAAAAAAAAGGGGAAAAAAACTTAATGTTATCTCCAATGCAACTAGTGTACACAAAGATCTTTTGAGACTGGCAAGCCTGAATATCTTTAAACATAGCAGTCCTAAATACATAATGGAGCTAACTAAAATCTCCAGATTGATTGGAATGGAGGTAGTCCCCAAGCGAATTGAAGTTATCGATGCATCACATGTAATGGGCAGACATACCATGGTGGGCATGATTGTCTTTGAAGATGGTGAGCTAAAAAAGGATCAATACAGGATCTTTAAATTCTCTAAACTTGACCACAAAAGAGACGACTACCTGACTTTACATGAGTGGACCAAAAGGAGGTTTAAACTTGGAGAGCCGTGGCCGGACCTAATTATTATTGATGGTGGTAAGGGACAGATAAATGCTGTTAAATCTGGCTTTAAAAAGCTCTTTGAGACTAGATTGCCCTTTAGATTAATTTCAATAGCCAAGTCAAAAGGAAGATTGGAGCCAGACAAAATATATATTGAGGGTCGGAAAAATTCCATATTACTTTCAAAAAAATTCAAAGGAACTTTTATTTATTCAGTTTCTAAGAGACAATGTACACAGGTTTACAATTTCTAAAACCAGGTCAAGGGCCCGAAAAACATTGGTCCAAAGTGATATCAAAAAAAATTATGGGCATTGGCCCAAAGACCTTTAAATTGCTCATATCTCATTTCAATACCCTGGAAAATTTGCTGAATGCTAACCACGATGAACTAAGAAAGGTATCCACCATTGGACCTATACGTTCAAAACAAATATACTCAGGGTTGCAAAAATTAAAAGAAGAGGTTAAAAATTTTCATTAAGTTATAACCACTAAAATCCCAAGGGACAAAATATGGACATAAAGCTCGCAAAACCTTTTATTGAAGCCACCGTAAATGTGTTATCCACCATGGCCATGATTAATCCCAAGGCAGAAAAGCCATATATAAAGGATAATAATAGGGCGTTTGGAGACGTTTCTGGTATTGTAGGATTTACAGCTCAAGGGGGGAAAAAGGGGGTCATGAGTGTCTCTTTTTCAAAGAAATGCGCTGTTCAGATAGTAAAGAATTTACTTGGAGATGATATTGAAAATATAGTTGAAGATGTGCAGGATGCTGTGGGAGAAATAACTAATATGATCTCTGGTCAGGCCAGGGCAAAATTGGCGGACATGGGCATAGCAATGGAAGGTGCTACCCCAACTGTAATAATGGGTGAGAATCATACAATTACCCATATTACAAAAAAACAAAATAATGGCTGTACCTTTCACCACAGAGCACGGAGATTTTGTGGTTGAATTCAGTATGAGCGATTAAAAAAAACTAAAAAAAAGGAGATAAAGACCATGGCTATTAACAAAAATATGAGGATTTTGGTTGTAGATGATTTCTCAACAATGAGAAGGATTATAAAAAAAACATACTCAAGCAACTTGGATTTACAAATGTGGTTGATGCAGATGATGGTTCAACTGCATGGGAAATCTTAAACAAAGACAAGATTGATTTTATTATCTCTGACTGGAATATGCCCAAGATGTCAGGCATAGAGCTTTTAAGAAAAGTACGCGCTAGTGAAGAATTTGCTGACCTTCCATTCTTAATGGTAACAGCAGAAGGTCAACAAGAAAACGTTATAGAAGCTGTTCAGGCAGGGGTATCAAATTATATTGTAAAACCTTTTACTCCAGAGACCTTTGAACAAAAAAAATAAAAAAAGATATTTGAAAAAAAAGAAATAAAAAAATCATTCACAAACAAATAAAACAAGGTCTTTGTCAACTTTAACCTTCTTGTTTCCAGGGAACTGGATGAGCCGAGGGCCTTTAAAATTTACTATACAATCATCTAGATTGAATAAATTTGAGTACAGGGATGTATTATACTTAAAACGGTTTAATATATCCCTGTACCATCTAAGCCTCATTGCCCTGGGAAGGAGAATTAAGTATTCCCTTTTTATAATAATATAGCCATTACTCTTAATCTCTCTTAATCTAAGTCTTTTTATTTCCTCGTCAAAATAATCTTTGTCAATTCTGGATAATTTCCATAGTTTTTTTTATGGAACTTAAAAAAATTTGGATTTTCTTCCATAAACAGTGGAACTATCCTGTGTCTTATCCTATTTCTTTTAAACCTTAAACTGTAATTGGACTCATCTTCCACCCAGTCTATTGAATAGTTTTTAAGTAGGGATAAGAGCCTATTTTTTGGTATTATAAGAAGAGGTCTTAAAATCCTTTTTTTTTAAGTTCACACCGTCCATGCCACCCAAATAAGGCCATCCAACTCCCCTGGTAAGCCTCATCAAAACATCCTCTGCAAGATCATTTAAATGATGGGCTGTGCAAATAAAATCAGCTCCTAGTTTCTTTCTTACCCCTTCTAAAAAAACGGTACCTGATAATCCTGGCAGCCTCTTCTATACCAATTTTTCTCACCTCAGCATAAACTGAAACCCTGGCATGCCCACAATAGCAAGGGATTTTATTTTCTTCACACAGTTTTTTTTACAAATTTCATCTCATTTTTAGACGATTCCCTGAGCCCATGGTCCAGGTGGGCAACAACTATCTTAAATTTCATGTTTTGTTTTAGAACATTCATAATCAAAAGGAGGGCAATTGAATCTCCTCCCCCTGATACTGCAACTATTATATTTTTATTCCCAATATCTATATGGAGATCATCTATAATAAATTTTTTTAACACTTAAACATAGATGTACATCTTTTGGATTTAACTCTTTTAGAGATTTAGCCAGCTTCATAAAAGTCTAATTTAGTTTTTTTACCATTAATTGCAGACAGATATATATTTTCAATTAAATTTATACCATAGTTTATCTGTTCTAAATTGGCAAAGGATATGCAGCTACATCTTATTTTATTAGTGGCCCTGACAAGAAGTTCTAATTTTATAAAGTCTCTTCCAAGCTCAAGGGAAAATATGTAGGGACCACAACTTGAAATATGCTCTTTTTGCTCAGAAGTTAGAAGCTCCTCAGGTACTTGAATCCAGAAAATATCTTCTATGGGACTTTTAAATTTTTTTCTCTCTTAAATATGTCCTGATTTTTTTCAATATCTGCCCTTGGTATTTCATCTATTAAATAACTTCTCACTATCCACTTCTCCTTTAAAAATTTGTTTCCCAATATGTTTAACTCCCCAAAATCCAATTAAAATTGCCTCGGCAGCGTCAAGGTTTACCACCTTTGGAGGAGAAAGACCAGAGTCAATTATTATATCTCTGGCATAAAGAGCGGCAAGTCTCTTGGCTTCTTTAGAAGCAAGGTCCCTTGACCCCAAAATATCTTCCCTCCACCTCTCAGGCGATACCTGTAAAACTGGTATGTTTAATTTTATACCCTTTTTTATCCACACCTTACCCAAATCTCGACTACCTTCCACAACTATAGACATTAGATCCCACTTTTTAGAAATTCTAAAAGTATATTGTTTACACCCCTTTTTAGCCTATTTTTATTGCCAAAATTGTGGGACCAGAACCACAAAAGGTTTGCATTTTCTGAAAAAAATGGCTAGACCAGTCTTTATGCCAAGGTCAACACTTAAAATTGCCTTCATAATTTCTTTGTTTTTTTCTTTTCAATATATTGAGTTGTACCCATACTGTTTCCCATTACCCCATACAAATAGGACCCAGGCTACAATATCAACTGAAAAACTATACAGAAAAAGGTATTGCATCCTGGTACGGTCCAAACTTTCATGGCAAAAGGACTGCAAATGGCGAAATCTATAACATGTACGCACTAACAGCTGCCCACAAACTTCTTCCCTTTAACACCAGGGTATTGGTCACCAATTTATATAATAATAAACAGGTGATTGTGAGAATAAACGATAGAGGCCCTTTTGTTAAAAATAGGATAATTGATCTCTCATACAGTGCTGCAAAAAAGATAGGCATGATAGGTACTGGTACTGCCCCTGTTATTTTGAAGGTATTAACAGCCCCATCAGTGGAAAAACAAACCTTTTTGATTCAAGTGGGCTCATTTGCAAGTAAAATAAATGCATATAGGACATATTTTGCCCTGAAAAAAAAGGGATATAATGACTCCCGTATTATTAAAGTAACAGTTGGTGCTAAAACGTTTTGGCGCGTTCAGGCAGGTAGCTTCTCATCTTTAGAAAAAGCAAAATATGCCCTTAATATATTAAATAAATCCTATCCAAATGCATTTATTCTTGCTCGTTGAGCTCTGCCCTAAACTTTCTTGAAATCCTATACACACATACATTTCTTGGGGGCAGGGTAATTGTCTCATCTGTCTGGGGATTTCTGCCCTTTCTGGCCTTTTTATAGTAACTTTCAAATTTTCCAAATCCACTTATGAGTAAAGACCTATCTTCTTTTATTGCTTTTTTTCATAATGGATAAAAGGGACTCCACGTACTCCTTAACATCCGACCTGTTAAGACCGGTCTTTTCGTATATCTTTTCTACTATATCTGCCTTTGTTAGAGTTTTACGGGACATAAAGATTCTCCTATTTTTTTAAATTAAACATTTTGTTTGATCTTATCTGCTAAATCCAACATCTCATCATTTGAGTCATACTTCCCCTGAACCACTTTAAACAAACCATCACCCTCTATCCTTGGAATCAAATGGTAATGTGCATGGGGCACAACCTGTCCTGCAGAAGGATAATTATTCATTACCACGTTTATTCCTGTGGCACCAGTTGCTTCATAATTGCTGAACCAACCTTTTGCATAACTTGTAAAAGTTCACTTCCCAACTCAACAGGCATTTTGAACAAATTTTCATAATGTTCCCTTGGGATAATAAGGGTATGCCCCTTGGCTATGGGAGCAATGTCTAAAAAAAGCCAGTATGTTCTCATCTGAATAAACTTCAGCACATGGAATCTCTCCCCTAACAATCTTACAAAAAAATACATTCCATAACATGTCCCTCCATTTTTATGTGCTCTACTAGATAGGGTTTAAATGAAAAACTTGTAAATTAATTCAATTTAAGCTACATGTAATTGAGAATACGGATACAACAACTACGTGAAATCATTATAACCTACTAAAATTTTTTTTTTCAAGCAACTGAAGCTTATTTTTGTAAAAAAATGGAAACAATAACCTTCTCTCACCCAGAACCAAAGAAAACCAAAGAAAAAAATCGTTCCTTTTTTTTATTCCCTTTTTAGGGTGCCCCAAAAGATGCATTTATTGCGCACAAAATCTACAGACTGGAGCCAGCGTTAATTCAATTGAAAAAAAATTTTAACAACTTTAAAAAAACTCCTTTGCACATTAGAAGAAAGTAAAAAAACATCAGTTGAGTTGGCATTTTATGGGGGTACATTTACAGGACTACCATTAATATGGATTGAAAGATTTCTAGAATTTGCTCTTCCATTTAAAGAACAAGGTCTTATAAGCAGGATTCGGTGCTCCACCAGGCCTGACTATATAAGCAGCGAAATATTAAGTAAAATCAAAAGATTAGGCATTGATACTGTGGAGGTTGGAATACAATCCTTTGACAATAACATATTAAAAGCATCAGGCAGGGGATACAGTAAAGATATTGCCAAATATGCGTGCTCCCTCATAAAAGGGTTTGATTTAAAATTGGGGATCCAATTACTCCCAGGCCTTCCTGGATTTAACAGTAAAACATGGATGGAAGATATAAATCAAACCATCAAGCTTGGACCAGATATGGTGAGGATTTACCCTTGTGTTGTATTAAAAGGGACAGTGTTAGAAAAAAAAATTTTTAAAAAAAAGAATATGAGCCACTAGACTTACACCGCTCAATTAAGTTAGTAGCAAGGGGAGTTATGCGTCTTTGGAGAAATAACATCCCGGTTATTAGAATTGGCCTTCACAACGAAAAATCCCTTGAAAAAAAATATTGTAGCAGGTCCCTGGTCTCCTGCATATGGGAGTATGATAAGGTCCTATATCCTGTATAAAATTGTCTTTACCTATATGCTTTTGACAAAGGAGAAGATAAAAAAAATTATTGGTCCCCAAAAAAATATCAGGGTGAATTTTTTTGGTTACAAAAACATGTATAAAAATAATTATAAAACAATAGGACTCAATTCAAAGAATATAATATTTAAGGACATAAAGCAGTTTGAAATAGAAATTTAACTATAATAAAAATCGGAGAAGGCCCCATGGAATGGCAACACAAACACTTACTTGATGTGGATGAATTAACAGAGGATGAAATATATTATCTATTTGAGCTTGCCCAGAAATTTGAGGAGATAAACTTAAGACAGATAAAAAAAATACCAACTTTAAAGGGAAAAAGCGTAATACTATACTTTTCAGAACCCTCCACCAGGACCAAGACCTCATTTGATATAGCAGCAAAAAGGCTCTCTGCAGATGTCTTCTCTCTCCAAACAAAGGGGTCTAGCGAAGAAAAAGGAGAAAGTCTAAAAGATACAGTGCTTACCCTTCAGGCAATGCATCCAGACCTGATTGTGATTAGACATAAGCAAAGTGGAGCTGCCAAATTCGTATCAGAACAGGTAAATTGTACTGTATTAAATGCAGGTGATGGATGGCATGCACATCCAACCCAGGCACTTTTAGATGGATATACCCTATACAAGCACTGGGAAAACTTCAAAGATAAGACTATCCTAATACTTGGAGATATTGCCCACAGCAGGGTGGCAAGATCTGATATAAAGCTGTACAACAAGCTTGGAATAAAGGTTAGGGTTTGTGGCCCAAGGACCCTTTTACCAAAAAAATATATCCAAATGGGATGTAGAAGTATTTTATGACTTAAAAGAGGCAGTAAAGGAAGTAGATGCAGTTGAATGTCTTAGACTTCAACTGGAGAGACAACAGTCAGGACTTTTGCCATCTTTAAGGGAATACTCAATCCATTATGGACTATCAAATAGTCACCTAAAGCTGGCAAAAGAAAATGTAAAAGTCATGCATCCAGGTCCCATGAATAGGGGAGTGGAAATACATTCAGATATAGCTGACTCCTCAAATAGTGTTATCTTAGACCAGGTATCTTCTGGGGTTGCAGTGAGAATGGCACTACTTTATCTTTTTTTTAACCTAAAAAAATAGGACACTACCATGAAAAATAACGAATTTATACTTACTGGCATAAAAATAAACAATGAAGAAAAAAACATATACATAAAAAAATGGCAAAATTATAGATATATTGCCTAAAAACCACCAAATTCCAAATAACACACCTAAGATGGAGAAAAAAAGGAGTGGTCCTGCCTCCTTTAGTGGATATCCATACACATCTTAGGGATCCAGGGCAGGAGTACAAAGAAGATATAATATCTGTCTTAAGGCCGCTGCTGCAGGAGGATTTTCTCACGTCTTTGCAATGGCAAATACAACCCCTGTAAACGATACCGCACAGATAACAACATATATAAAAGAAAAAGCAAATAGCAATTTCCCTATAGGCCCTCATATATACCCTGTTGCAGCCCTAACAAAAGGACTTTATGGCAAGGAACTTGCTCCCTTACATGAGCTCAAAGATGCAGGATGTATTGCTGCATCAAACGATGGTATCCCTGTAAAAGACAATGAACTGTTTAGACGGGCTGTGGAATATGCCAATAATGCAGGTCTAATAGTACTTGACCACTGTGAAGATCCATATCTTGCTAAAGATACGTGTATAAACGAGGGAGAGCTAAGTGACAGGCTTGGATTAAAGGGGCAGCCAACAGTGGCTGAATCTGTTCAGGTTGCCAGAGATATTCTACTTTCCAGCTACCTGGATATACCCATTCACCTATGCCATATTAGTTGTGAACAATCTGTGGAGCTAATATACTTTGCAAAACAAAAAGGGATTAAGATAACTGCAGAAACCTGTCCCCACTATCTCATGTGGAATGATTCAATTATAGATGATTACAATACAAATGCAAAGGTCAATCCTCCTCTGAGGTCAAAAAGTGATGTTGAGGCAATAAGACAGGCTGTTAGGGAAAAAATAATAGATGTGATTGCAACAGACCACGCCCCCCATGCAAAATTTGAAAAAGAAGTGCCTTTTGCAATGGCTCCAAATGGGATAAGTGGACTGGATACTGCCCTTTCTCTATTATTTGAACTCATATCAAAAGAAATACTTGCCCTTGAAGATGTTATAAGATGTATGCATAAAAGACCAATTGAAATCTTCTCCCTTGATATAAGGGATATTCAAAAAGATTCCCCTGCAAATTTTATTATATTTAATACTGAAATAGACTGGATAGCAGATGATAACACTTTAATATCAAAGGGTAAAAACACGCCGTGTTTTGGGAAAAAACTAAAAGGCAAAGTTACTATAAATTTTTGTAATGGCCATCTTATATATGAATTAAAAGATATGGGGCCTACTTTCTATGACTAAGATATTAATTGTAGATGATGATTCAAGTATAGTAGATGTGTTGGATATTGCCCTGGAAAATGAAGGATATAAGACTTTTAAAGCTAGCAACATTAAAGACGGAAAAAGACTTTTACTGTCCAACATAATGGATCTTGTTGTTCTAGATATAAAACTGGGCAATGAAAATGGGTTGGATCTTCTAAAATTTATCTCAAAGGAGCTTCCCCATCTTCCAGTTCTTATGATCACAGCCTTTGCAGATCCCAAAACAGCAGTAAAGGCAATGAAACTTGGGGCAAAAGACTATATCCCCAAGCCATTTGATATTGAAGAATTTTTGCTTGTTGTAAAAAAAACCATAGAGAAGTCCAGACTGGAAGAAGAAAATATATGGCTCAAAAAGGAACTAAAAAAACAAATATGGTCAGATCATTGGAAATAGTCGTAAAATGCAAGATATCTTTACCTTGATAAATAAAATTGCTCCAACAAATATAAATGTATTAATTACAGGGGAATCAGGTACAGGGAAAGAATTAATTGCACGGGCCATCCATGAAAATAGTAATAGAAAAGATTATCCCTTTGTTGCCATAAATTGTGGAGGTGTTCCAGACGAATTGGTAGAAAGTGAGCTCTTTGGCTACAGAAAAGGAGCATTTACCGGAGCAGTTCAATCCAAAAAGGGGCTTCTGCAAAAGGCCCACAAGGGTACCTTTCTTTTAGATGAAGTTGGTGAAATTTCTCAAAACATTCAAATAAAGCTACTTAGGTGTATTCAAGATGGCACATTTATTCCCTTAGGGAGTCTTGAAGAGATAAAAGTGGATGTGAGATTTATTGGAGCTACCAACAGGGATATAGAAGAGGAAGTCTCAAAAGGCACATTTAGAGAAGACCTTTTTTTATAGATTAAGTGGTATGATATTGCATGTGCCACCACTAAGGGAGAGAGAAGAAGATATTCTCCTTTTAGCAGAACATTTTTTTGAAAAAATTCTCCAAGGAACAAAACAAAAACATCAAAGGATTCTCCAAGGAAGCCCAAAAAAAAGCTCATGTCATATGAGTATCCAGGGAATGTAAGGGAGCTAGAAAACCTAATTGAAAGGGCTGTTGCCCTTGAAAGTACCTCCTA
>BBBM01000038.1 GCA_001311565.1 Desulfothermus okinawensis JCM 13304
TTTTTAAACTTTTTGCAAAATTTTGCTTGATTTTGGTTTAAACTTGTTTATAAATACTTTTCAGGTCGGTGGCGTCAGGTTAGTTTAATAAAAAATAGCAGAAGGAGGAAGTTGGGTATGAAGAAGTTACTTTTAGCAGTGCTGGCAGGTGCATTTATCCTGTCTTATGCCCTTACAGCATCTGCAACTGAGATTAAGACTTATGGTTTTTATAGGGCCTTTGTATCTCACGTGACCAATTATACTTTTGATGATGACACAGATGGGAATGAATTTACAGCAGCTCAAAGGCTGAGACCTTACTTTGATTTTGTAGCCAACGAGAATTTGAAGGCAACATTGGCATTGGAATGGGATACCACATGGGGTAAGAAAAACGTATGGCAAGATTATAAAAATGCTGGTGGTTCCACAGGTATGGATGTTGCCAGGGTTACAGAACTAAAGAGGGCATATCTTACCTTTAAGTGGCCCAATACTGATATTTTGATCAAAGTTGGAGCCAGGGCATGGCACTACCTGGGACCTTTGGCGCAAGCCCTGTTCTCTGTAGTGACATCACTGGGGCAGTTGTGAATGCTCCAATTAATGATATGTTTGGTGTAACCCTTGGATGGGCGAGGCCATGGTTTAATGAAGATGGTAATGCCGGTATTGGAGCAGGTAGTGGTGAAGCAATAGATGCACTGTTTATGGCATTGCCTGTAAAATTAGAAGGTATTAATATTACTCCTTATTTCTTGTATGCATTTATAGGGGATCATGCTCTTACTTCCAAGCCCACAGAAGCTTTTGTATACAGCGGTGCAGCGTTAACTCATTTGAACAACTTGAATTTGGATGATTCATATCTGTGGTATGCAGCTTTGACCTATAAAATTTCCATGTTTGATCCATTAGTGATTAAGGGAAGTTTTATATATGGTGAGTTAAACAGTGACATTAGTTACACTGATCCTGCAACTGGTAAAAAAATATGGTGATGTAGCAGATAGGTCTGGTTGGTATGTTGACTTGGCCATTGACTACAAAATGGATATGATGACTCCAAGTGTTTATGGATACTACTTCTCTGGGGATGATGACGATCCAATGGATGGTAGTGAAACCCTACCCTTGCTTGCTACAGATGGTTGGTGGACAACTCCGGGTGGATGGGCTGTAGGTCAGACCACTGAATTTTTCTTTAATGATAATAACTACGCTATAGCCAATGGCTATCCTGATGGTTTATGGCTTATTGGATTTGCTTTGAAGGATATTTCCTTAATAGAAAACTTAAAATCTACATTTGCTATTGAATATGGACAGGGAACTATAGATAGTGATTTAGTGAAAAAAACATGGAACTACTTACTTGCCTCAACATTCAGGTGTAGCATTCACTGACGAAGATTCTTTTGTCCAAATTGCTTTGGATTCTCAATACAAAATTTACGAAAACCTCTCAGCTGTTTTAGAACTGGGATATGCTCACCTAGATATGGATGACAGTACATGGGGTCAAAAGGATTATTTAGATGATGATGCTTATCTTGCAACCTTTGGTTTTGTCTACAACTTCTAAGTTAAATTAGTTATACCTGACGCCACTAAAGGGGCGGGCAAAATTGCCCGCCCCTTTTTTTATTTTAGAAGCTCAGGACAAAGACTCTCTTCTATATTCTTCCAGCTTATGATTTTGTAGCTTTTTACTTTTAAGTTTTCATGTCCACCATATATCAAAAATGAATCTTTGATGGGAATCTCCTGATTTTTTAATATTTCAAAACCCTTCAAAAAATGCATTGCTATGGTTTTTGCAGATTTTATCTCTATTTGTGAAATAGATGTGATATTATCAATGATAATATCAATTTCATTTCCTCTATAATCCCTGTAGAAAAAGAGATTGGGCTCTAATACATGATTGTAGTATACCTTTAAAAGCTCAGATACCACAAAGCTTTCAAATATGCTCCCAAATAAGGATGAAATTTTACCTGATCAATATTTTTTTATGCCAACAAGATAACATAAGAGTCCTGTGTCAAGAAAATAGAGCTTTGGTGACTTAATAAGCCTTTTATTTAAATTTTTATAATATGGCCTTAATAAATAACATAACTTGCCTCCAATACACTTAACCAATTTTTAACTGTCTTTACATCTATTCCGCATTCATTTGATATTGAAGAATAATTTAATACCTGGCCTGAGCGGCCTGCACAAGTCCTTATAAATATTTCAAATAGTGAAATATCTTTAACATTTATTAGTTGTCTTACATCTCTTTCTATATATGTTGATACATAAAAGGAATAGTATTGTGTTGGATTTAGATTGTCTTTGAATATCCTTGGATAAAAACCTTTATATAGGACCTGTTCAATTTCTGGTATGTTAGAGCTATGATATACCTCATTTAAACTAAAGGCAGTAGGGTAACAATCGCAACTCTTCCAGCCAAAGATTGTGATATATTGCTAAGCATCTCAAATTGTTGAGAACCTGTTAAAACAAAAAGTCCATTTTTATTTTTTTAAATCAACTATTCTCTGAAGATAAGAAAAGATTTCTGGAACCCTTTGGACCTCATCAAAGATTGCACCATCTGGATAGTTATCTAAAAATCCCTTTGGATCAGCATAAAATAGATGCCTATTATCTAAGTCCTCAAAGGACACGTATTTTTTGTCCTTAAAGAGATTAAGACATAAGGTGGTCTTTCCCGACTGCCTTGGCCCTGTAATGAAGATCACAGGATATTGTTTCACCAGTATATGTAATTGTTTTTCCGCAGTTCTTGGAATATACATGGAATTAATTTTATATGATAAAAAAAATGGAATTCAAGTCCAAATTTTTACAAGAAAAAAATTGTAGTGGTAACTAAAAGGTTAAATTAAAATTATTAGTTAGCTCAAGTTTTAATATCTGGGTTGAAATACAGATCAACTATGAGTTGAAGGAATTGGAAGATTTCAGGAGATGGCACCTATCACCTTCTATTTTTCTACAAAGCCAGGCCAATGGCCTGGCTATCTTTATTTTTTTATTAGGGTATTGTTACAAGGGCACAGCCCAATCTATCCCTAACCAATAGTAAGATCTCATTGTTTGGTATAAAGGTAAAATCGAGGATATCTTTTGCCATTTTACGTGAGCGCCAGGTCTCAACTACTTCCTGACCATTCCATCTAACACCAACTAAGCTGTCTTCGGCATTTTCATTTAAAACAATCTGTTTTATCTTTGCCACACCAAAAGAAGTCCTTCTTTGTTTGTCTATCAAGAAGTTTTGATTTGCATATTCGTGTTTAAATACAAATCTCCTATAAGCAAAGTAGGTTTTTGATGTTTCTTTAGTAAAACCTCCTAAGTACTTGGGTTCCTTTAATTTAACTCTAAATGGAGTTACCTCAAAATCACCATAGGATCTGTCAGATATAGCTTCAACTTTCTCAGTGGGTGCATAATAGACTGTTATAAAATTAGTGGGTTCCAGGATAATTATGTGATCTTTATCTCCTGGAATAAGATTAAACTGATAGATACAATATACATCTTTGGCTGGATTATAGGGAGTTATATTGAATTTATGGGTAGAGTTATTCCATATAAGACGAAAGATGTCTCCATCATATGGATCAGTATCTCCCTTTTGCTGTGCTAACAAGACCTTTTTACCTGATCTATCTTCTATTACTCGCAAATAATAAGGAAAATTTTTTTACCAGAGGAATAAGGGAGTTGTCTTTGTTGGTTAAAATCATGGAACATAGCTCAGTGTTATCGGCATCTAATTCCTGTACTTTTCTACCCAGGGTAACCATAAGCTCATCTTTTCCATCCTTGTCAATATCCATGGCATGGAGGTTTAATGGAATAAGGTCTTCTTTAAATATATATTGAAACTCGCGACTTACACCATCAGGTGTATATTTAACAACGTAAACACCTTTGTTGTTAAGTAGAGCAAGCTCTACTCCATTTTTGAGTATATTACATGAAACCAGTCTTACATAATGTCCCCTCACTCTTAAAAAGCGGCGTCTTTTGGGGGCTTGTGGACTAACGAAGTTTGCTGTACCTTTAAAAGAGGTAGATGGTAATTTATAACTGAGTTCCTTTTGCATTCCTTGCGAAGGTCCTATGTTTTGTTTTAATTCCCCTCTTTCAGCTAATTTTGTTGCAGTTCTCAGCAATATTGGAAACCCAGGAGGTTCATATGTTGCCAATTTTTTTCTTATATGTAAATGTCTTTGTAAATAGGGTATTTCCACTGTAAATAGAACAAATTTTTATTGAGATTAGATGATTGTCATATTCAAGGCGAAGTAACACTCCATATCCTGGTTGTGGATTTACTAGATTATGCTTAAATAGTTCAACTACTTGATAGTTGGAAGAGATAAGTGATTTAAGTAATTCCTGGTAAATACTTATACTATTTTTATTTTGTATGTTTGTGTACAAATAAATAACTGGTGCACTGGGTATTGTAACTGGATCTCCTATTTTGGGTTCAGGTCCTAATTCATACATTATATGTGCCAGGACTTTATTTTGGAAAAATGATGATACTTTGATTACTGCAGATTGTGGTAATAAATATAATGGAATATTTTTTTTGTCTGTGGAGTATTAATAGTTCTTCACCTCTGGTAGTTTTAATTTTGTTTTTAGGAAATACAACTCTTTTGCCGTATTTTTCTGATATGTTAGAGATAAGCCTGTATTGAGATGGATAGTGGTTATTTAAATAGTGAATTACATCTTTTATATTATTAGAATATCCAAAACTAACTAGAGGTATACAAAGGGTACACAACAAAGAGTAAATGAAAACTTTTTTTTATCATGCCATATCCTTTTGGTTTTATGGTAGTTGTAAACATCAAAAAAAGGGGCTGGATTTCAGCCCCTTTTAAAACTAACCAGTAGTTATTTGAGTTAGAACTTCCAGATCATCTCAACAGTATCCATTATGGCAGCATTGTCATAATCGTCTCCAGCTAAGTCTTCGACGGCATCATCTGGATCAAAGTATGAGAATACGTTTCCAAGGGAAAAGTGTTTGTTGAAGTGATATGTAAGCTGCAAATCAAATTCCCAGCCAACACTATCATCTATCTTCTTACCATATACATCTTCCAAAGCACCTGTCTCATCAAACCAGAAATACTGGAACTGGGTCTTGTAGGAGAACTGATCCATTGCACCCTTACAACCAATACCCAGAGAATACATACCAGGATTATATGCAGAACCTGAACCACTTATACCACCATAACCTGTTTCTTTCCCTCCTAACATGGCAAAATCATTAGCATATAGGTGAGACCCTAGGATAGGAACATATTTGTAAATAAAAGCATTTTCCATGCCAAAGGTAGGAGCATATCTGGAAATGTTAGTAATTGGGTTATATGCATCGATATTGTCGTCATTTGCATCGTCATCACCAGACATATAATAACCACCCACATAAGGCTTGAATGCCTTTGACAAATCAAGCTCCAGGGATGCGAAACCAGCATATGCAGAGATGTCTAAGTCAGTATAGGTCTTCCCATTTGGTGTAGTAAGCTTTTCTTTATTACCAACTGCATATACAAACTCTGCCCTTGGTACAATTATACCTATTTTCCCATATACCTCTGCACCAAAATAATTAACTGTTGCTCCCATCATGTCATTGTCGCTGTATGCATAGAATGGGGAAAAGTTTAGCCCAGCAACAGGGACAGTCAATTTTAAGGTATATACATTCCAGTCCAATGCATCTCCGTCAGTTACACCTACATTTCCAATGTCATCATATACAAAAAGGTCTAATATCTCATAGGAAACGCCAGCGATTTTACCTTTAAGACCAATATATGGGTGATCATCACCATATAGTACACCACCTGTCTTTAAATCTAGGAACTTGGTCTGCCAACCAGTTTCCAATTTAGTGGGAACACCCATGGAAGAAAAATCGTAAGTGAATTCAAGTTTTTCCACTCCAAAGCTGTTACCAGACATTCCATTTGCCCTTTCTATATCTTCAAGTCCTCCTGATCTTTCACCCCTGTCAGTATTTCTCTTGTCATAGGTTAAATCAGATTCTAAGATGGCCAGAAAATTCCAGTTCTCTCCACCACCCTTAAAACCAAGCCTAAACTCACTTCTAACACTTATATCATCATCACCTGCAAACCCATTTTCATCTAAAGTGAAGTCATAAGGGGTATCGTCGTCATTAAAATCCACGTTTTTACTATACATTGGGTAGGTCTTTAAGCTGCCAAATATCTGAATATCAACATCCTTGCTCGCAGCACTCACCTTACCTGTTCCCATTTTTGCGAAACAGAGAACTGGTGAAATCATCAGTATTGTGAGACTGATTAAAAGTATCTTTTTTACCTTAGCCATAACCTCCTCCTATTACTTTTAGTTTTCATCCTTTTGCTCCCTGAAACCTTTAATACGAGCCCAATCTCTTAACTGGTATCCCACATATCCCTTCCTCCTTTTTTTTGTTATATATTTACATAACTAGTCAACTAAAATAATTTTAGTTTTCAAAATTAATAACTCTAAACTCTGTTTTTATCAAGATTTTTTTTTGATTTTATGTAGATAATTTTTTTGTAAAGAATTTATGCGTATTATGCAAAAAAATAAAAATTTATTTTTAAAATACTTGACTTAAAATTAAACAAATTGCATAATAAGCTAAAAGCAATAATTATTCTTTGTGGAAAAAGGGATTATTTATGAAAAACAAGGTTTTTGTTTTGGGGTGTGGGAATCCTTTGTTTGGGGATGATGGTTTTGGACCTGCTTTTATTGATTATTTTAATTTACATTTTAAACACAGGGTTGGGCCAAATGTTGAAGTTATTGATATGGGTACTGCTGTTAGGGATTTTTTTATTTGATATACTGCTTTTCAAAGCCAAGCCAAAAAAAGATAATAATTGTTGATGCCCACACGGGTAATTTTAAGCCAGGGGAGATAACTCAGCTTGATCTAGATGAGATATCCCCAAAAAAAGATTTCAGATTTTTCCCTCCATCAATTCCCCACTATAAATCTCTTGAAAGAACTTAAGCAAAACACCTCTGTGGAGGTCAAGGTCTTTGTTGTGCAGACAGAATTTGTGCCAGATAAGGTATTGCCTGGCCTGAGTAATAGTGTATCAAAGGCAATACCTAAAATGTGTGAAATCATAATAAAAGAGTGTGAGGAGTAGCTTATGGTTAGATTTAAGGTGGTAGATATTGCCAGGGTATTTGGTGTCCATAGAAATACCATTACCAACTGGATTAGAAAGGGAACACTTAATGCCAAACCAATTGTTGGAAGAAAATATGTTATATCAGAGGAGAGGTTAAGGGCCTTTGCAAGGGAAAATAATGTATCAGATGAGATAATAAATAGTTTTATTGAGAAAAATAGGGTCCAGGATAAGTTTATTGAAGACAAGATCTTGGGAGACAAGAAGGTTAAAAATGAAATAATAGATGTCTTTCAACCTGCAACCAAGGAGAGGAAAGAGAATATGCATGAGCATAAGACAGTTGGGTCTGTGTTGGTCCTGGGGGGTGGAATAGCCGGGATTCAGACAGTCCTTGACCTTGCTGATTCAGGCTATTTTGTTCACCTTGTTGAGCGCTCTGCTGGCATTGGCGGAGTTATGGCACAGCTAGATAAGACTTTTCCCACCAATGACTGTGCCATGTGAATTATCTCACCCAAACTGGTCGAGGTCGGCCGGCACTTAAATGTTGATCTTCACACCTTGTCTGAAGTCATTGATGTATCTGGTGAACCTGGAAATTTTCAGGTAAAGATCAAAAAACATCCACGCTATGTGGATATGGACAAGTGTATTGCTTGCGGGCTTTGTGCCCAAAAATGTCCTAAAAAGGTGGATGATGAGTTTAATTATGGACTCTCAAAGAGAAAGGCCATATATATAAAGTATGGCCAATCTGTTCCTCTAAAATACGCAATTGACCCAGAAAATTGTATTTATCTAACCCGTGGAAAGTGTAGGGCTTGCGAGAAGTTTTGTCCAACAGGGGCAATAAATTTTGAAGACAAGGAAGAGGTAATCACCCTAAATGTTGGGGCAATTATTTGCGCACCAGGCTTTAAACCATTTGATCCATCATCTCTGGATTCTTTTGCATATAGAGAGATCCCAGATGTGGTTACCTCTTTGGAATATGAGAGGCTGCTTTCTGCTGGTGGTCCTTATATGGGTCATTTAGTGAGACCATCAGATGAAAAAGAGCCTCAAAAAAATCGCCTGGATTCAATGTGTTGGTTCCAGGGATACCAATAGGTGCTCAAATGAATATTGTTCATCTGTTTGCTGTATGTATGCAATAAAACAGGCTCTTGTAACTAAGGAGCACCTGCCTCTAGGATCTAAAATTAAACAATCTATCTTTTATATGGATATAAGGACACATGGAAAGGAGTTTGAAAAGTATTTTGAAGACGCAAAAGTTAAGGGTGTTGAATTTGTTAGGGCAAGGCCACACACCTTAGAGCCTGGTCCAGATAATAGGGGGGTTATCTTACGCTATGTTGACGAAAATGGAGAGGTTGTAAAAGAAGAATATGATCTTGTGGTATTAAGCATTGGCCTAGAATCCCCTGAATCTGCTAAAGATTTGTCCAATACCATGGAATTTGATCTAGATGAATATAATTTTGCCAAGACATCTTCTTTTAATTTAGTTCAGACCTCAAAAAAAAGGCATATATGTGACAGGTGCATTTTCAGGTCCAAAGGACATTCCCCAGGCAGTTACAGAGGCATCCACTGCAGCTGCAGAGGCAGCAAAGCTTTTATCAAGTGCCAGGGGTACCCTTACCAAGGAAAAGGTGTATCCAGAAGAGAGAGATATATCAGGAGAAGGACCCAGGATAGGAGTGTTTGTCTGTTCCTGTGGTATAAACATATCAAGTGTTGTAGATGTTAAGGAACTTGTAGAGTTCTCAAAGACGCTTCCATATGTTCACTATGTTGAAAACACCATGTTTTCGTGTTCCACTGATACTCAAAATCTAATAATTGAGAAGATAAAAGAACACAATCTAAACAGGATAGTTGTTGCAGCATGCACACCCAGGACCCATGAGCCCTGTTTCAAGAAACCCTAAAAGACGCAGGGTTAAATGATTTCCTCGTTGAGATGGCAAATATTAGAAACCAGAATTCATGGGTGCATCAATCTGATCCCAGGGCTGCAACCATGAAGGCAAAGGATCAGATTAAAATGGCTGTTGCCAAGGCTGCCCTTGATTATCCTTTGAAAAGACAGGGGATAAAGGTGGAACAAAAGGCCCTGGTTGTTGGCGGTGGTGTATCAGGGATTAGCGCTGCACTTACTCTGGCAAATCTTGGTTATGAGTGTTATTTGATTGAAAAACAAGATGAACTTGGTGGTAATGGGTGGAAATTGGATACTACTTATCAGGGCGAAAAGATTGGTCCCTGGCTTAGGGCCAGGTGCACAGGGTAGAAAATCATCCCAAAATAGAGGTAATTAAAGGAGCAACAATAAAAAGTGTTCATGGCTCCATAGGGAATTTTTCAGCTCAAATAGATGTTCAGGGTGTAACCAGGGAGCTAAGGTTTGGTGCTGCTGTTGTATGTGTTGGAGGTGCTGAATTTAAGCCAAGTGAGTACCTGTATGGTCAGGATGATAGGGTGGTGACATCGTTGGAATTTGAGGAAAAACTCATGTCCAGAAAGATTGATCCTCTAATTTAAATTCTATTGTTTTTATCCAGTGTGTGGGTTCAAGGGAAGGTAAAAGGCCCTATTGTAGTAGGGTATGTTGTACCCATACAATGCAAGATGCCATTAAATTAAAGGAAAAGAATCCTGATATGCAGATTTATGTACTTTATAGAGATATAAGGACCTATGGAGTTAGGGAAAAGCTCTATAAAAAGGCCAGGGATATGGGGGTTATATTTATTAGATACTCAGTTGACAAAAAACCTCAAGTTAGTTCCATGGGTTCTGAACTTGTAATAAATATAGAAGATCCCATTTTAAAGATGCCAGTAGAGATTTATGCAGACTATATATGTTTAGCAACAGGTATAGTTCCAACAGATAGTAACAGTGAAGTATGTGAATTATTTAAATTGAGCAAAAATGCAGAAGGGTTTATTGATGAAGCCCATCCAAAACTAAGGCCAGTGGATTCTTCCACAGATGGGGTATTCATTGCTGGACTTTGTAACTACCCAAAATCAATTGATGAGTCCATAGCACAGGCAAAGGCAGCTGCAGCCCGGGCATCAATTGTTCTCTCAAAAGAGTTCTTGGAACTAGATGCAATAAAATCATTTGTTACTGATAGATGTGATGGATGTGGATTATGTGTGGATGTATGTCCGTACAATGCGCTAAAACTTACGGAAATTACAGATATTGATGGTCAAATAAAGAAAAGGATTTCTCCAGATCCAGCACTGTGTAAGGGTTGTGGACTTTGTGAGGCCACCTGTCCAAAGGGTGGTATATTGGTTCACGGCTTTACCCTGGGACAGATTGAAACACAGGTAGAAACCCTTCTAAATTCTTAAGGAGTTTTGATATGAAAGATAATTTTGAGCCTATAATAGTGGGATTTTTATGTAACTGGTGTGCCTATGCTGGGGCAGATTTGGCAGGGGTATCAAGGCTTCAGTACCCTCCAAACATGAGGCCAATCAGGGTTATGTGCTCTGGTATGGTTCCTCCTGAAACAGTTGTCAAGGCACTAAAATTAGGTGCAGATGGTGTCATGGTTATGGGGTGACATTTAGGTGAATGTCATTACCAGGATGGTAATTATAAGGCAAAAAAATAGGTCTAAGGCAATAAAAATTGCCTTAGAAGAGATGGGTATTAATCCAGATAGATTTACAATTGAGTGGGTATCATCTGCTGAGGCCCCCAGATTTGCTAAGTTGGTTACTGAGTTCGTTGAGAAGATAAAGGGAATTGGACCAAATCCCTTAAAAATAAAGGGTAATTGTACCTTGGAGGCAATATATTATGGATAATAAAATAGTTCTTGGAAAAAAGAAAAAGAGCTTTTTTTAAGGATAAGGTTATGGAGTTGCTCCCTGAGGGGGGTAATCTAAATAGCTGTCTTACCTGCGGTGCATGTTCCTCTGGATGTCCGGCATCAGGTCTGGAGGATATGGATCCAAGGAAGTTTTTGAGACTTGCAGCACTTGGAATGGACGAAATTGTAACTACCACACCTTGGGTGTGGATGTGTTCAATGTGCCAGAGGTGTATATATGTATGCCCGATGAAGATCGATATTCCTCAACTGGTGTATTATGCAAGACAGGCCTGGCCCAGGGAAAAAAAGACCCACAGGAATTTTAAAGTCATGTGATATTGCATTAAAACACGATACATGTAGTGCAATGGGTGCATCTGAAGAAGATTTCCAGTTTGTTGTTGAAGATGTCTTAGATGAATACAGGGCGGCACAGCCTGAATTTGCTGAGATGAAGGCACCAATAAACAAAAAGGGCGCAGAATTTTACTTAAATCAAAACTCAAGGGAGCCAGTTACTGAACCAGATGAGATGGTGCCTTTATGGAAAATATTACACCTTGCAGGGGCCAACTGGACCTATGGGACTAAAGGTTGGGCAGCTGAAAACTATTGTATGTTTTTGGCAGATGATGAGTCCTGGGAAAAAAAATAGTTCGTACAAAGGCAAAGGCAGTGGAAGATTTGGGATGCAGGGTGTGGCTAAATACCGAGTGAGGACACGAGCTATTTGCAGTTCGGTCTGGACTGCAGAAATTCAATATCTCCCACAACTTTGAGATAAAATCCATTATCCAGTACTATGCAAAATGGATAAGGGAAGGAAAACTCAAAGTATCCTCTGATTGGAACAAAGATTTAAAGATCAAGTTTACTGTCCAGGACCCCTGCCAGTTGGTTAGAAAATCCTTTGGTGATCCTGTTGCTGAAGAGTTGAGATTTGTTATTAAATCATGTGTTGGTGAAGAGAATTTTGTAGATATGTACCCAAATAAATCAAATAATTATTGTTGCGGTGGCGGCGGTGGATATTTGCAATCTGGATACACAAATGCAAGGAGAAAATATGGGAGCTTAAAGGCAGAGCAGATTCTGGCAACAGGTGCAAGCTATTGTATAACTCCATGTCATAATTGTCATGCCCAGATCCACGATTTGAGTGAACAATATGGACATAAGTGGCATACAGTACATCTGTGGACAATCATTTGTCTATCCCTTGGTGTCCTTGGTCCAAATGAAAGGGAATATCTTGGTGAGGATTTAAAGGATGTATGGGTATTTCATCCTGAATCAGCAATGTAAGGGGATAAAATTTTTATGCAAGGCAACTGGTATTAGGAGGCGTTATGAAAACTTTTTTTTAATCTTATGCAAGAAGTACAAAAGACCGGGAAGTGCCATCACTGTGGTGGTTGCGTGGCCTTTTGTGATGCCTTAAATTATGGTGCCCTTGAGATTGGGCAAGATGGTATTCCCAGGTATAAAGATATAGAAAAGTGCATTGAGTGCGGACTTTGCTATACAATTTGTCCGGAGATACACGAATTAGATGAAGAACTGAAACGTAAGTTAAAGTGGAGTGAGCCAATTGGTAGGGTAATTAGTTCCCGGTCTGTTAGATCTAAAGATGAAAATATAAGACAGATGGCCACAGATGGTGGTGCTGTAACAGCACTCCTTTTATATCTTTTTGATACAGGTCAAATAAATGGGGCAATAGTAACACAAAAACAGGGAAAGTTTGAAAGGGTTCCTCATTTGGCAACTACAAGGGAAGAGATAATTGAATCTGCTGGATTCTTTTTTTGAAACCTCCCATGGAGTCCACAACTTTTCCAAGAGGTATTCTGAACACGCCACAGTTGAGGCCTTTCACGATTTACGAAAAAAAGGGCCTAACCAGGGTAGCCTTAGTTGCCAGTCCCTGCCAGGTATTGGCCTTTAGAAAAATGGAGCTACTTGGAGTTACCCCTTCAGACTCAATAAGATTTTGTTTTGGGCTGTTTTGTTCTGGGAATTTTGAATTTAATGAAGAAAATAGAAAAATACTAGCTGATAAATTTAATTTTTCTTGGGATGATGTTGAAAAAGTCAATGTAAAAGAAGAGCTGTATCTCTATTTAAAAGACGGGTCAAAACTCTCCATCTCTCTTGATGAACTTGATTTTATGAAAAAATATGCATGCAAACTCTGTTTGGACTACACAGCCCAATTTTCAGACATATCCTTTGGAGGACTTGGTTCAAACGACGGATGGACAACTGTACTTGCAAGGACACCAAAGGGTAGGGCATCACTTGAGAGTGCAATAGGTGTTACATTAGAAGAATATAACTATTCCAATCATCCAAATTACATAACCGATATGCTCTATAAAATACACACACAGGCAGCCAAAAAGAAAAGGCAATCCAGACAGAGGCTGAGGAATTTAGGTAAATCAATTAGGGTTGGAATGTAAATTTAATAGGGGGCAAATGATGACCATTAAAGTAGTGAGTGAGTGGCTAAATGCATGCTCTGGGTGTGAAATAGCAATAGTAGATATGGGACTTAAGCTTCTGGAAGTTCTTGAGCATGTAGAATTTGTCCATATACCAGTTTTGATGGACCACAAATATCACGGTCAATTGGGTGATGGAAATCACCATGATATAGATATACCAGAAGCAGATCTCGGGATAATCTCTGGGTCTGTGAGAAATGAGGAACATGTGGAAATAGCAAAAAAAGATAAGGGAAAAATGTAATATTGTAATTGGTCTTGGCACATGTGCTACCCACGGTGGAATACCCGCCCTTGCTAATTCCTATGGAGCTAAAGAAACACTTAAAAGATACTATTCCACTGAAACAACAGATATACCTGAAAAATATCCAGATGAAGGGTTGCCTCCTCTACTTGATAGGTGTTATGCCTTAGATGAGGTAATTTCAGTAGATCTCAACTTTCCAGGTTGCCCTCCCCATCCAGATTTAATTTTTAAGGCACTTATCTCTTTAGTGAATGGAGACAAGATAGAACTCCCAGAAAAGAGTGTTTGTGAGTTTTGTCCAACCAAAAGGCTGGGTAAGGGGAATGTATCCAGGTTATCTAGATTTACTGTGAAACCAGAGGAAATTGATTACAACAAACCCTTATCTGAGATGAGGTGTTTTATTGAGCAGGGATTTCTTTGTATGGGACCTGTGACCAGGGCTGGATGCGGTGGGGATAGTTTTGTTCCAAGGTGTATATCAGCAAGGGTCCCTGCAGGGGTTGTAATGGCCCTGTAAAACATGATGGAAATCAGATGCTGGATATTTTAGCTGCCCTGGCCTCCAATGGGGTGGATATAGACTCTATCCCGGAATATTCTTCGCTGAATAGATTTTGTGGAGGTCATGGAAATCTTAGACCAAAATTAAATTTGTAGGAGGCCAAAATATATGGGAAAGGTAATAAATATAGCGCCTATAACCAGAATAGAAGGACATGCTTCCATTGTGATTAAGCTTGATGATAATGGGAATGTGGAAGACTCTAAAGTCCATATTATGTCTCTTCGTGGTTTTGAAAAATTTGTCGAAGGTAAACCAGCAGAAGAGTTACCCAGGATTGTAAACAGGATATGCGGAATCTGTCCATGGCACCATCACCTTGCATCAAATAAGGCGGTTGACAGGTGTTTTGGAGTGACTCCTCCACCTGCTGGACAAAAATTAAGGGAGCTTATGCAGATTATATCCCATGCTGAGGATAAGCTTTTACACTTCTTTTTTTCTTGCTGCTGCTGATTTTGTGATTGGTCCAGATAGTGATTATTCTGTTAGAAATGTAATTGGGATAGCAAAGGCAAATCCTGAACTTGCCCAGAAGGTTGTCTCAATGAGATACAAGGCAAAAATGATATTGGAGAAGTTTGCTGGTAAGGCAATTCATCCAGTTGCAGGGGTGGTTGGTGGATTTGCAAAGCCCATGGGTGAAGAAGATAGACAGGAAATCTTAAAACAGATGCAGGAGATTTTGGATTTTGCCCTGTTTACCATTGATTTTGCCAAAAAAAGATATATTTCCAAAATATCTCGATGTAATCCAGAATGTTGGGGTTATAAACACAGGCTTTATTGGAACTGTAGATCAAGACGGGGCACTTAACCTGTATGATGGAAATTTAAGGATAATGAAATCAGATGGATCATATACAGACTTTGATCCCCAGGAATATACAAATTACATTGGTGAGCACGTGGAGCCATATTCATATGGGAAAATGCCCTATGCCAGGTTCTGGAACGAGGGATTTTCCCTGGATCTTGATAATCCAAAAGGAATATACAGATCTAACTGTCTGGCCAGAATCAATGTGTGTGACAGGATAAAAACCCCCAGGGCACAGGCAGAACTGGAAGAATTCAGAGAAAAGTTTGGACGACCAGCCAGGCAACATTGCTTTATCACTGGGCAAGGCTCATTGAAGAGGTATATGCGTGCGAGAGGGCAATTGAGTTGTTAAATGATATTGATATAACTGATACGAATATTAGAACAGATGCAACACCCAAGGCAGGTAGGGGAGTTGGATGTGTTGAGGCACCAAGGGGAACCCTTATCCACGACTACACAACAGATGAAAAAGGATTGATTGTTAGAGCCAATATGATAGTTGGAACAACCCATAATCTTGGGCCAATTAATTTAAGTGTGAAACAGGCTGCAAAGACATTGATAAAAGATGGAAAAGTGGACGAAGGGATTTTAAACAAGGTGGAGATGGCAGTTCGTGCCTATGATCCGTGAATATCCTGTGCCACACACCGCCTGGATGGCGGCATCCCTGTAAATGTTAAAGTAATTGATAATAAGGGAAGTATAGTTTTTGAGGGAAAAAAATTAAAATAAATTAAGAAAGAATAAAAGTAAAGACTGCCCAACAGACTTCCAGGGTGTTGGGCAGTTTAATTTTTTTGTAAAAATTTAGATACAATTCAGTTACTGATTAGCTGTACGAAGAGATTAAATAAACAACCATTAAAATCCCCAGGGTTCCAAGGAGAAGGGATATCATTATGTCAGGGACAATAGACGGTCTAAATACATCTTCAAGTATATCCCTTTGAACTTTGATAAATCTATAAGTGGCCAGCAGAGACACTGCAACTCCCAATAATACCAGGAACAAACCAGCATAAAGGATACAATGACATCTGAAAGATATATTTTCTCCTGCCAGTGGAGTTTCAAATTTTTCAATAACAAAGCCAAATGCCATTATACCAATTGATGTCCTTATCCATGCAAGAAATGTCCTCTCATTTGCAAGTAACAGACGTCGATTTTTGTTTACATTCTGTGAAGGAGTTTCTTTTAAAATCTTGCGAAAAAAACATAGTTACTCCTGATTGTTAATAGTGTGTTCTTATTTTATATCTATTATAAGGGTTATGGTCAAGCCCTTTTAACAAAGGGACTGTTATGGAGGGTAATTATAAAAATTATATATATTAAAATTAAAAATATTTTACCAGTCCAACACCAACAGCAATAAAAACAACCCCAATTATTCTAATAAAAGATACAGGATGTTTGGGGTAGCCCAGGATACCAAAATGATCGTAAAAGATTGAGGCTATCATCTGGCCTGCAATAAATAGTGCAAACATGGTGGTTGCGCCCAGTTTTGGCACAGCAAATATGGTTACAGTTACTAAAAACGCCCCTAAAAGCCCGCCTAAATATGCCCACCATGGTACATTGCCAAAGGATATGGTATCTGATGGGTATAGCTTAAATGCAAAGATAAAAATAAACAGGCCAATTGATCCAACCACAAAGGATATAAGGGCAGCAAGGAGATTGCTCTTTAAATATTCGCTTAAGATATAATTTATACCTGCCTGGGTTGTGGCAAAGATTCCAGAGATGAGAACTAGAATCATTATAAACAGTTTCATAATCCCTCCGTATTTTGATCAGTATTTTGTCTAGTTAATGTAATTTTTGTTTTCGTAAACTTGCCTGATACATAAATGTTCTAAGTGTTATCTCCCTATTTGGTTGAATAGTTCCATCATAAGGTGCGTCAATATAAGGCACATGTTTTTTTCTTTAAAATAGGCTTTAATATTGCAGATGTAATTGTAGAAGGCATGCATGTAAAAGGATATACATTGACAATTCCATGGAAGTTTTCTTCAATATAACTAAGTGCACCAGAAATGCTAAGACATGCCTCAGTTCCAACTTCAAAAGAATATATGGAGCTACTTTCCAGTTTTTCTTTTAAATGTGATATTTCGTGGTCCACATGAATATCCAGATATTTTGTAACTGCATCATATACCTGTTTTTGTCTTAATTTCTGATAGGATTCCTCTAGTTGTTTTCCAAGTAGTTGCTTTAAACTGAATACTACAGATTTTATCTCCTTTTCCCTAATTTGTTTTTTTTATCTCCCTCTTTAATTTTCTTATCCCTTCATAGGTAACAAAATTTACCCATTCTCCCAAAGTGGCATTTGTTACTTCACCACCATAATCTTCTATTTTTCTTATGATATTTTGATTGGATTCTGGATGTGACCTTAGGTATATCTCTCCAACTATACCTATTTGCGGTTTCCTGGGAATTTTAGGGTCAATTAACTTTGATGCCCTTTTGGCAACCTGGGATATTGAGTCGAATAACTCAGAAAAAGCCAGTGTCTTCCCTTTTTGTTTTATCAATTTTATAAGTTTCCAGAGACTTCTCTGGATCAACCTATCTGTTGAACCTTTTTCTTTTTCATATGGCCTTACCCTAAAGCATATCCTGTCCAGTGCATCAGCTAAAATTGTAGCAACATATGCAAGTTTTCTAAATTGGGTTGCGTCTTCCTTGGGGAGAATTTGTTTTGTATCATAGGAGTTTTCTGTTGAGAGATATGATATATAAACACCTTTAAATTCATGAGTTGCATCCAAAATAATTCTATGTAATTTATTGTACATACCAAAACGGCATGGTCCGTCAGATTCAGGCATAAAATAAACATACTCTTTTGAATTAAATTTATTTCCCAGTTTATTTTTTTCTTTGTTTAAGTAGTGAAATACATCACCCAATGTAACCTGGCATGGAAAACATTCTTTTGAAGATGTGTATTGTTTTCCATATGAAAGCCCCATGTAAGTATCCATAACATCAGCATCAACTGAAAATGCAGAAAAACATGCTGCAAGGAGTGGGGCACCAAATGGATGCATTTTGGGAATAAGGAGTTTTTTTCCCTCTAATATCAAATTGTTTTATTTCCTGTAAGATACTGGTTTCCATTTTAAACTCCATTAATTACGATATTTGATCCATATGGTAGGTATATTTTAACTCTAAATCAAGTCTGTTTCTCCTCACAAAGATTGGGGTTGGGGTTCTGAAGCCCTGTTTTGATAGATCTGGATTAATGGGAGAATATAAAAAAATTTTGCTTATATCCATTAACTCGTGAGTCTCAAGTTTTGATGTGTATGTGGTCTGTGTCTGGGGATGGTCTTCATCCTTCTACCTTCTCACTATTCACTAATCACTAATTACTAATCACTTCTTATTGACTAATTATTTTTAGAAATTACTTTATATAATGGAACTTAGGAAACAATCTGATAAGCGGAAAGAAAAACCGCTTATTTTTTTTGTGCTGAAAATTTACTTTAGGGGAGGGAAAACAAAAAAATGGCTGTTAAATATAAAGACTACTACAAAATCCTAGGTGTTTCCAGAAATGCCACCCAGGATGAGATAAATAAGGCCTTTAAAAAAATTGGCCAAAAAAATATCATCCTGATTTTAATCCAAATAACAAGGAAGCTGAAGAAAAATTCAAGGAAATAAATGAAGCATATGAGGTGTTAAAGGACCCAGAAAAGCGCAAAAGATATGATATGTTGGGTGCAAACTGGGAACATGGTCAGAACTTTGAACCACCGCCAGGATTTGAGAATGTGAGGTTTCACTTTAGAACTGGAGGTGGATCAGAAGGTTTTGAAGGATTTAGTGATTTCTTTGATCTACTTTTTGGAAATCTCTTTGGTGAAGGACAGAGTAGGGGTTTTAGAAGTGGATCTAGAAAAAGTAGGTTTTCACATGACCCTTATTCTGGCTCTGGTTCTTTTTACAGTGGTGATTTTTTTTAACCAGGGTGAGGCAAAGGGTGCAGATTCAGAGGCAGAGATTGAACTGACTTTAGAAGATGCCTATAGAGGTGGCAAAAAGACAATCACCCTATCTGATGGTGCGTCCTCTAAGGTATTGACAGTAAATATTCCTCCAGGTGTTGTGGAAGGATCAAAAATTCGTCTGGCTGGTCAGGGACAAATTGGACCTAGTGGAAGAAAAGGGGATTTGTATCTTAGGGTAAAATTGCTTCCCCATTACCTGTTTAAGGTGGAAGGAAACAACGTGATTTTAGACCTTCCCTTGACTCCATGGGAAGCAGCCCTTGGATGTTCTGTGTCCATTCCCACCCTGGATGGAAGGGTAGAGTTAAAAGTGCCTCCAGGTACCAGCAGTGGTCAAAAGCTGAGACTAAAGGGAAAGGGACTTGGTAGAGGCACAAAGAAAGGAGATTTTTTTGCCAGGGTACAGATAAAGGTGCCCAAAAATCTAACACCTAAAGAAAGAGAACTTTTTGAAGAACTCAAAAAAAATATCAAGTTTTAATCCAAGAAATTTTTAAAAATAATTAAAAAAAGGAGGACAAAATTATGGATCTCAATAAATTTACACAAAAATCAAGAGAAGCAATATCTGAAGCCCAGAATATTGCAATTAAATACAACAACCAACAGGTAGATGTAGAACATCTTGCCTATACTCTGGTCAGTCAGGAAGAGGGGCTGATCCCCAGTATTTTGGAAAGGGGTAATATTGATGTAAGTGCTTATAGGGATTCAATTGAGAGGGAAATTCAAAATCTCCCAAAGGTTATGGGACCAGGCGCACAGCCTGGACAGATATATGTTACCCACAGACTAAATGATGTGCTTGTTCGTGCCCAGGATTTGGCTAAAAAAAATGCAGGATGAGTACGTGAGTGTTGAACATATATTTATGTGTATTTTAGACGAAAATCCATCAACCCCAATTGGCAGGGTTAATCAGGTATTTAAATTAGATAGAGATAAGTTTCTATCCCTATTAATTGAGGTAAGGGGCCATCAAAAGGTGACATCTGATAATCCTGAAGCAACCTATGAAGCACTGAAAAAAATATGGAAGGGATTTAGTAGAAGAGGCAAGACGGGGAAAATTGGACCCAGTCATTGGAAGGGATAGTGAAATTAGACGGGTTATCAGAATCTTAAGCAGGCGTACCAAGAATAATCCAGTTTTAATTGGAGAAGCTGGTGTAGGTAAAACTGCAATAGTTGAGGGACTTGCCAGAGGATTGTAAAACAGGATGTTCCTGAAGGTCTAAAGGATAAGACCATATATGCCCTTGACATGGGGGCTTTGATTGCTGGTGCAAAGTTCAGGGGAGAATTTGAAGAGAGACTCAAAGCAGTTTTAAAGGAGATCCAGGAGTCTGAAGGAAGGATTATCCTTTTTATTGATGAGCTCCATACCATAGTTGGGGCTGGCAGGGCAGAAGGTGCAATGGATGCTGGAAACCTCCTAAAACCAATGTTGGCCAGGGGAGAGCTCCACTGTATTGGGGCAACTACCCTGGATGAATACAGAAAATACATTGAAAAGGATCCAGCGCTTGAGAGGAGGTTCCAACCTGTTATAGTAGATGAACCTTCTGTTGAAGATACAATATCCATTTTAAGGGGATTAAAAGAGCGTTTTGAAGTACACCACGGGGTTAGAATAAGTGACAGTGCCCTGGTTACAGCAGCTACACTGTCCCATAGGTATATCTCAGATAGACACCTTCCAGATAAGGCCATTGACTTAATTGACGAAGCAGCGGCAAAGATCAGGACTGAGATTGATTCAATGCCAACTGAGTTGGACGAGATCAATAGAAAGATCATGCAACTTGAAATAGAGAGGGAGGCCCTTAAAAAGGAAAAGGATGAAGCGTCAAAAGAGAGGCTGGTTAAATTAGAAGGGGAACTCTCTGAGTTAACCAGGGTAAGGGATGAGATGTTGGCCCAGTGGGAAGAGGAGAAAAATGAGATAAAAGGGCTTCAACAACTCAAAGAGGAGCTTGAGCGCATAAGAATAGAGATAGAAGAGGCTGAGAGAAATTATGACTTAAATAGGGTAGCTGAGTTAAAATATGGAAAATATACTGAAATTGAAGCAAAGATAAGGGCAAAGGAAGAGGAACTAAAGAAAAAGGGAGCAAAAAGGCTTTTAAAAGAAGAAGTTGGTCCAGAGGATGTAGCTGAAATCATATCCAAATGGACTGGAATTCCTGTCACCAAACTAATGGAGGGTGAAAAGGAAAAGCTCTTAAGGTTACCAGAGGTGTTGCATAGGCGGGTGGTTGGACAGGACGAGGCTGTTGAAGCTGTGTCCAATGCTGTTTTACGTGCAAGGGCTGGTCTGAAGGATCCAAACAGGCCTATAGGGTCATTTCTGTTTCTAGGTCCAACTGGAGTGGGTAAGACTGAGTTGTGTAAAACCCTGGCAGAAGCCCTGTTTGATACAGAAGACAATATGGTCAGGCTTGATATGTCTGAATATATGGAAAAACATACTGTTTCCCGACTGATTGGAGCTCCTCCAGGATATGTTGGTTATGAAGAGGCTGGTCAGTTAACAGAGGCTGTGAGGAGAAAGCCATATTGTGTGGTACTTTTAGATGAAATAGAAAAGGCACATCCAGATGTATTTAATATCTTATTGCAAATATTAGATGATGGTAGACTGACTGACAGCCACGGAAGGACAATTGATTTTAAAAATACCATAATAATAATGACTTCAAATCTTGGTTCCAATTATCTGCTTGAGGGTATAACTGAAACTGGTGAACTAAAACCAGGGGTAAAAGAACAGGTATTTGCCCAGCTAAAATCCCATTTTAGACCAGAATTTTTAAACAGGATTGATGAGATTGTGCTCTTTAAACCACTTATGTTAGAAGAGATTAAAAAGGTGGTAGACCTCCTTGTGGAAAGGATTAAGAATAGACTCCAAGAAAGAAAGATTGGACTTGAATTGACAGACAGGGCAAGGGAATTTATTGCCAGGGAGGCATATGATCCTGTGTATGGGGCAAGGCCACTTAGAAGATATTTGCAGACAAGGTAGAGACAGAGATTGCTAAAATGGTTATTGCTGGCAGGTAATTGAAGGTCATAATGTGGTAATTGATGTGGAAAATGGTTCTCTTGTTTTTAAGGTGAATTAAATTAGAAATAAAAAAAGCCCCCATATGGGGGCTTTTTATTTATGGTCTGCGTACCAAAAAGTAAATAAAAAAAAGCGTACCTATAATGGAACTTATAACACCAATTGGTATTTCTGTGGACTCAAGCATTGTCCTAGAGATAATATCACAAATTACCATAAAACTTCCACCTAAGAAAAGTGATCCCCAGAATATATACTTGTTATTTGCACCAACAAGTAATCTAACAACATGAGGTACAATGAGTCCAACAAGACAGATGGGACCAGTTACACTGACTATTGCTCCTATTAACAGCGATGACGAGATAATAAAAATATAATAAGTAGTAACTACATTTATACCTCTACTGAATGCAATTTCATCTCCCATTGATATTAGGTTCAATTTTGATAGGTTTAGCACTATAAGCAATAGTCCCAAAATAAACATGGGCAATATGCTTTTAATCTTAGAAAAACCTAATATATCAATTGAGCCTATAAGCCAATGAAGTATCTCCTCTGTCTGGGTGAAGTTTGCAATATACTGACAGAGTATGATTAATCCTATAAAGAGTAGATTTAAGGCAAATCCAGCCATCATAATGGAATATGAGTTAATAACAATAGCAGATGTTTTTCCTCTGGAAATAAAATAGATGACATACATGGTGAATAAAGACAACAAAAAAAGACGATACTGATGAGATAGATATCCATGTACATCCAATAGAATTAATTCCCAATAAAATAGTCAGTACAGAACCAAAAGATGCTCCACTGGATACACCTAAAATAAAAGGAGAAGCTAGGGGAGTTTTTAAAATTGATTGGAAGACCATTCCACAAATAGCTAGTCCTCCACCTGCCATGACACATAAAATCACCCTTGGGATCCTTATGGTAAATAATATGGTTGCCTCCACGCTTTCTATGTTGTCCAGAGCTGTACTTGGATCTATGTGTTGGCTCCCTATGAGGATTCCAGATATAATTGCAAATATAAAGAAAATAGAAAGTAAGAAAATTTTACCCTTAATTATTGTTTGAGTAATCTCATGTTTTTCAATGCTCATTTGCTATTACCATATATAAAAACTTATTATAATATCTCTTGAGTTTTATCTAAATTTCTGGAAAATACAATATGAAATGTAGTTCTTTTTCGGGATACTTGTAGCGTATATACGACCTCCATATAGCTTGACTAATCTATTTACCAAGAAAAGTCTAAATCCATCTATTTCTTTTGATTTTTTTTGTGGAAAATGGCTTGAATATGTTAGACAAGTATTCTTCTTTTATACCTGGGCCATTATCTTCCAATTGAATATAAATCTTATTCTTTTTTTGTAAAACTTCTTATGATGATTCTCTTTTTTTTCTCTGACAATATTTTCAGATTTAAATACATTAATACTATTTAAAATTAAATTTTCCAAAATGGTACGCATATGTTGTCTATTTATTTTTAAAGTGCAATTGTCTTCTATATGGACATCTAATTTAATAGAATTCTTTAAAAAAAGTCTCGAAATTAGATTCATATATCTCTCTCAATAACTCGTTTATATTGACAACATCAGAAAAATTTTTTTTGAAGATTAGTATAAGAATTAATTGTTTTTGACAGTGAAATAACCCTATCTATTTTTTTTTAAGCATATATTTAAATGTTTTTTTATTTTTAATAATAATGAGTTGTTATATATAATTTTTCTTATATCATTAGATATAAGCTGATCAATATCCTTGTTATTCAAGAAATTAATTATACGTTCCATACTATCATTAAAATGATTGGGTATATCCTTATATATGCTATCAAGGATCATTTTATGATCCTGTAAAAGCTTTTTGATTTCATGGATAAATCCACCTATGAGGAAGTTTTCTGTTAGTTGTTTGTCTTCTTCGATTAAAGATGTGAGTGGTTGTTCATTTGTTGATATAAGATCTGGTAAAAATATCCTGTTATTTCTAGTTTCTAAGACCACCACTGAAGTTTCAAATATGTCTTCAATGATATCCTCTGTTATTGCATTTATAGTTTTCTTAGAGTCTATTAGACTACCATTTTTTTAAGAAAAAAAATCTTATCGCAGAATCTAAACGCCATATTTATATCATGAAAAACAATAATTATTGTCTTTTGGTGTTCTTTATTAAGAGAGTACAAAGTGTTTAATATCTTTCTTTGATAATGTATATCTAGATTTGATATTGGCTCATCAAGCAGTATTATATCTGTATCCTGGGCAAGACAAGCAGCTATAGCAACCCTTTGTCTTTCTCCTGAAGATATATCTGTCAGTTTTCTATTTGATATGTGATGAACATCAACAAGCTCCATGGACCTTTCAACTACTTCTTTGTCCTGATTAGAGTAAATATTAAATGGACCTAAATGGGGATATCTACCAGACATTACTGCTTCATAAACAGTAAATTGGAAATAGGAAGGAATATATTGTGGGACATAGCCAACTAATTTTGCCCGTTCTCTATCCTTATAGTGTTTTATGAATTTGCCTTTTATTAAAACCTTGCCTGCTTTTGGATGAAGGATTCCAGCTAGTACTTTAAGAAGAGTAGTTTTCCCACTTCCATTTGGACCTAAAATGCCAATTAGCTCTCCCTCTTGGATTGTTAAGTTTATATCTTTTAGTACTTCTCTATTATTATAACTGAAATTAACGTTTTCTAACTTTATCATTTACATATATTTTTTTTTGTAAATACATTTGATGAATTCTTTGGCAATAAGTGGAATTCGTGGGCCTGGTATTGTCATATAAGGTTTTGATAATACATAAATTCTTTTGTTTTTTTACTGCATTGATCTTTCCAAGTCTTGACCATAATTTTAGTGACTGCGAAGATGTTATTCCAAGATTTTTGCTACTGGCCTCAATTATAATATCAGGATTTCTTGAGATAATCTCCTCCAAGGATATCCTTATATAAGGTTTAGTTACATCATTAATTATGTTCTTTGCACCACACAATCTCAATATATCCCCTAAAAAACTAACATCCGTTGCAACCCAAATATCTTTTAATCTATTTATTTCCCTATAGACCACTATAAGTACCTTTGATCTAGACTTTTTGTCTATTTTAGATGTAACGTTGTGTAATTTATATTTGATGTGTCTTATAAGCGTGTATGCCCTATCTTCAACACCAAAGGTCTTCCCTATACAAAGAATAGAATTGTAAATATCAGATAGGGAGTTGTATTTCACACCTATTGCCTTTATATGCATTTTTTTTACAAAAATTTTTTTAATTTCAAGTTGCCTCGTAAAAAAAACAATATATGTGGGTCTAAGCATTGCAATTTTTTCAAGGTCTGGATTCAAATTGCCTCCAATGTGGGCCTTGTGTTTTGCCTTTTCAGGGTAATTACAAAAATTCGTTACCCCTACCACATAATCTCCCAGACCCAGGGAGAATAGTATTTCTGTTGTAGATGGGGCAGTTGAGATTATCCTCTCTACAGCAAGGGAGGTGGATGGTATGGTTAAAAGAAAAAATACCAGGATCAATAGGTTAATATTTTTCATATGTGCAGAAATAGTTGATGGCTTTTGATTGATACTATTTTAAATTTATTGGAATGTCAAAGGGTTGGTTGGGAAATTATTTAAAGGGATCATGCCAGTCTTTCTTTGATCCAAGTTTTGATAAACCTGGGTTAAGACTGGCATGGTTCTTTTATCTATTGGAAATCATCTCAACAAATGCCTCTATCCTTGTTTTTAGCTGTCCCACATCTTCCATGCTATAGTCTGTCTCAATATTTAGTGTGGGGATTTTTTTTTCTGCTCAGCATGGAAGATAATTTCATATTTTCCTGTGCATATGGCTGGCAAAAGACCAGGTTATAAAAAAATTACCCCATCCACATCATAGTTTTTTTACCAGTTCTATGACATTTTTGGCCCTTTCTTCATTTGGGGTAAAGCAGGCACAATCAATTTTAAGGTATCTATCCACAATTGCATCTACCATTTCTTCTAAGGTGTCTTTGTTTTCAGCAACAAGATCTCTTGTATTCCTGGTACCAATACATGATTCCTCACATACCACCACTGCATTTGATCCCTCTATAACATAGGGTAGTTTCCAGTTGGGCACTGCATGGGACATCCAGATACAAGTATTCTTGCAGTGTTAGAATTAACAACGCCTTTTTTTTCTTTAACCTTTTTTTTCTATTTCATCACACAAATCAGATATTTTTTTTGCGTAAATCTAATGGGATCATCGTAAAAACTTATTTGATTTATAAGTAGCACATCCCGACCAGAAATTGGTGTGGGTATGGCCTTTCTTAATCCATTTAACCTTTGGAGTACCCGCCTTTTATTATTTACTATTTTAATCCCTCTTTTTAAATCCCCGGCTGTTATTTTTTTTCCCTGTTAGTTCTTCCAATTTTTTTTATGTAATTTATTATTTCAGCCTTAAGAAGTTCTCTGCCTTTTTCTGTCTTTTTCTGTGGAAGATCCATTACATGCATTGGTACATATCCCCTAAACACTTCATATGCCTTTTTCTTTCCATCGCAGGTGTTCTCCCCAATAATTAGGTCACAGGATTCAAAAAAAAGGACAGAGCCTTGCAAGCTTAAATCCCACAAATGACTTAATCAAAGGACATGTATTTCTTGGCAGTATCTTCTCTGCATGTTCTTTCCCTGCATCAGCTCCAGCACAAAGACCAACCTGAATACAATCAGCCGCAATTGTTATTTCTTCAGGGACAAAAATACAAAATGTGCCAATTACTTTTTTTACCCCTCTCCCTTGCTTCTTCCAACTCTCTTATCCTTAGCCCGTGTATCTCTGACACCACAAAATCCAGGTATTCTGCCCCTTTTAACCTATTTTGTTGGGACAGATAAATATCACCATAAAATTTCCCTAAAACTTCCAGTAGTGCATCGTGGGCATCTAAATCCAGATTTAATTTCTCCCACATGGCATGATGGTCGTTTTTCATACACAACCCTCCACATTGTTTTATTAAATTTCCTAAAGTAGTTATTTGTGATAGGTGATAACACTAAACGGGTGTTAAAAACAAATAGGGATTAGTAATAGAGTGAGGTAGTTTTGATTGATTTTTATGATAGATTTTTAATTC
>BBBM01000039.1 GCA_001311565.1 Desulfothermus okinawensis JCM 13304
AAGCAAAAAATGGGGAGGCACCATAAGAAACTGGTCCAAAATCTATCCCCAACTGTATATATTTTTTTGAGAACAGGATTAAAAATGTAGTTCAATAGTATTAAGGCTAAAAAATGGATTTTACACAGATTATGTTACAGGCTCAATCCTGGGCCTTCTCAATGGCAAAAAAAAACTTTGGGCTTATCTTTTAAACTGCCGATTACTTTTAAACGATATCCAAAGGTGATATAAAGGGGACCAGGTGCCCCAAAATCCTTTGGCTCTAGTTTAAACTCAAATAAAAATCCCTTATTGCTTATCTTTTGAGGAGAATATACATTGATGTCCTGAGCCAATACCTTCCCAAACTTATCACAAATATATACACCAAGCCACAACTCGTCTATTGTATCTCCCCAGGAGGGAAGTTTTTCCCTCTTTGGATATGCAATACCTTTTACATAGAAATTACTTCCTTGTTGATAAGATGTATAATGGAATTCTAAGTAATTCATGGACAAAAGTTGTGTTTTGTTTATAATTAATTTATTTTTTTTTAGATGTAAAACCAGTGGAGTAGAGCACGAGATAAATAAAAAAAAGTGTTGCAATAGAAATGAAGTTTTTTTTTCATCTTGGCTCTCCTAATACAATCATATGCGCAAGGGTATGGTCTACCTTTTCCATGGGATTTATGAGAAGTTTTTTTTAAATTTTCTTTCCAATTCTGCCAGTTTAATATAAAATGGAGTCCTATCCATAACTGGAAAATACATGGCATCTTTAGTTATTTCTACGCACTTAAAACATCCAGGGAATTTTTTTCATTACACCATTTGGCATTTTAACTACATTTGGTACTCCGTGAAGCCTGCATATCATAAGCCTATGTTTATAGAGAATACACTTTCCATCTTCATTTAAAGGACACATGATCCTTATTTGTTTATTTTCCTTTGATTTTTTTTTCGACCAATTTAAGGTATTGTTTTGATCTTATTAAAATTTCCTTTTGTTTAGCTTCTGATATGGAGCTTAGTCCTTTAAATAAATATGCCCATTCTATATGGGTGTGGTGTTGAAAATAACTTACACAACAGTTGTCTTCACATCCCTCACATGTTAGCCCTATTTTATTTGCAATTTTATTATATGTTTCTTCCATATGATTATATAAAACCTCTAACTGCCTAAATAGATTTTCCTTTTGCCTTTCAATGGTGAGTCTATTTTTTTGTTTTTTTTCTTTTTTTTCATGGCAAATTCAACTAACTAAAACAGGCCCATCTCAGCCCTGGGTTTGGATTAGGTTTGCAATTTTATTAACGCATTCACTAACACTGAATCTATCAGTATCCACTACAAAATCACTATATTTTGAGTATAATGGACTCCTCTCCATATACAGATCTTTTATACTTTGACCATTTTCTATTACAAGCCCACGATGGGGACTCATTGAAATTCTTTTTTTCTATTTCTTCTAATTGACATCTTAAATAGACTATTGGCCCTGACTTTTTTTTAAGTGTCTCATGGCGCGTTCACTGTATATTACACTGCCACCTGTGGCAATTACGCATCTATTTACATATAGGTTTAAAACAATAAATTCTTCTGCTTTTAAAAAAATTTTTGTTCCCTAATCTATCCCTTATCTCTTGAAGTGGCCTACCAAACCACGATTCTATCAACAAATCTGTATCTATCCATGTAAAATTAAGGGCAGTTGCAAGCCTTTTTACTATTGTTGATTTGCCTGAACCTGGCATTCCTATAAGGGAGATATTTTTTTATATCCATAGGTAAAGTTTAGAGTTAAAATCTACAAAAGAAATCTTTCAATAATTGAATTGCTCACCAAAAAACCGCTTTTTGTTAAACTAAGGTACCCATTTCTCATCTTTACCAGATTGTTTTTGTGAAGTAAATTTATCAATTTGTGGTGTTTTTTTCCAAAAGTTTTCCCCGGTTTTTTTTGTGTATTCTTTTAGATTTAGCCCCCTCACAGTCCTTAGCCGTAACATTATAAATTCATTAATGTTGTCAATTTTATTTAAAGTGATGCTTTTATTTTTTGTAGATAACTCGCTGTATTTTTTTTATATTTGTTGAATTTTTCCACCTCTTGTTACCAATAGTTGATACTGCTGATGGACCAAGTCCCAGGTAATCCATTTGTTCCCAATAACCCATATTATGTCTGCACACAAAACCCAGTTTTGCAAAGTTTGATATTTCATATTGTATAAATCCCTTGGATTCCAAAAACTCAGCTCCTCCAACATACATGGAAGCAAGTGTATTTTCCCCCGGCAATTCTACTAATCCCTCAGATAACATGGTATTTAGTTTTGTCCCTTGCTCTACTGTAAGTCCGTAGCATGATATGTGTTGGACATCCAATTTACATATTTGTTTTAAATCCTCCAACCATGAGGCCACTGTTTGATTGGGAAGCCCCCATATCAGGTCTATATTTATATTTTCAAATTTTGCAAGGTTGCAGAGTTTTACTGCATATATTGCCTCTTTTGATGTGTGAATTCTTCCTAGAAATTTTAGGTATGTATCCCTTATGCTTTGAAATCCTATACTTATTCTATTTATACCAAAATTTTTTTAGTCCTTTTAGATAGACTAGGTCTTTTAGAGAGTCAGGATTTCCCTCAAAACTAAATTCCATGTGCTCATCAAACTGAAAATTTTTAAATAAGCCATTTAGGATCTTTTCAAGCTGATGTAATGTGAGGAGACTGGGAGTTCCTCCTCCAATATAAATAGATTTAAATAACTTTTTAGGTAAATTTTTCCCCCAATATTCGATTTCTCTAAGTATCCCCTGTAGATAAAGTTCCAATAATTCATTATTTAATTTTACTGAATAAAAATTACAATAAATACATTTGGACCTACAAAATGGAAAGTGTATGTACAATAACATGATTTTATGTTTTTAGTTCATTTTTGTATCTTTCAAATTCACTAAAAACACATCCACAATATTGTTGTCTGTAGATACCTAATTTTTTTTACTTTCTTCAATTCCAAATTTCCAGCCTTCTCTAAAGTCATGATAATAAAATTTCACTCCCTTACCAACAGATAAATCCCTGCATAGAGATTTTATTGTTTCATGTTTTTGGAATTTGCTATACAAAAGTGTTGTTGTGAAATAATCAAATTTTCCCCTTTTGGCAATGGATACTGATTTTTCAAGTCTTAAATGGTAGCAATAAAAACACCTGTTATTTTCCCTATAAGCTACTTCTCTAAAATATTTTATTGGATGGTATTCATCATCTTTATATATTGTTCTCACATTGTATCTTTGGGAAATGGTTTCAAGTGCTTGTTTTCTCTTTAAATACTCCTGTAGGGGATGGATATTTGGATTATAACATAGTCCAATGACTTCAAGCCCAGCTTTTTTTTAAAACCTCTATTGGATAAATAGCACATGGTCCACAACATATATGTAGTAAAATTCTCTTTTTTTTCATCTTACAGCTCTTCAATTAATATTTTTTTTGTGATATTTTTTTTCCATATCAACTAATGTCTGTTTTTTTTGTTGTTTAATAGGTAGAGGCACAGTTCCTTTTCAAGTATATATTCAAGGGGATTAGGGGAATCTTCCCTGGATATCCGTCTATGGATGTCTTTTAATACCTGTGCAGCCCTCCATTCTATACTCACCACATGGCCCATACCCTTGCATTTTGGGCATTCTCTGTAAATACTGGATATTGCAGAAGACCCCATTTTTTTGCCTCACCACTTCAAGTAGTCCAAATTTTGATATCTTTCCAACTGAAGACCTGGCCTTATCATTTTTAAGATGTAATTTCAGGTGTTTTTCCACATCCCTTGCGTATTTTTTTGTCTTTCATTTCAATAAAATCTATAACTATTTGCCCTCCTATGTCCCTTAATTTTAGTTGGTATGCGATTTCCTTAGCGGCCTCTAAATTTGTCTTATAAGCCATATCCTTGAAATTAGATTCACCAGAAATCTTGGCAGAGTTTATGTCAATGGCAGTTAGGGCCTCTGTTCTGTCTATTACTATCTCACCACCAGAGGGGAGTGCTACCCTCCTTTGAAAAATTTTTTTGATTTGCTCTTTTATGTGGAATTTGTCAAATAGGTCAGGTTCAATGGATGAATAACATTTGACCATATTTTTTTCTTCTGGGAAATACAAGGTTTATATATTCTTCCAATTTGTGGGCCACTTCCACATTATCCACCCATACATGTTTTACATCTGAAGTGAGATAGTCCCGGATAGCTCTAAATGCCAGGTCTTTTTCTTCATAAATAAGACATGGAGCCTTTTCCTCCATGGCCTTTTTTTTTGATATCCTTCCACAGTCTCTGAAGGAACTGAAGGTCTCTAAACAAGTTTGTCTTATTTTGACCCTCACTCACAGTCCTGACTATTACCCCAAGGCCAGGGTCTAGCCTGAATTCATTTATAACCAACCTTAGTCTGTTTCTCTCTTCATCGTCTTCTATTTTTCTAGATATGGCCACCTGTTCTTTGCCCGGGGTTAGCACAAGATATCTTCCTGGAAGTGTGAGATAAGTTGTTAAAAATGCCCCTTTATTTTCTGTTGGCTCCTTAACAATCTGTACCAGGATCTCCTGACCAGGTTTTAACACCCTTTGGATTGGTGGGAATTTCTGACCTCTCAGTGATTTTATATCTGATACATAGTAATCTGGATGCACTTCATCTATTTGTAAAAATCCATTTCTCTTGTCCCCATAATTTACAAATGCCGCCTGAAGAGATGTATCAATATTGTGTATTACCCCTTTATATATATTTCTTTTGATTTTATGGCTACTTAGCATTTCCACATAATATTCATCAAGTGTGTGATCTTTTATTAAAGCCACCTCTATGAGTTCAGAGGGCAGGATTGAAATCAGCATTTGTCTTTTTTTTGAGTGCCATATTAAATTTTTCTCCTTATTTCCATTGGAATGTTAACAGCATGCTTATTTGTTGACCTGAGTGGATAATGGATATATTAATCTTTTTCCTGAGCAAAACAAAATAACACAGCAGGAGAACCAACTATATGATATCCCCTGGAGAATTAATACAACTGGTTAGTCCCCAAGGCAAGAAATATCTTAGGACGCTAGAGCCTGAAAAAGAACTCCACACCCATGACGGAAAAATAGAACTATCAAAGATTTTGGAAAAAAAATTTTGGGGACACCATAAATACCCACCTTGGCAAGACATATCACATCTTTAAACCAACCCTTTATGATTTAATAAAACACATAGAGAGAAAGACCCAAATTATCTATCCAAAAGACATTGGATACATCTTAGTTCGTCTTGGGGTAGGGCCAGGTACCAGGGTGGTAGAGGCTGGATGCGGCTCTGGTTCCCTTACCATGTCCTTGGCATTTATGGTTGGAGAAAGCGGGCTGGTGCATGCCTTTGATAGAAGGGAGGAGTTTGTAGCTCTTTGTAAAAAGAACTTAATTAAAGTTGGCCTTGAGTCTCGGGTTAATCTGGTGGTAAAGGACATTAGTGAAGGATTTGGAGTGGAGAATATGGATTGTGGTTTTTTGGATGTAAGGGAGCCCTGGCTTTATGTCAGTGGGCTTTCTGAAGCTGTAAAAAAATGGTAGTGTGGTTGGATTTTTGCTTCCTACAACCAACCAGGTGACTACTTTGTTACAAACACTGGATGGTGCACCTTATACTGACATAGATGTTGTGGAGATCATGCTTAGGCGATATAAGCCTGTTTTTGAGCGTTTCAGGCCAGATGATCGAATGGTGGCGCATACTGGTTTTTTAGTATTTGCAAGGGTAAAAAAAATAAATACATAATGGAAGTTGGCATATGGAGAGATTTTTAAAGAGAAGAGAAAGGATAAGGGCAAAAGTAAAAGAGCTAAATTTTGATGCATATTTAGTTATGCATCCTGCCAATAGATTTTATTTAAGTGGTTTTGAATTACATGATCCCCAGTGCAATGAAAGTGCTGGTTGTATATTGTTAATCCCAGATGGTGAAGATTACCTCCTTACAGATCCAAGATATTATGAGGCTGCTATAAAATTGTGGGATAAGGACTATGTTTTTATTTATACAAGCAATAAAATGGAGGAGATAAAGGAATTCTTACTTAAAAATAAATTAAAAAATATAGGATTTGAACCCAATATACTCTCATATGAATTTTATAATTCCCTGTCAAAGTCAGTGAATTTAATCCCATATAAAGGACTTGTGGAAAGTTTCAGGGAAGTAAAGGATGAACATGAGTTAAATCTAATAAAAGAATCAGTGGAAATAAATCACAAGGTGTTTAGCAAAATTCCTTCCCTTAAACTTACTGAAATTACCGAGGAAGAACTTGAGTGGGAGATAGAAAAGCTTTTTAGGGAATTTGGTGCAAAAGAATTGGCATTTAAGTCCATTGTGGCTTCAGGGAAAAATGCAGCCCTACCACATTATATACCTGGGAAGAAAGGGATCCAGAAAAATAGCTGTCTTCTCATAGATATAGGAGGCAGGTATAAGGATTATTGCTCAGACCAGACCAGGACATTCTGGATTGGAGATAATCCCCCTGAATATTTTTCCAGGACGTTAGATATGGTAAAAAGGGCACAAAAACTTGCAATTGAAAATATAAGGCCAGGTATGGTGATCAAGGATTTGTACTTCCTGGTAAAGGATTTTTTTTGATGAACACGGTATTGGTGATAAATTTACCCATGCCCTTGGGCACGGAATTGGTCTGGACACCCACGAAGCCCCAGCTATTGGTCCAAAAAAACAACAAAAGATTTCAACCAAACATGGTTGTGACAATAGAACCAGGGCTCTATTTCCCAGAGTGGGGAGGGGTCAGGTGGGAGCACATGGTGGTTGTCACTCAAGAAGGTGCTGAGGTTTTATGATCTATTCAGATAGGGTGTATGTTAAGATTCCAAGGGATCAAATTGGATATTTTAAATTTATTTTAGAGAGTTATGAAAATCTCTGTTATATGAGTGTTATCGACAGATTTGAGGCAGTGATAAAAATTTCGTACCTAAAAGATCAGGTAGAAGAATTGGAACTTTTTTTTAAGTTCCCTTGAAAAAGAGATTGGTCTAGAAATAATTTATCCAAAAAAAATGGAAGGAAAAATAGTCGTTTTAAAAAAAACACGTGAAATACCTGTTAAGATGAGACATCCCTGGATTTACTCTGGGGCAATATCAAGGGTGTCTGGGAATCCATATCCTGGGGATGTGGTTTTGGTTATGTCTTATAAAAAAGAGCCCCTTGGCTATGGCTGGTATTCGCCAAAATCCCAGATAAGGGTCAGGATGTTATCTTATGATACTGAAGAGAAAATAGATGAAGAGTTCTTTTTTTAAAAAAAATGGACAGTGCTTACAGATATAGGAAAGATGTAAGTCCTTTTTTTGGGATCAAATGCATATAGACTGGTAAATTCTGAGGGAGATGGTCTACCTGGACTTATAGTAGACTATTATAATGGCTATATTGTGTGTCAATTCCTATCTGCTGGATCAGAAAAAAATAAAGGATCTGATTTTACAGTATCTAACTGAGAATATAAAACTATGTGGCATAGTTGAGCGATCTGATGTGGGTGTTAGAGTAAAAGAGGGTTTAAATATTGTAAATAACGTACTGTTTGGTGAAATTCCTGATAAGATAAAGATTCAGGAAAAAGATGTCAGTTTTCTTGTTGACATTAAAAAAAAGGGCATAAAACAGGTTTTTACTTAGATCAAAGAGAGAATCGATACTTTGTGGGTAATATTTCACATAACAAAAAGGTACTAAACTGTTTTTCATATACAGGAGGATTTGGATTACATGCTTTAATTGGTGGTGCCAAAAAAAGTTATAAATATTGATAGATCAGAAGAAGCCCTTAAGATACTAAAAGATAATCTATCTATAAATAATATATCAAAAGATGAATTTGAAATTATAAGGGAAAATGTATTTTCTTCACTGCGTAGTTATATGGAATTAGGTGAATCCTTTGATATGGTTATCTTAGATCCACCTAAGTTTGTTAAACAAACATCCCAGCTAAAAGATGGTATAAAAGGGTATAAAAAAATTGAATAAAAGGGCTTTGAAAATTGTAAAACCAGGGGGATATTTGATTACTTTTTCCTGTTCAGGATTAGTTGATAGGGATAATTTTGAAAAAAATTATAATTGATTCTGCAATTAGCAGTGGAAGAGATGTGAAGGTGGTAAAAGAGCTCTCAGCTGGTTTGGACCATCCATATCCTCCTTATCTTAAGGTGGGAAAATATCTTAAAGGACTCGTTATAAGGGTATATTAAAATGGATTATTATCCAGTTTTTTTAGATCTTAAAGATAAAGAGTGTCTGGTTGTTGGAGCTGGATCTGTTGGAATAAGAAAAATACATACACTGTGCAAGGCTGGTCCAAAAAAAATAACAGTTGTTGATCCATATCTATCCAAAGATGTTGAAAATTTCCTGCCTTCATTTGTGTGTTTAAAAAAAAGGGAATTTAGAGAAAAAGACTTGGAATGCAAATTTTTGGTGATAGTTGCAACCAATAATTTTGATTTAAATAAAAGAATAAGTAAACTGTGTAATGATAAGAATATCTTATGTAATGTGGTGGATATGCCTGATCTGTGTTCTTTTATTGTTCCATCTATTGTTGAAAAAAAAGAGTATAAAGATTGCCATTTCAACTGGTGGTAAAAGCCCTGCAATGGCTAGATATATAAGGAAAATTGTTGAAGATGCAGTGGATGATGATCTGGTTATATTAACTGAACTTCTAGGGAGAATTAGGCCATTTATTACATTCAGAAACAGCTCAAGTGATGAGAATAAAAAGATTTTCAATAGTTTTATTGAAGAAAGATTTATATCAGCCATTAAAAAAAGAGATGTAGATTATATTAAAATAAGGTTAAGATCAGTTTTAAAAGAAATCAGTGAAGAAAAAATAACGGAGTTATTAAATGATTTATGGTAATATTTTAGTAACTATTATTTATATTATAGCCTTTATACTATGTGTTATTGGTTTTTATAAAAAGAAATCAGATTTAGATTGGATATCAAACTTATTTATAGTAATTGCCTATGCAGGACATACCATAATTTTATCTTTAAATATATTTAATGATTCTTATTTATCAAAGGGACAATTTTATTTTAGTCTATTTGGATGGTCCATTATACTTGTTTTTTTTATTTTTGATATGGAGGATGCGGATTAAATTTTTGTCCTTAATTATAGCTCCCCTGGCCCTTGTATTTTTTTATATGGTCTAATTTTATAAATACAAAAGTGTTGCCTGTTCCAAAGACCATGAGTTTACTTTGGTTTAGTACCCATATTTTTTTGTCTGTTTCTGTCAATTGCATTGGTATCAGTTGGTTTTGCTGTTGGGATCTTTTATATATACCTGCACAATCAAATAAAGAAAAAGTCATCAACTGATTCTTTTAAAATAGAAGGGGTTTCCCTGGAGAAACTGGATAGAATAAATCACTTTGTTGTTGGGATAGGATTTCCCTTATTTACAGTGGGAATTCTCTCGGGATTTGTATGGGCGTCTTTTACCTGGCATAAGGTGTTTTCTGGTGACATAAAAGAGATCTGGAGTATAATTGTATGGCTTTTGTATGCATATTTGTTCCATCAAAGGATGGCAATTGGGTGGAAGGGTAAAAAGCCCGCTATTTTAATAATATGGATTTTCAGCTTAAGTCTTATCTCCTTTTTGGTGATCAATTCACTTTTCCCAACTCATCACAGCTTTAAGTAAATGGGACGCAACATGGAAAAACATATATATCTTGTTGGGATAAATCACAAAACAGCACCTGTTGAGGTAAGGGAGAAATTCGCTTTAACAGATATATCTCCCAGGAAATTTTTGGACTATACAGAAAATTTAATAGATGAAGTCCTATGTCTTTCAACTTGCAACAGGGTAGAGATAATATTCGTGTCCCAGGGAAATTTTGACCCTGTTTCCAGTATGATTGATATATGGTCTATTTTATGTGGTGAAACAAAAGATAACCTTGAGCCTATGTGTATTCATACAAAGATATGGATGCCATTTTTCACCTATTTGAAGTTGCGTCTAGTCTTGATTCCATGGTGGTTGGGGAGCCCCAGATACTGGGACAATTAAAAGATGCGTACAAACTGGCAGCTGATAACAAGACAACTCGTTCTATATTAAATAGACTCATGCACAGGTCTTTTTCTGTTGCCAAAAGAATCAGGACAGAGACCAAAATAGCCCATAGTGCTGTATCCATTAGCTATGCAGCAGTTGAGCTTGCCAAGAGGATTTTTTCAGACCTTAGCAACAAAAAGGCCATGTTAATAGGTGCTGGAGAGATGGCTGAGTTGGCTGCTCAACACCTCATAAATAGTGGTATTAAGGATATTGTTGTGGTTAATAGGACATTTTCCAGGGCAAAGGACCTTGCCAGGAGATTTAATGGAAAGGCCTATCCATTTTCCAGTCTCTTTGATCTACTTCCTCAAATAGACATTGTAATAAGTTCTACTGGCTCCACTGCACCCATTATACATCAAAGGGATATGAAAGTTATAATTAAGAAGAGAAAATATAGTCCCATGTTTTTTATTGATATAGCAGTTCCAAGGGACATTGATCCAGATGTGAATAATTTGGACAATGTCTATTTATATGATATTGATGATTTAAAGGACGTGGTTTCTGAAAATTTAGAGAAAAGGGCCAGGGAGGCTGAGATTGCAAGATCCATTATCAGGGAAGAGGTGGGGAAATTTGAAACATGGCTAAGATCTTTATCTCTAACTCCTACAATCAAAGACCTTATTGATAAATTTGAATCCTTGGCTCAAATAGAAGTAAAAAAAGAGTTTAAAGAAACTTATGAAATTAACTGATGACCCTGAGGCTGAAAAGATACTAAATATTTTGGCTTCCTCATTGATCAAGAAGTTTTCCCATTATCCCATTTCATTTTTAAAAAATAAATCCACCAGGGATAGGGTAGATGTTAGAGAATATATTTCATTAATCAGAGATATCTTTGAATTGGACAAAAAGTAATCCCCCAAAGATAACGAAATTTGTCATTAAACCAAGCCGAGCTGGGTTTAGACTCGGCCTGGTTTAGGTAGTATCTATTTTTTTTAGGCCTTGGTTCATAAAATTCAGCACCTTTGCCATTAGATCAAATTGGGGAGCCCCAATATATCCCCATCTGAGTCTATCTTTGTCTATTCCAAACTCAGATAGTGTATCCTGCATGATCTTTATTCGTTTGTCAGTTGTGTAATTCCCCCACAAATGATGACAATTGTCCGGGGGACATCCAGCAACTAATATTCCATCTGCCATGTTTGAGAACAATATTTCACTTATAACCTCTGGACTAAGGGAACCAGAGCATCTGATCCTGATTGTCCTGAAATTCTCTGTAACTTTAAGCCCCTTAACCCCCATTAAGTCAGCAGACCCATAGGAACACCAATAACAGAGAAAGGCGAGTAGTCGGGGTTCTCCTTCTGGATGGTTCTCAAAGGCCCTTTTGGCCATGTTCAGGATTTGGGCCTCTTCAAGGTTTAAAAGTACAATGGCCTTTGAAGGACAGGTGGAGTAGCAGAGCCCACAGCCTTTACAGAATTTAGAATCAATCTTGATTTCAACATGTTCCAATTCCTGCTCATTTGTGTTTGATGGATCTAGGAATATGGTCCTCTGGGAATCCTTTTCCCTTGCAGATATGGCTCCATGGGGACATATTGGAATACACAGACCACATTTAGAGCATTTTTCCAGATTAGTATATGATACATATTTTGCATGTTTTCCTTTTAATGATTCATATGCCCTCACTGCTGCCAGATGTGCAGATTCAATGCTTTCCTGGACGTCTTTAAAACCTTTTGCTGCTCCTGCTAAAAATACCCTTTCAACATAGCTATTTATTGGTCTTACAACCTTTGGTTGGAACTCAATTGGATAGCCAAATTGGTCAAGTTGTAATCCCAACATTTTGGCAGTCTTAAGAGGAGAAGGGATTAAGGGTTCGGCCAGCACAACAAGTTGTGTTTCAAATTCTCCCTGGTCAGTATATATGGTAAGCCAATCATCATCTCCATCTATTTTTTTCCACCTTTGCCTTTATAAATTCAACTCCAGCTTCTTCAGATTTATTTTTTTAAAATTGCACCCATCCTGCCTGAGGTCCTAAAGTCAGTATAGAGTACTATGGTTTCTGTTCCAGTGAAAAATTTTGACATCCGAAATGTATGCTTGGCCACTATATCGCAGCACAGTTTTGAACAATAACCAACCTTATCCCTTTGGCACATAACAAAGGTCACACTCATGGGCGGTTTTCCATAGAACCTATTTCCAATCATCCTCTCAAATTCCATAAGGGTAACTACATTTGGTCTGTGATACTCAAGATGGGAAAATTCTTTCATATCCTTGGTCTCAAAACCAGTTGCAAATATAACTGCTCCGAACTCCTTTTTCAGAATTTCAGGTTTAGCATTCAGGTCAATGGCATTTGTTGGACAGGCTTCTACACATTCACCACATTTTGTACATGAAGAATCATCCAAAAAAATATTTGTCAGGAACCCCTAAATCATATTCTTTATCTATTGCCTTTTTTTTGTGTCTGACCAAAATCAAATGGATTGGGTATCTCAACTGGACATACATCTGCACATTTGCCACAAGATATACACTTTACTGGATCAACATATTGGGGATATTTTAGGATCTCTGTGTAAAAGTTGCCATTTTTTTTTCTCAATCCAGGAGATTTTAGAAGAGGTGAAAATCTCAACATTATCCTCAAGAAGCAAGTCTCTACTCAAAACAGGGATTACACAACCATTGTAGCAAAATAAAGGGGAACCTTCACTTTGCCAGAGAAAAGATACCTGGGATGCATGGCCTCCAATATAAGGTTTTTCTTCAACTATTGTTGATTTTGTCCCAAGTTTTGATAGGGCCTGGGCAGCACTTATCCCTGCAACTCCTCCACCAATTACCAGCACCTCCTGGGCTAAATCCCGAATCTCAAAAGAAGGAGAATTCAACTTTAATTTTTCATAGGACATGGTAATTTGATCCATGGCCTTTCTAGTTGTTAAATCTTTATCCTCATGGATCCATGCACACTGTTCCCTTATGTTGGCAACTTCATACATCCCCACATCAAAGCCAGCCTTTGTAAGGTGCTTTTCAATCATGTCTTCATTTAGTTTAAGAGAAGACCTTTCAGAACAGCAGGCAAATAATATCCTCCCAACATTTCCCTTTAACTCATCAATAATGGAATCTATATTTTCGCACAAAAAATCTACTTTTTTTTATTTTAGTTATATTGGGAAGATTTTTTTGCCCCTTGAATTATATATTCATAATCAATTTTTTTCTTCTAAAGTTGTGCCACATGTACATAGAACTAACCCTATATTATCCTGCATATTATGTCCTCCTTAACGCAAAAAGTGTTAAATCAGTTCTCTTATCCTTTTAACTATATCTGGTACTTTGCTTTGTAATTTTTTTATCTATTTCTCTTTTAAATCTTTCAATTTTACCAGTTTGAACCAAGAGTAGATAGAGTTGATCTGGCATTTGATCGTTAAATACTTCGTATCCCAACTTGAGTACGTGATATAAACTAAGTCCGTGTGAGTTGGCTAGGTATAAGTTTTGTGATATATTTCTATAAGTTACCAAACTTATATCACTATATTTCATGCCAAAATCAGCTGCATCTACTATGATGACCCTATTATATCCAATTATTTTGTCCAAGATCTCAAATGAGATATAATAAAGACAGTCTGTGGCAATTTCCAGACCCTGTCTTTTGATTTCATCTGTGACTTTAATCCCAATACCATCATCACCCATATTGGGATTTCCAATACCAAGTACCAGAGTTGTGTATGTATCTTTCATGTTAAAAGTTTTTTTAACCTTTTAATTGGTTCTCTATTTTTGTCATAAATTGTTATTTCAATAGGAGTTGTCCCAGCTTTGACCTGGTGGGTGGCACATGCAAGACATAGATCATAGGGTCTAAATGCCATTTCAACATAATTTAGAAGCCCTTCATCTACTTTTCCATTTTTTTATAAAATGTTTTGCTGCCTTTTTAATGGCCAGATTTATTGGTCCATTGTTATGGGTAGTTGCAACAATTAAATTTATTTTTGTGACTATTGCGTTTTCATCGGTTTCATAGTGGTGGATTAAGGTTCCCTTGGTGCTTCAACAATCCCATATCCAACACCTTTTATACCTGTGCTCTGGTTGATGATATCCCTTGATGTTATATCTGGTTCATTTATTAATTTTTTTTATCTTTTCTGCTGCATTCAAGAGCTCAATTGCCCTGGCCCAGTGGTATGCCTGGATGTAGTGGATGGGATGTTTCTTAAAAAAAATCCTTAAAGTTTAAAAATTCTTCATTTGCAAGGGCAGTGTCCATACCACTGGCAACATTAAACCTTGCAAGCGGACCAACGCAGTATAGATTGGTGTCATCTCCTTCGCTTATACTGCCAGCCTCCCAGTTTTTTATTATACGGAAATTTTAGATAACTCCAGGGAAGTACCCTTTCTGAAATAAAATCAAGATACTCAGCTCCATAAAAATCACCAACTAACTCTCCATTTGGTGAGATGACCTTTTGAGTTCCATCATAATAGGTCACATGATTATTCCCATCTACTGTGCCCATGTAACCCACTTTTACGTGATATACATCGCTTGTGATTAATTTTAAATAATCAGGATTTCTTAGGACAATGTCTTTAAATATCTTTACAGTCATTTTCCCAAATTCAATTAATTCATCTGCCCATTTGTCTATTTTATCCCTTTCTGGTTCAGATATGTGTTTAGACCAGCCACCTGGAAGGGCAGCCACTGGATGATTTGGTTTTCCACCAAGCATCTCAAATATCTTAACTGCCAAAGACCTTTTTACGAGAACGTCTTTTACTGTTTCTTTTCCCAGTTTACTTATTAGTCCAACGATATTTCTAATTTTTGGATCAGATTCTGGACCCATAATATAGTCAGGAAGACCCAGAGCATAGAGGACCAGGGCATGGTCTTCTATGTAATGAGAACAGAAGTATATCTCCCTTATTTTTCTGGCAACCTCAGTTGGTTTGACCCCATATACTTCATCAACTGCCTTCATTGATGCAGTAAAGTGAACCCCTCTACACACACCGCAGATAGTGGACACTGTCCTTGGCAATTCTTCAACAGGCATACCCTGTAAGAATTTTTCATATCCCCTTAGTTCCACCACCTGAAAAAAGGCATCTTTTACATCTCCTGCATCATCTAAAAATATGGCAATTTTTCCATGACCTTCTAGCCTTGTAATTGGGTTTATTTCTATCTTTTTCACTATAATTACCTCCAAATTGGCTATTTATTTGTTTTGACTGGCCTTATCTATAATGCTTCCCGCATAGCTGTATCTATAAAAGAGTTTTCTTAAGTCATTGTAAGTCTTTTTTTAGATCCCCTGCCATATCTGGAGTTTTTAACATTGATCCTATTGCGGAAATAGCCTTTGCCCCATAGTCTTTAATCCCTGGAATTGGTCCGCCACATCCCCTGCAGGGCATGTTTACTTTTGTACAAAGGGCGTTGCAATCTCCCTGGGTCATAGGACCCAAACACAAATATCCCTGTTCCAGAAGACACCTCTCTGGATCTGGCAAATCTGTAGTCCTCTTTACCTGCTCTATTTTTTTGCCTGTACATGGATATGGTACCTGGATTTTTGGGACAGAAGTCACACACTGATTTGCCTGAGGTTATCCATGAACCTTTTTCTGGTAGTTCATTTTTTTAGTATTTTTTTCTACAATTTTGCCAATGAATTCATGGTGGGGTGGACAACCTCCAACAAAGTAGTCAACTTCACACACATGGCTTACTGCCTTTACCTTGTTTAAAAATCTGGGGAGAGTTAAATCAAATTCTCCTTTTTCAAGGTATGTTGGCTGGGGAAAGATTTGGTCAGGATTATCAGTTGAAGGGGTATTAATATACACCTCTTTGAAGATTTCCTCTTTTGTATGCATATTGGCCATGGATGGTATGCCACCCAGCGCAGCACACATGCCAAAGGCAACCAGTGTCTTTGATTTTTTTCCTTAATATTTTTATCATGTGTTCGTGTTCATCCAATCTAACCATTCCATCCACAAATGATAGGTCAATGGATCCATCTTCCATGTTTTCAAGGTCCTTGTATTTTACATCAGCCACAGTGGGGGCCCAAAAAACTACCTCTAGCACGTCCAGTGCATCCACCAGCCTGTCAGCTAAATCCACCATGGCTGTTTCACACCCTGCACATCCTCCAGTTAGTAAAAAGCCAAATTTTAATTTACTGGACATGATAAATCCTCCTAGTTTTTGACAAGTTGCTTTTTTTGTATAATTTCTATTACATTTTTACACCTACTTGTTAATAGATGCAAGTCAAATAAGTTTTTTTCATTTTGTATGGAAATTAAATGCTCTATTTAAAATTTCAGATTTTTTTAATACCGTCTGTTTTTCAAATATTGCAGGGGTTTTTATGGAACACCTAAAAAAATTTACTGGATAGTATACCAATAGCAATAATAGCACATGATATGAATCGAAAAATTTTTTTATTTTAATAGACATGCCGAAAGAATTACAGGATATTCAAGTGAGGAAGTAGTTGGAAGGGATTGTCACTCGGTATTCCCAGGGGGATTTTGTGGAAGCAAATGTAGTTTTAAGAAAAAGACAGTCCTCCCAAGCCTATCCAAGCTAGAGTATAACATAAAATTTGTGGATAAAAAGGGAGATACTAAATACTTAGAGGCACGGGTGGTGCCTATATTTGATAAAAAGGAAATAATAGGTGTATGTGGTGTTTTTGATGACATTACCTCTGATATAGTAACAGAAAAAGAAGTTGAGAAAATAACCAATTTTCATGGAATAATTGGTGGCTCAGAAAAGATGCAAAAGCTATATGTACAGATAAAAAAATGTAGCCAAAATATCTGTACCTGTTTTGATTTTAGGAGAATCTGGAACAGGGAAGGAACTTATTGCAAATACAATACACAAGTTAAGTCCAAGAAAGAATGGTCCCTTTGTGGCTGTAAATTGTGGGGCTTTACCAGATTCCCTCATTGAGAGTGAATTATTTGGTTATGTAAAAGGGGCATTTACAGGTGCAACAAAGTCCAAAAAAGGGACGTTTTGAACTTGCCCATAGGGGTACCCTGTTTTTAGATGAAATTGGGGACATAAGCCAGGCAATGCAAGTGAAGCTCCTTAGGGCAATACAGACACTTACAATTGAGAGACTTGGAGATGACAAAAAGATCAGTTGATATAAGAATTGTATCTGCAACAAACAAGGACCTTATGGAAGAGATTTCCAAAGGTAATTTTAGGGAGGATCTCTTTTATAGACTTTCAGTAATCCCTCTAAGGGTAGCTCCACTTAGAGAGAGAAGTGAAGACATTCCCTTACTTGTAGATCATTTTGTGAAGGAGTTTTCAACAGAGTTTAATATAACTATTCCTGAGGTTTCTCAATCTACCATGGACATTCTAAAAAAAACACACCTGGCCAGGAAATGTGAGAGAACTTCAAAATGTCATACAATATTCACTTGTGGAATCCTTTGAATCAAGTAAAGGGATTATAGAGCCAATTCACCTTCCAAAGTATCTATTAGAAGATCAGGTGAACCACAATATTGTGATATCTAAAAAAACAAAAACCAAGACGGAATTTAGATATTGAAACAGTTAAAGAGGCAATTGAAAAGGCTGGTGGAAATAAAGTTAAAGCAGCAAAATTACTTGGTATATCTAGGGCAACGCTATACAGATTATTATCCAAACACAATAATTTGAAGAATTAAATCCTTGCAAGTCCAAGAAATAGTGTATGTAGAACTATTATTAGAAATAGATAAATATAACGTGCATTAATATTTTTTTTCTTTAAAATTGACATGGATATTGCATCATGGGGACAAATAGCAATACAATCCCCACATAGGGTACAAAAGACATTTGTTTTGGCCTTTTCCTTTACATAGATTGCCTGGTAGGGACATTTAATTTCACACACCCCGCAGGATGTACATTTATTTTTATTTATTACAATTCTAAGGGGATTTAGTTTACCCAATGTGCATGATACAATTCCCAGGGGACACCATGATATACAATGACTCATTTTCCCCCAAAATGGGGACAAAATAAAGATAAATACAAGGCTAATTATTCCAAAAATAGATATAAATAAGATCAGGATATTTAGTTGAGGTTTAATTAATTTGAATATAATAGCCAGGGAGATTGTCAAAAAAAAGATTTATAAAGGCAAGGTGCCTGATTAATTTAATCCTGGATTTTTTCTTTATGGATGATGTGAAAGAATCAAGGCCTCCAACATAACACAGGTGGCTACACCATGCTGGACCAACTAGAATTACAGTTGATAGAAATAGTCCTATCATAAAAAATCCATATCCCCTGTATATTGGTCCTCCAATAATAAGGGCAGGGATTGGGAAGTGCAGCTTGCCTGTCATTAGAAATTGTTTGCTTACAAAAAGACCTAAAAATAATTGAGAAAAAAAATACCAATGAAAATAAAAGCCATACCTTCCTTCTTAAGACTAAGTGTTTTTTTTGGGATTTTTAAATTGATCACCTAAATAGGCTCCATATAGTGCCAGGAAAAAGGCCTCAAAATTACCCAAATTTAAACCAAATCTATCTAATATCAGTGGCTTAATGGTTAGTTTTGTTCTAAGGACCATAAGTATTGAAAAGATAGACAAAAAGATAAACAATGGGAGTTTGTTTTTCTTTAGTTCATATGACACTGTTTTATCTTTGGAAAGAATATACAAAAAAAACCAATAGGTTAAATAAAATAACTGTACCCATAATGATGATAAGGCGAAGGTATGGTAAATGAAATAAACTTCTAAATATAACCAACTGATTAGTTGTATGTAGCCATACAAAAAAAAGGAAACGAGTAATAACAGGGTAGATAGGATAAATCTTATTGGATGTTTAAAAAAAATATCATAATTGCCGTCAATAAGTAGATACCAGCATATCCATAGCTTCCCATTCTCAAAAAAATGAAAAACAGGAAGAATTAGGGCCATAGAAATTATTATTTTAGATTTTAAGGAATTCATCTTTTATCTTACCTATTGATAAATTTTGTAAGATCTCTTTTGCACAATAAATATCTGGATATTGGTCAAAAATACCCAGAAAATATTTATAAAAGTCCAAGAATCTATTGGGATCTGTTTTAAGGATTGGTGTTGCAAATTTTGGGTGTCTTCCAAGCCTTCCACCAATGAGTACTTCAAAATATATTTTAGAGCTATATAGGGCGCCATATTCACAAGCTCTAACACAATCTAAACATCCCAAGCACTTATCTTTATTTATATTAGTAGCCATACTATCAACTGAGATAGCCCCTTCTTTGCAAGCATTTCTGCACTCCCCACAATTTGTACAAAGGGATTCATCATAATCAATATAAGATCTCACAATAACTCCAAGGTCCTTTATCTGGGATTTGGCACATGCATTTGGACATGCAGAGATTCCAATTTTAAGGAGTTGGTGTTTTTTGGGTGTTTTTTTTTAAGTTTAAAAACTTTTTGTTCCAAAGTGATTCTGTGGAAATGGCAATAATATTATCAACAAGATCAGATGGGGACAAAATAGCATTTTTACACCTAGAAGATGTACCCTACAGTATTCTATTTCTATTCCGTTAAGCAATTTTATCAAATCCAATCTCCATATTGTTGAATAATTTTTCGGTGGTTGTAATTGGTGTAGGTGCCAGTGGTCAATAAAAATTTTTCATAAAAAAAATGTAGTTATTGGATGGAATTTCCATCAATGTAAAAAAATCTAAAATGGACTCACTTATAAATTATTGGTAGATTACATAATCTTTATAGACATGTAATAGCTACTCCTTTTGCGTGGCTCTTGCTGTAGCATGAGAGTGTGTAGCTAAGAAAAATACTATTAATAATAATTGATTTTATTTTCTTAGAAAATAATTTTTAATCTCGATCTATCTAAGAGTTCCAAGATGTTAACGGAGTTAGCCGTTTAATTTTAGGGAATTTATTATCAACATTTAAAATTTAGTTAGTTGACATAAATTAGTCATTGGTATAATAATCTTCCTTCCCAAAATGGTTTTAGGTTCTTAATTGTAAAATGTTCAACAAATTTATACCAGGAGGAGTTTATGTTGGAGATTAAATGGTTAGAGGTTGCAGGTCAAACGTACCACATAAGCGCCCTTGTTTATTTCTTGTGGTGCATTTGGGTAGGTTGGATTTTTTCAACAGTTGGAGCATTTGGTGGTATTATGGCAGGAGTTGGCCATTTATCAATTTTGGGCATTGGTAAATGGGCAAGTTCTCTAAAAGGCACCCATGTCAAGATTGGATCTTATACAGATGCTGGAAAGTTTGTAGTGGACAATGTTAGGTTTTCCAATAACTTAGTTACATTAATCAATTCAACATCCAGTACTATTAACTGGTATACACAAAAGAGGTTGGTATGGCCTGCAGGCATTGCTCTAGGTGTTGGTGCAATTTTTGGTGCACAGGTTGCCATATGGACTACTGGTGGCGCGCTTGGAGTCAAGCTCTATAAAGGACTTTTTGGCATATGTACCCTTTTAGTATCTCTTTATATGTTTTATCAATTAACACCACATGCAAAACAGCAAAAATCAGCAGGCAAAGCAGCAGCTCAGAGATTTAAAAAAACGTGTGGAAGAACTAAAGTCTCAAGGTAGGCTGGATGAATTAGAGGGAGTTGAAAACTTAAAGCTAACAAGTAAGGCAGCAGAGTTTGACTTTTTCAATGAACACTTTGAGGTAAAACACTATGTTCCTTTTGGTTTTGGATTGTTGGTGGGCTTTATAGCCACATTGATTGGTGTTGGTGGTGGATTTTTGCTGGTACCATTCTTAACAGCAATTGGGCTTCCAATGTTTATCGCCCCTGGAATATCTGCTTTGGCAGTTATATTAAACCAGATTTCTGCAGTAGCTGGTTGGTTTATGAAAGGTCAAATCTTTCCAGTTGCTGTGATAGTTGGTTGGTTTGGAATCCTCATTGGATCTTATATTGGTCCTAGGACACAAAAATATCTTCCAATGGGATTCATGTATGGATTGTTTGGAGTGTTAGCCTTTTATGTAGGTATTAGATATATCCTTGCTGGTTTTTGGGGAATCCATTTACCACCTGCTTAAGAAGAGAAGTAGTATAGTAATAGTAATTTACAAAATAAATAAAAAAAGCCAGCTGACTAAGCTGGCTTTTTTTTATAAAGACAAAGGATAATATGGTGTATACTATAATTTATTATATGGTAACCTTTTTAGTAGTTCTTGTAGTAGAAAAGCTGACATTTAAAATAGTTGGTGTGGTATTTAAATCTCACTTGAAAGAAATGGAAAAAATAGAACTAAAGATATTGGAATACCAAGAACTTATGGTACTAGCCCTGGCTGCAAAGGAAAAAGATGCATATAAGGGGTTAAATAAAATTGCAGATGAACTTTATTGGAAAGTATTTTTTTAGAAAATTGGTTATCTTTTCTACTTCTTTTTTTTCTTTTGTTCTCTCCATATATTCTCTTTTCACTTTATTTTTTTAAATCATAAGATAAAAAAATACTGTGGGAATAGACTTTGTAGTTGCTATTAGTTTTTTTTATGGCAAAGACTATCTTCCAATATATCAAAAATGTATTGGATGCCAGGAAGGAGTATAAGGAATCTAAATTGAGTAAATAAAGTTTTTTTTGGGGGGCTTAATCCCCCCAATTTTCTTATCTTCTTGGTTTGGTAAATACAATAAAAGGACATAATTTGCAGACATCATAACCTGGGTAGGTATGTCCAGTCCTTGGGAAGGATGCTCCTCCATCTCTAATTGTCCTCTCTAAAGTCCATTTTAAAGTGGGTTCTAAATGGGAGTAGGGCATAATAACATTTATTTCACCTTGTTCTGTCTTACCGGAAGTATAACTACCACTGCACATTTGTGTAATATTTGGTTTTTGGGTGACATATGTATATACGCATCCATGACATACAGATGAATTCATAGTCATTACTGATTCAAATGGATGGCTGTCAAATGCAACATCCCAGTCATTTCCAATATGATATGACTGTAAGACGTCGCAAATCATATGTATAACATCGGGCTGAAAATTTGCCTTGTGGAGTGGTGCTGTGGCAAATGCCTTAAGACCTGGCTGCAGCCTTTTTTTTGGTTTTTACAAACCTAATGGCTTGATCTTTATCTTTTGTATATTTTAAATGTCCTTTAATCTCTTTTTCATCAAATTCTTTCCAGCCCAATACAAATTTGGCATTGGAACACCCCATTTTATCTTGCTCAGAAAACAAAATATGACCTTCCTGTCTTGATGCAGCAACGTAATGACAAAAGGTAAGTGGCTTCACCGATAATTCATACTCATTGTTTTTCTTGAATTCCTCTATCTCTTCATCACTATAAAAGTATTTAACTGCAACAGGATAATACTTAAATTTATAGATGTTTCTTAAAATAAAAACTAGATCACTATTTGACAATTTGTCTTTTGCCAACATCTCTTTAGCAAATCTCACATCATCTAACAATAAATTTGTGTCTACCATACTATGGTCTCCTTTTTTTGTTTTGAATTTGTTAACACTTTTTTTATGTCCACAAGAGCACAAACTGGGTTGACAATATGCTATTATTTTATTTATGTCAATATGTAGTGTTGCAACTTTTTAATTATAAAGGTTTGTTGTTATGTATGTGTTTTTTTTAAATTTTAATAATAAAGGAGGAAGGTTTATGGGGAACACAAGTTAGTTAAAGATTGGTTAGTTGGTGTAGGTCTAGATAATTTTAAACCTTATTTTAAAAGGAGGAGTCTTAGATGCGAAAGCTGAAATCCATTTTCTTATTCACACTTGTTGGTTTAATTGTAATGCCTTTTATTGTAAATGCCAAAATGGGAACAGGAAAGGTTACGGCTAAGAGTAAAGATATTGATATTTCTATTTTTGGTAGTTTAAAAACTCAGCCTATATACAGTAAAAATGTTGATTTTAATAATGATGATACTAAGTTTGATTATACAGGTGGTGAAAATGGTAAAATTGGAGATGATGATTTTAGTGTGAGAAATGAATTCAGGATAGGTTTTAAAGGAAAAGGTAAGAATTGGGATTTTTTTTGGCAATACTTGAATCAGATCTTACTTATGATAAAAGAAATACCGATAGAGGGGAAATAAATTCCAAAGATAGGGAGACAGGTAAGTCTGGAAATAGCTTTGGAGTAGAAAAGCTTGAATTTACCTATGATTTTTCTTCTTTAGGGGTTCCCACTATCCTTGAGACTGGTTGGAAAACCAAGAATTTAGATCTTCAAACTGGTGGTGTTTTGTATGGTGACGATCACCCTATATTGGATTTAGGGGGAAAGTAAATGGAATTTCTTATGAGGTGCTGGATTTATTTGTATATGATGATACTGGAAACATTGGAGTAACTGATGGAGATGCCCTGGATTGGAACGTATATACTGTAAAGTTAAATGTTCCTGTTTTTGGATTAAATTTCACCCCATTTTATGCATATAGTGACAATGACAAAGTGAAAGCCACAGTCAATTATTTTGGGGCCCAAGTTTATGGTAAAATAGGAATGTTTGTTCCCCGTGCAGAATTTGTTTATGCTGTTGGAAATAAGGAAGAACTTACAACTCCTTCAGGGAAGGTGTATAAAGATTTAGATATATCAGCATATGCAGCATTCGCATCCTTGGAACTTGACATATCAAGGGCATTGAGACCATATATTGGTGGTTACTATATGTCAGGAGATGATGATGCAAATGACGATGAGATTAATGCATACAATCCAATTACCAATATGGCCAGAAATACTCCTACATTTGGCATGACAAGTGCTCTTATTTATAAGACAATTCCTATTTTGGGATCTAAGATATACAGCAATGGATTTGGAATGTTAGGAGGATATAAAGATGATGTTCTCACCCATGCCAACAAAGATAAATTCAAAGGTTATGGTGGGATTGGAGATAGTGCCAGCCCCTTTAATCCTGGGATGTATTCCCTTGGTGTAGGTTGTAAAGGGGCCATTGATGAGTGGTCCTACAAAACTCAGTGGCAATATTTTTGGTTTGAAGAAACCGGAGCCCTTGAAGATGTATATGGTAAAAACATCGATGATTCAGTAGGTTGGGAATTTGATTTACAAATTACCTACCACCTTAACAACCATTTTTCCATTGGAAATGTATTTTCTTACTTTGATCCTTCTGATGCAGTACAAGACTTAGCAGGTGATGATTTTGACGAAGGAGCTATTCAAGATACAATTGAAATGACATGGAAATTTTAACTAATAGGATTTAGTAAATATTTTAGCTTAAAAAAAGGAGTTGGCTAGCCAGCTCCTTTTTTTTTACTTAGTCCATGCTTAAAAAGTACAGTTTAAATTTTTTTAGAGCCCACCTTAGCTTTTGCTCCAGATTTAACCCCATTTAACAACTTTCTATCTTGAATTTTTTTGTCTAAATTTGTCTGAAACAATATAGTAACACTAAACAAAAAAAGGTCACTGTTTTAAAGTGCCTTCTCCTGCTGGAAAACCAAAATCACTCCTTGATGCCATCCCAGTACACCTACCACAAGTCCTTCCTCCAAGAAAATACCGTGTAGTCACAATAAAAAAAAGCTATCTAATAGGTTGTTACCTCAAATCCCTCAACTTTAAAAGTGAACTTCCGATATATGTTTAAACCCAAGGTAATGGTACTTGTTCATTAATTCCCGCCACAACTCCATCTCTTCTTTACGGACAAGGCGTATACTAAAGCTTTCATCTTTATGCATTAAACAATTATAAAACATTTACACAAAAAAAACAGTAAAAAAATCTAATCCATATAAATTCCTAAGCCTTATAAAAACTTTGACGTGGTCTTGTCGTTTTAACCTATTCTCCTTGACTTCTTACACAGAAGCCAATATTTTAAAATTATTGGATACTGATGGAGGTCATGAATATGCAAATAGAATCCATAGATTTTAACGAATTCAAGCCTATAATCCATGATATTGTAAAAGAATTTCTTGAAGAGGAAAAAAAGAAAACAAAAAGAATTGCCCGAGATACCCAGGATATCCATTTATGAGTTGTTTGAAAGGGTAGTTAAAATCGAAGAAGAACTAAAACATCAAAGGGAAATGATAAGAATCATTCTAGAACAAATGGATAAACGCTTTGAGCAAATTGACAAACGCTTTGAGCAAATTGACAAACGCTTTGAGCAAATTGACAAACGCTTTGAGCAAATTGACAAACGCTTTGAGCAGGTTGACAAGAGATTTGAACAAATAACAACTAGATTAGATAGATTTATGTTCTGGACATTGGGGTTAGTACTTAGTGCAACATTAACAATAATTGGATATTTGCATTATTTTATAAGATAATAAATTACTTAACCAAAATTTTTTTCAGCCATACCCCTACCAACTGCAAGTCTACCATCTCTCACCTTTAAGACAATAGGTCCACAAGAATTTTTGCTTATAATCTTTATTTTTATACCAGGGGTAAGACCTAAATTGAACAGCTTGGATCTCACACCTCTTCCGCCTTCAATATCAATTAAAGTAACTTCATCTCCAGGATTAAACTTGGTCAGTCTTGTCATTTCTTTTATCCCCCGGTGTCTCTTGTTTTATTTTTTTTATAAATATCTTCCAGATATTCTCTGTATTTTTCGCAAGTTGCCTTTTTTTTGCCATGTTTTATATATTGTTGAAAATACTCAAGCCACTCACTCCCTGCCCTGGGACATGAATCAACAAAGTCCATAAAATCCATAAATCTATCCATGGTAGAACTGCTCACAGCATGTTCCATCTTGCACGCTTCCTTTTCTGCGATATCTGATTCTATCCCCAGTATTTCTTCTAAGAATTTTTTTCAGTGCATTATGGCGCCTATTTATCTCCTCTCCTATGTCCCTGCCCTTGTCAGTTAATTCAATGTATTCATATCGTTCATATTCAACCAAATTGGCCTTGGATAAATTTTTTTAGCATGCTGGTTACAGTTGGCATACTAACACCCATCTTAGAAGCAATATCCTTTACCCTAACTACCTTTTTTTTCTTTTTCTAAACCCACCATCGCCTCAAGGTAGTCCTCCATTGTGGGAGTCACACGCCTCTTTTTTTTCTTTTTTTCCTCTTATTAATCATTTTTTTATTAGATAAATCGTAAAATGTTTTAACAGTCTAATTATATCCTGTATTGTTGTTTGTCAAGGGATTTATGGGGTAGTATAAATATTTCCTGTTTGACAAAAAATGGATATGCATATACTTAATAAACATAATAATTATAAAAACCTGGATGTCTGGAGGGCATTATGAAAAAAAATAATTATAGGACTATTTGTTTTAATAGGTATTTTGATAATAGTAACATTAGTTGCTTATTTTAATCTAAATACCATAATTGAACAAGGAATAAGAAAATTTGGACCTCAAGTTGTAAAAACCAGTGTTGGGCTGGAAAAGGCAAATGTATCTTTGTTTTCAGGGGAAGGAAAATTATATAATTTGTCTGTGGGAAATCCAAAGGGTTTTACCAGTCCCTATCTTTTTAAGGTCAAGAAAATAGATATAAAAGTGGAACCCATGTCTGTTTTTAAAGATGTGGTTGTTATAGATAAAATTTACATAGATTCTCCTTATATTGTATACGAATACAAGCAAAAAAACAAGTAATCTAGATGTTTTTCAAAAAAATATATCAACAACCAAGGTACCAGAAAAAAAAAGAAACAGCTGTTAAAAAAACAGAGTCTCAAAAGGGACAAAAACATATATTCATTAAGGACTTAATTATTAAAAATAGTCAGGTGGAAGTTATTTTATCTGATCTGGGATTAAAAAAAGAAGCAGGTATTATTAAAGGAAATACATCTAAGGAATCTTGGAGGTAAAAATAAATCCCAAAAGCAGATTATTGCTGAGATAACAAATTCCCTTATGTCACAAATTCTACCCTCCATTGCACCAACTATTAAAGATTTAAAGGGTAGCATAAAGGAGATAAAGGGCCAGGTACAACAAAAAGTAAAACAAAGCCTACAAGATTTAAAGAAAGGATCTTTAGACAAAAATAAAATTAATTCCCAGGTAAAAGAAATACAAAAGGGACTAAAAGGACTAATGCCAAAAAGGTAAAATATATATGCCGATTAAGATAAGTTGATTTTAAATAAACAGGCATGAAAAAGGAAAGGTAAAGGTAAAGGTAGGG
>BBBM01000040.1 GCA_001311565.1 Desulfothermus okinawensis JCM 13304
TTATGTGGTTGACCCTCTAGAAAACTTCCCGTATGTCTTTAAACCCAAAAAAAGGTCATGGTATCAATAGCCAATACCATGGTCTGGTTTACAAAAATGTATTGACGACGTATACTCACATCAATGCCTTAAGTACCAATGTCTGGGCCAAAGGCATTATCAATCAGGCAAAATACTATCAAAAAAAGGAGAAAGGAACATGCATAAATATGTCTGTTTTTTTTAATTGCCCTTCTAATTGTAACAAGCGTTCACTTAACCTATGCCAAAGACCATCCCTATGGTGCCATTATTTTGCTTGATGAAGTTAGAGACACCTTTGATGCCCAGGGACATGAAACCTGGTATGAACACCAGCGAATAGAGGCGCTTAACACTAAAGGTATTCAAGAGTTTGGAGAGATTGTAATTCCCTTTTCTACACAATTTCAACGTCTAAAGGTCCTTAAGGCTGTAACCATACTCCCCAATGGCGAGCGGCTTAAACCAGCCAAAAATGCCTATAACATTGTATCACCACCCTTTGTTATGGATGCCCCAATTTATTCTGATATTAAATATCAAACCATCTCTATGCCTGGCCTTTGCCCTGGAGCAGTTATTGACTACTCCTATGAATTAAAAACGATTAAGCCTTATATGCCAGGTCAGTTCTGGGCTAAAAATTTTTTTTGAGCAGAAATACCCGGTAAAAGAGGCCATTTACCAGCTAACCGTGCCTAAAAACAAAATTCCCAAAATTTTATTAAAGCACATCAAAATAAAGCCTCAAAAGAAGGTAACTGATAAAGCTATCACCTTTATTTTTAAGGCCCACAGTTTATCTGCCATTGACCTGGAGCCTTACAGTCCACCGCTTGGAGAACTAGCCGCCTCTATTGCCATTTCTTCAGTGCCATCGTGGAAAGTAGTTGCCAAGTGGTATCACCAATTAGCCCAAAAGGCCTTAATCCCTGATGCTGCCATTAAAAATAAGGTCAAAGTCCTCACCCAAGGCTGTTCTAGCAAGTGGGAAAAAATCAGGGCAATTTATAATTATGTGGCTCAAAATATTCGTTATGTGGGAGTAGAATTTGGAATCAATGGTTATAAGCCTCACCCTGCCTCTCAAATCTTTAAGTTACGCTACGGTGATTGCAAAGATCACTCAACGCTGCTTATTGCCATGCTTAAGGCAGCTAGTATTAAGGCCTATCCAGTGCTTATCCCTACCTCCGAAATTCCCAACTTAGATGTGCATTTGCCTATGCCTGGTGCCTTTGACCATGAAATCACGGCCGTTAAAGTCAATGGCCAATATATTTTTCTAGATAGCACCGCTGAAAGTGCCAGTTGTGGTGACCTGCCACCTTCAGACCAAGGCCGTAGGGTGCTCATTGTCGGTGACCAGGGTCAAGCCATTTTGGTTCAAACACCTGTCTTTCCATCTAAACATAATCAAGTAGTCTATAAAGCCAGTTTTTCCCTGGATGCTGATGGCAGACTTAGGGGCAGGGGTTCTTTAATTTATCAAGGGGTTTATGCCATGTTTCGTCGGGAACAATTTATTCACATGACCCCAGGAGAAAGAAAAAGGGAGTTAGAAAAGACCATCAACGATATCAGCCCTGGCGCCAGGTTGTCAAAGATGGACATTTCGGATTATCTTAACCTCAACCAATCTCAACTCACCATAGATTTTGATTTTAAAGACAACTTTTATGGCACCAAAACGGCTCATCTTTTGCTATTTCATCCTCCTCTTTTGCCCTTATCGCATTTAGCGAGCTTTGTAGCCATGGCCCATCGCCATTATCCCTATAAACTTGGTTATTGTTTTTTTAAAAAGAATGCAAATTACTATTCATTTGCCATCAGGTTACAACCTTCAGTTTATTCCTGAAGATTATGTGTTTAAAAATCAGGCAGGCTCTCTTATGCTTAGATGGCACCCCGCTAAAGATACTATCACGGCTGAAGAAGTTCTTATAGTTACTAAGAGCCAATTCTCACCTTCAGAATATCCTGCTCTGCGGCAACTATTTACCCAGGCCTTAAAGCTTAATCGCAATCAATTGATAATCTTGCGACACACTGCCTCTACAGCAAAGGTAAAAGCAGTACATTTTCTTAAAATGGTCTCCAGCCAGCCACCAAAAGCAGGTCCAGTTCCTAAAAAAAGCCGCCGTCGCAATTCTACAACTTCAAGGTCAGGGGCCTTTACGAAATTAAAATCAGGTCGATTTAAAATTTGGTGACCCTTTTGAGGCGTCCAGATAATTTCCATAATTTAAGGAAGGTGTCTTCGTTGGGCCACTGACCAGGCATGATTGGGCAAAAGGATATCAGTCATTTCTTTAACCTTTTTGGCACTTTCAAAGGCTCTATGGCATTAATATGAATCCCCGGAGTTACTACTGGGCCAATTTTTGGAAAATTTTCTTCATTACAGCAGAAACCAGTAATAATGGCTGGGCCTTCATTGGTATTAATGACTACTGATTGACCGCCTGGGGTATGACCTGGTGTAAATATCACCTTGATGCCATCAGTGATTTCCTGATCTCCTTCAATCGTGATGACATTAAGACCATCCAGCAGATCAGAATAATAACGGTGGTCAATGGGATGAGGATTTAAGAAAAATTCATATTCGGCCTTTTGGACATAAATTTGGGCTTGAGGACATTTGTAATCGTTTTCGCAATGGTCGTTGTGTAAATGGGTATGGATAATAATGTCAATATCTTCAGGCTTTAGCCCCAAACTGGACAAGGCATCCTCAAAATAAAAAAATCTTTACGCCATATTTTTGTTCCACCTCTTCAGGGACCATAAAGTCTTCAAGACCGGTGTCCACCAAAATGTGTTTATCCCCTCCTTTTAAATAAAACATCATAATCGGTATCCAGATGCGGCGACCATAGAACTTAAGATAGGTCATCATTCCCTGGTCGGTTTCCTTGGCCCCAACAACTAGAGGATAAATGGTATAAGTAGTCATTTTACAAAAACCTCCTAAATAATTTCAAATTCATCATAAAAATTCTTCAAAAGAAAATCAATGACTATCCCAAAATTCGCGATTGATTTTCAAAGCTGCCAAAAAAATTACTTTCTTATGCCTTCACTGCTCTGGAAAAGGTTATTTGAGCTACATTGCGACCTAGATTAGATAAATGGATAAACTTTATCTTCATGTAACCTGCAAGGCACCTTTCTTCAAGAAGGTTGATGTAGTAGGAGTTTTTTGGTTTTTAATATATTGGGGGGGGATAAGAGCCGTATGAGTCGAGAGACTTATGTACTGGTCTGTGAGGGTCTGAAGGGGAGGCTCCCTTGGGCTACTCGACTAAAAAACAGTAAGTGCAAGCGTTATCTCTGCCTTGAAGAGATTTTTTTAGTAAAGGATAAAAAAAAGAGAAATTTCTTGAACTTAGTCTCTTAGAATTTTATAATACCAACTGATTTTTCTTTAATTTAAATTTATTTTAGGAGGAAATTTCTGTGATAAAGAAGATTTTAGTCCCTGTGGACGGATCAAAATATTCAATGGATGCAATTAACTATGCAACTTATCTGTGTAAATTAACAAATGCCAGTATATTGTTGATTCACTGTAGAAGAAAAATTTCTTCACTTTTGGGAGAACCATTTTATCAGCAGGCCTTAACCAAGGTGTTGACTGAATCTGAGAAACTACTGGCTCCATTTTCAAAGCTCCTGAAGCAAAATGGAGTAAACTTTGAACAACGGGTTTTAGAAGGCCGTCCTGGAGAAAAAAATTTGTGAAGTGGCAAAGATTGAAAATGTTGACTTAATAGTTATGGGTTCCAGGGGGTTATCTGACCTTGAAGGCCTTTTTCTTGGAAGCGTTGCCCATAGGGTTTTACAATCAAGCCCATGTCCCGTTTTAGTAGTAAGAGGGGAGAACATATTTAGAAGTTAAAATTTAATCCCCCTCTTAATATTGTGGGTGTTATCTTGATTTCAGGGAACCAGCCAAAAGTAAAGTGACCGGACTTGTAACTGTATCGTCAGTTAGTACATTGACACAAGCGGCTTTTGTACTTTTTAATGCACGACTTAAGGCTGGGTTAAGCTCTTGTTCCATGGTTACAAATTCACCATGACCTCCAAGGGCTTCAACTATTTTTTCATAATGTGCGGCCCTGAGTACAGAACAGCAAGTCCTATCACTACCATAGTTTAATTTTTGGCCGTGTTTGATCATACCCCAGCCTTTATCATTTGATATTACACACGTTATTTTGACATTGTGTCTTATAGCTGTATCAAATTCCATTGCATTGAATCCAAAGGAGCCATCCCCATTTATTACAAAGACTTCTTTATCTGGCTGTGCCAATTTTGCTGCAATAGCAAATGGAATTCCAGTTCCTAAACATCCAAATAGTCCACTAGCAGCCCCTAGCACCCCTGCCTTTGAATAGGCCCTAAGACCCATCAAGGCAAAATATGAAATGTCCCCACCATCTGCAATAAAAATGGAATGTTCAGGTGCAATTGATCTTATCTCTTGAACCATCCTGGCTGGATGAATGGGGTTTGTCTTTTTATTTCTATCTTCTATCTCTTTGGATATTAAAGGCAAATAAGAGTCCTTTAGTTGTTTTAAATAGTTTTTTTTTATTAGCAGTCCTCACATGTTTTATTAATTCTTTTAGGACCAAGCCCACATCTCCTGCAATACCTATATCAGATGGTCTATTTCTGTCTATTTCAGCAGGATCAATATCAACTCTTATGTGTCTTGCTTGTGGAAATGTTTGTCCATATAAAAACAACCAATTATACCTTACACCCAGTGAGATAACTAGATCGGCTTGGGAAAGTGCTGTTAAGATTCCTGTCTGACCTCCGTCCCATATAGAGCAAGGGTGATCATCTGGCAAAACTCCTCTGCCAGCATTTACCAATGCAAAGGGGATGTTTGACTTTTCAATTAGTCCTTCAAGTTCAGATTTACAGTTGCTAAAGGCAATGCCACTACCTCCAATTAGAAAGGGCCTATTTGAGATATTTATTAATTCCGCTGCTTTTTTTAATTAGATCTGGGTCTCCTTGGTAGATATGTTTTTTTAAGTGCTGGTGGATAGTTTATTTCTGACTCCTCTATCTTTTTATTTAACACATCTGGGGGAACTTCCAAAAACACAGGCCCAGGTCTGCCTGATATGGCAATTCTAAAAGCAGAGTTCAGATATTCTGGTATCCTGGAAATATCCATGCATTTTGCACTCCACTTAACGTATGACCTGACCATGTCCTGTTGATTTATATCTTGCAGTGCCCCTCTATCTATATCTCTTATTGGTGCACTACCTGATATTAGGATCAAAGGTACGTTGTCCAGGTACGCATTTACTAGACCTGTTATCCCGTTGGTGAACCCTGGACCTGCAGTGAGGATGGCAATGCCAGGATGGCTTCCATATATGGACCATGCATGGGCCATCATGACTGCTGATTGTTCATGTCTCACATCTATAGACCTTATTTGGTATTCAAAGAGTCCGTCTAAAATACAGTCAATGTGACCTCCGCAGAGTCCAAAAATGGTATTAACTTTGAGGTGTTCCTTTAAATACTTGGCAAATATATGACCCCCAAGAATCCTTGCCATAATTAACCTCCTGCTTTTTATTTAATGTTTGAACCATATTAGACTGCTTTTAAGTTCTTAATCAACCACAAAGTAAGTAAATATTACAAGGTATTGTATGGAGTTATTTTTAGTTGAAACTTGAAATTTTCTCTGATAGTTAGTGCTTCACAAAGGGAAATTTATTTTTTTTGAAAAATCACTGTTTATGTGTGGAGGTTAAAAGTGAAGGTTCCAAAGCTCAGGATTGGTTCACATGAAGTTGAATTTCCAATAATACAAGGTGGGATGGGTGTTGGAGTATCTTTGAGTGGATTGGCCTCTTCTGTTACTAGTTGTGGTGGTGTTGGGGTAATATCTGGTGCATCAATAGGTTTTTTTGTCAGAAGATTTCAGAAAAAAATCCCCATGCCACTAATATTCAAATGTTAAAAAAAAGAAATTTTAAAGGCCAGAGAAAGAATTAGAGATGGCATAATTGGTGTTAATTTGATGGTAGCTCAAACGGATTATGAAAATTTAGTAAAAGCAAGTTTAGAAGCTGGGATAGATATAATATTTTCAGGGGCTGGCCTTCCCTTAAACTTGCCTAAAATAAAAGCACAATATCCTCACAGCAAGACATCACTTGTGCCAATAATTTCTTCTCCCAGGGCAGCAAAGATTATATGTAAAAAGTGGCTGAGATTAAATTATTTACCAGATGCATTTGTGTTAGAAGGTCCAAAGGCAGGGGGACATCTTGGTTATTCACTAGAAGAACTAAAAAAAAATGGAGATTAACTTAGTTAGACTTTTAAAGGAAACAAAAGCAGCCATTTCTCCTTTTGAGGCAGAATATGGAAAAGAGATACCTATTATTGTGGCTGGAGGTGTATATAGTGGTGGGGATATTGCAAGTATGTTAAGGTCAGGGGCCTCAGGAGTACAGATGGCCACTAGATTTGTTACCACCGAGGAGTGCGATGCCTCTATTAAGTTTAAAGAAGAATATATAAGGGCAAAAAAGGAGGATATAGTATTTATTAAAAGTCCAGTTGGTTTGCCAGGAAGGGCAATAAAGAATAGATTTTTAGAATTAGTTGAAAAAGGGGAAAAGATACCTGTAAAGTGTCCATATCACTGTATCAAAACATGTAATCCAAAAGAAGCTCCGTATTGTATCTCTTTGGCACTAATAAATGCCCAAAAGGGCGATTTGGACAATGGCTTTGCATTTGCAGGGGAAAATGCCTATTTAGCCACAAAAATAACAAGGGTAAAGGATCTATTTGATGAGTTAGTTCAGGGTATTTTAAAGAGTTGATGATATCTTTTGTTTTAACCTTGACACCATAAAATTATTGAAATATAAACTTTCACTTTCAGGTATAAAAAAAGGAAATATAAAAGGAGGTTTTGGCTTTGGCTAATACAAAACAGGCTCTCAAAAGACATAGACAATCACTAAAGAGAAGGGCAAGAAATAGGGCAATTAAAAGTAGAATGAAAAAGGCCATTAAGAGGGTGAGACTGGCGTTAGAAGCAAAGGATAAAGATATGCACAGGCCGCACTCAAAAATGCCACTTCAATCCTAGATAAGGCGGCATCAAAGGGAGTTATCCATTGGAAAAATGCTGCAAGAAGGATCTCCAGGCTGTCCGCTCAAGTAAGTAAATTAAATTAAAAATATCTGTTTGTTTCAATATCATTGATTATAACTGCCCAGGGATATAACCCTGGGTTTTTTTTGTTCCAAAGAAAGAGATGAGTTGCTATTAACTGGAAATTTTTATTGCAAAACAGAAAGCAATTGAGTAAATAGGAAACACTAACTTTTTTTGGTGGAGGAGCTTTTTTTAATGTATAGACCTCTCCTAATGGGACTTGTATTTATAACCCTAATTGGATGCGCGTTTAACGCTCCTTCCTTGGTCCCTCCATATGTGCTTGGAATAAAAATAGATATTTCAAAACTCAAAAGGGATCTTTCCCAATATAATCTATATTACTCAGGTCCTGTCTACAATCCATCAGCTATCTTGTTTCTTAAAAAAGATGCAAAGGAAGAAATTGTTCTGGGTAAAGATTATAATAAGATAAAAGATTCCAAACTATTTGGAGATTTAATAAACAGAATTGAGTATCTTCAACCAGATCTGTATGCTCTGGTTGCTAGGAATGACAATATGCCCCATGTAGTAGGGTATATTTATACCCCTGGGACTACTGCTCTGAAAAAAAATAAGGGAAAAGAAGTATCTCTTGCTTCCAGTTGAAGAGCAATTTAATGATATCTACTATGGTGGTAATGAAGCTAATAGGGGTAAATTAAATAATAAGCAATAAGGGCGTAGTATGGTAGTCAAACATATTATTAACAGAAAATGGTGCAAAGGCTGTGGTATCTGTGTTGAATTTGTCCAAAAAAAGGTTTTAGAGATAGATAGGGAAGAAAAAGTAGCAGCTGTGAGACCACAGGATTGTATTGGGTGTAGAATGTGCGAATATAGATGTCCAGATTTGGCCATAGAAGTATTAGTGGAGAAAGAAGATGAACAAACAGCAGCTTAAATTTATTCAGGGTAATGAGGTGTGCGCAGAAGCCGCACTTTATGCGGGTCTTGAGTTTTTTTGCTGGATACCCCATAACTCCTTCATCAGAGATTTTAGAATTCATGGCCAAAAGGCTTCCAGCAACCGGTGGAAGTTTTGTGCAGATGGAAGACGAGATAGCTTCCATGTGTTCAATAATTGGGGCGTCTTTAACTGGAAAAAAAGTCAATGACTGCTACAAGTGGTCCTGGTTTTTCTTTAATGCAAGAAGCCCTTGGATTTGCCATTATGGCTGAGATACCATGTGTGGTAGTGGATGTTCAGAGATTTGGTCCATCAACAGGGCTTCCCACTCAGGGGTCGCAACAGGATGTGTATCAGGCAAGATGGGGAAGGCATGGGGACCACTCTATAATTGTTTTAACAGCATCAAATCATCAAGATCTATTTAAGATAACAGTAGAGGGATTTAATTTTTCAGAGACTTATAGAACCCCTGTAATCCTACTTTTTGATGAAGCAGTTGCCCATCTCAGGGAAAAGGTGATTATCCCGGAAGTTGGAGAGATACCTGTTATTGAACGCCTGAGGACATCGGTGCCTGAGGGGGTTGACTATCATCCCTATTTGCCAAGGGAAGATGGTCGTTTGCCCATGTCTGATTTTGGCGGTAAACACAGATACAATGTTACAGGGCTTTTCCATGATATGTGGGGATTTCCCACAACTGATCCAAAGGTTGTACATGGACTATTGCACCATTTGGTTGATAAAATAGAATCAAATGTACACGATATAGCCAGATATAAGGAGTATTTTTTTAGATGATGCTGATGTGGTTTTATTATCTTATGGTTCCTCTGCAAGGACAGCTCTTCATGTGGTCAGATCCATGAGACGCAGGGGAGAGAGATGGGGCCTTTTGGAGTTGCAAACCCTATGGCCATTTCCTTCCTATCTTGTGAGGGAAAAGTGTGAAAATGCCGATTTTGTCTTTGTGGTGGAAATAAACATGGGACAGCTTGTTCATGAAGTAAAAAAAATGTGTGGATTATCCTGAAAAGGTGTATCTTATAAATAGGGTGGATGGTGAATTTATCACCCCCACAGATATTAGAAATATCACACGGGTTATACTTGGGAGGGGAGTATAAGTGGACTATTCAATCAAAGATTATATAAGGAAGAGATTTTTTTCCCCACTTGTGGTGTCCAGGGTGTGGACACGGGGTGGTGTTAAATAATTTGCTCAGAGCAGTAGCTGAGTTAGGTATCCCTAAAAATGAGATAGTCATGGTTTCTGGAATAGGTTGTTCTTCCAGGATTTCAGGTTATGTGGATTTTCACTCCTTACATACCCTGCATGGCAGGGCCCTTGCCTTTGCAACTGGAGTTAAGATGGCCCGGCCTCAGTTAAATGTGATTGTTCCAATGGGAGATGGGGATGCACTGGCAATTGGAGGAAACCATTTTATCCATGCATGCAGAAGAAATATAGATTTAACGGCAATAATTATGAATAACAGGATATATGGGATGACTGGAGGTCAATTCTCACCTCTGTCAGGTAAAAATATATTGGCTACCACTGCTCCATATTCAAATGTAGACCCTGCATTTGACACTGTGAAATTGGCAGTGTCTGCAGGTGCCAGTTTTGTTGCAAGGACTACAACATTTCACTTTAAAGAGATAAAGGAATACCTAAAAAAGGCAATTATGCACAAGGGTTTTTCAGTTGTTGAGATTCTCTCCCAATGCCCAACCTATTTTGGACGGAAAAATAAGATGGGTTCTGCAGCAGACATGCTAAAATTTTTCAGGGACAATACAGCACAGATTGGATCCAAAAAGCTTGAAAAGAACCAGAACTTAATCCCCAGAGGTATATTTGTGGAAAAAGATGTGTGCGAATATACAAAAGAGTATAAAAAGCTCATACATCGGGTATGTAAAAAAGGCTCATAGCATGTGATATGGGTCCATATCCAGGATAACTTTAATGTCTTTTTTTGTTTTTTTTGAGTATTTTTGAAGTATTTTAGCGGCAAATGATCTAATGGGTCCATAACTGTCCGCCTTTATAAGACATTGGTATCTCTTTTCTTTATTTAAAACAAAGATGGGAGCTGGGGCTGGTCCCAAGACTATAAGGTCTTTGGTTTTAACCTTCTGGATATAATCTGTTAAATCTTCTAAAAAGTCTAAATTTTGTTGGTCTTTTTCCCTTAAATGGAATCTTAGTAAGCCCAGTTTCACAAAAGGGGGATATCTTCTCAATCTTCTCAACTGAAGTTCGTGTTGGAAAAAACCTTCATAATCATTTTTTTGTTATGTATTTCCAGCAGTAGTGATTTGGATTTCTAGTCTGGATGAAGACCCTACCAGGCTTCTCACCCCTTCCTGACCTGCCTGCTACCTGGACCAGTAATTGAAAGGTCCTTTCTGTAGCCCTGTAGTCAGGTAGGTTCAAGCCAATATCACCGTCTACTACCACCACAAGGGTTACACCGGGGAAATTGTGTCCTTTACTGCACATCTGTGTGCCAATAAGGATCTGATATTCTCCATTTGCAAAACCCCTTAATATGTCTTCCTCTTTTTTTTCATGCCTGTATGTATCCCTGTCCAATCTCAAAATTTTTGAGGTGTGGCCAAAGCTATCTGTTATTAGCTCTTCTATTTGTTCAGTACCAACATCAAGAGGTAAATATGATACTGATCCACATACAGGGCAGTCACATGGAAATGGGATTACATGCCCACAATAGTGGCATATAAGTTTCTCTACCTTCTTATGGTATGTCATTGAGACAGAACAATTGGGACATTTGACTACCTCCCTGCAGGATGTACAAAACACAAGGGGAGAAAACCCCCGTCTGTTCAAAAGTATAATGACCTGATCGCCCATATCCAGTGTGGATTTTATCTGGGAAAAGACTCTTTGACTAAAAGGACCATGTACAGGTTGTTCTTTATTTAGATCTACAAGATTTATCTCTGGTAAGGGATTTCCCTTTACCCTAGTATCCATTTTTAGAAGCTCAATTTTTTTGATTTTGGGCGGCAAAATATGTCTTCACATCAGGGGTGGCAGAGCCATAGACAAGCAGGCTTTTAAATTTTCGGGCCAAAAGAAATGAAACTTCTCTCACATGATATCTAAGCCTTTCATCTTGTTTATAAGAGGAGTCGTGCTCTTCATCTATTATTATGGTTCCTATTTTTTTTAGGGGTAAGAAAATAGATGACCTGGTTCCTATGACTATATAAGGGGGGTTTTGATTTGCGATCTCCTTGAAGATTTTTGCCCTGAGACTTTTGGGAAGATATCCGTGATAAAAATATATTGGTACACCAGGGGAAAAATGTTTTATTTCTTTATACGTGGTCTCTGCCAGTGCCACTTCTGGAGAAAGTAGAATGCTGCTTTTATTTAACTCTAAAGACTTTTTTTATTAGTTTTGAATACACCAGGGTCTTTCCACTTCCGGTTACTCCGTGTAAGAGCACTGTTTTAAAAAAAACCATTTTCAATAACAGGTAAAAGACTGGATATTACACGGTCTTGTTCTTTTGTTGGTTCATAAGGTGAAAGAAATTTAAGTTTTTCACATACAGGCTGTATATATTTTTTTTTTTGAGACCTGGATAAGATTTTTACTTAGGAGTACAGAAATTACTTTACTAGAATATTTCCCAAATTTTGATGTTAGTTGGGATTTGGGTAAGGGTCCATGGGCATGGAGATATTCTAAAATATTTAGTTGGGTCCTTGCGGTTTTTTTTATGGGCCACGGGGGTAATGAGATAAGTTCAACAACTAAATCTTCTCTGCTGCTGGTACAAATTTCAGTTTCACCATGTACCCATTTTTCTAAAACTGAAATAAGACCCTTTTCTTTTTTTATTTAACATATTGTATAAGGCATGTCTTTTTCCTTTGCTGTCTAAAAAAATACAACTTTAGTGAACATAAATCTGAGGGCATAATTGAGGAGATTACTTGTCCCATTTCCACCAATAGGTGAGATGATATGTCCTCAAATATCTCAAGCTGTTCTTTAAAAAAAAATAGGTGTTCTGTCTATTGGCATAACCAGGTCTTTTATATCAAACTCCACCTCTTTTTTTCACGGGTGTATCCAAGGTGATACCAATTAAATAACGATTTTTTTACTGGAACTACCACCCGAAGGCCGGGATGGAAGGTAAAATTTTTTTAGATAGGCTGGTATCTTATATGTATATTTTTTTAAATGGTGGGGAGAGTAGGACAACATCTATAAGGTGCATCTTTTAGTTGCTTATTTGGAGGAATCATCTTGAGCATTTTTAACTTCAATTAGGTCCTCATCATCACCAAGACGTAAATCCAACGGATTGAAATTATCTGAAGAATCTGAAATGCTTTTTTTTCAAGATTGCTTATTTTTTTGTTTTATGTCATTTGTTTTTTTTGCTGGAAAATACTGAAAATTTTTCGAAAATGGATGTTATGCGGGAATCTTTTTCCATATCTTTTATTTGTTCTTGCATGCTGCATTTTCCATGCAAAATACCACCCTTTTCCACTGAAAAAAACCTTTGTGGACACATCTCCAACAATCTTACCTTTGTCGCCAATAATAAGTGTTTCATGGGCAATGATATTTCCAATTACTTTTCCGTGCACTACTATATTTTTACCAGTTATATCACCTTCAATATATGCATTTTTATTTACATAAACATTTTCCTTGCACTCAATATAGCCCTTAAAAGTTCCTTCAATGCATATGCTGTCCTCGCCTTTGTAGTTTCCTTCAAAGGCACTATTTGATCCAATTAAAGTGGGGCTTGAATCTACATTTTCTTTTTTTTTCTTTTTTTTCCAAATGCCATTTTCTACCTCAAGGCCAGGCTTTTTAATCGCCTGTCATATATGTAGTATTTTGGGTTTACAGGTTTACCGTCAACTTCTACCTTGTAATGGACATGTGTGCCTGTACTGCGGCCAGTATTTCCCATATATCCAATCACATCCCACCTTTTTACCCTATCTCCCTTTTTCACAATCGCCTTGTACAAATGGCCATACAAAGTGACAATATGAGGAGTATGTCTTATGCGCACATAGTTCCCAAGGATACTATTCTTACCAACTTTAATAACTACTCCATCTGCAGGTGCAACAATTGGGGTCTTCCACTCACCAGCAATATCTATTGCCCCATGAAACTCCCGTTGTTGGGTAAAAGGATTTATTCGCCAACCAAACCCACAAGAAATCCAGAAATGATCTCCTTTTACAGGAGGATAGATGGCATGTGTTTTAATTTTTTTGTGTCTTTTTTTCTAGATAATCTACAAGTTGTTCCATTGTTTCCTTTAAATCTTTAGAATACGATACAATATCTGCTTTATTTTTATTTGAGGTATTTTCGCTATCCTGTGAAGACAGATCTTGCTCTAATTGTGTTGAATTACTATAACCAAAACCTCCCTGGTGGGAAAATTTTCCTGAAACAACTTCTTGGTCTTGGAGGCCAAGAAACTTTTTTTATTTTTACCTCCATTTCCTTCATATCTTTAAGTTCATTTTGGGTTGCTAAGAGTTTCTTCTCAAGGGTGGATATTTTTTTTGTCTTGCTCTTTATATTTGCCTTTAACTGAGAAATTTGTTTCTGGCCTTCTTGCACATTGGAATCTAACTGAATAATCCTCTGGTTTAATGAGATTATTTGTTTATTTGATTTGTAGATTTTGTATTGTTGATAAATTGAAAGTCCTCCCAGAAAAACAACGCTGAGGTAAATCATAATATGGAGAGAGATCAGTAGATATGTCTTAAATGTACTAAGCGAAATTCTATTATAGGTATTCTTAGACTTTGAAAACCAGACTATAGATACTTTTTTTCAATTAGTGCATCTCCTTAGAATGTTGTTAGAAATTATATGCCAATCCATAATTATAGAATTCTATTAAACAAATTATTTTAATTGTCAAATTTGATTGGTAACCCTTTTGAACCTCAATAATTTTTAAGGTATCAAGGGCAGTGATTGGATAACTTAATAAAAAAAGGGGCTAGATCTAGCCCCTTTTTTTATTAACTGGTAAAAGAACCTTTAAAATTAGGTTTTCTTTTCTCTAAGAAAGCAGTGGCACCTTCTTTTGCGTCTTCACTGGCAAAGGATGTGGCAAAGGCTTCAACTTCCAGGGCACATCCGCAAGCAAGGTCCACTTCCACTCCACGATTTATAACTTCTTTAATTGCCCTAAGGGCAACTGCTGCCTTTGTTGCTATTGACTTTGCCACTTCCATGGTTTTGTCCATTAATTCTTCGTGTTTAAATACCTTTGCCACCAAACCAAGTTCCTTTGCCTCGTTGGCACTTATTTGTTCTCCAGTCATGCAGAGTTCCTTTGCCTTAGCCCTACCTATTAGTCTTGCAAGCCTTTGGGTTCCGCCAAAACCAGGTATTATTCCAAGGTTTATTTCTGGTTGTCCAAATTTTGCCTTTTCTGATGCATAGATAAAGTCACAACTCATGGCAAGTTCACATCCTCCCCCTAGGGCATACCCATTTACACATGCAATGGTTGGGATTGGGAGGTTTTCTATTTTAAAAAAAAATATCCTGACCTTTTTTTAGCAAATATTCTTGCCTGAAGGGAATTCATCTTTGGAAATTCAGAAATATCTGCACCTGCCACAAAGGCCTTGTCACCTGCCCCTGTTATTACCAATACCCTGGCAAGATTTTCTTTATAAATCCTATCTACTACATCCTCGATTTCATCTAACGTCTTAGGATTTAGTGCATTTAGTACCTTTGGCCTGTTAATAGTTAATAGAGCAACACCTTCTTTTACTTCAAAGAGAATGTTTTGATAATCCATAGCAACCTCCTTTTTTTTACGTTTTTCATTATGTTTATGTTTTGTTTGATTATCTAATTTTGTAATTTCTGTCCATATAAAGTTGAAAGGTGGTTTAAAAAGTTGTATGCGTAATCTTCATTTTTAGAATTTTGTTGGGAAATAGATAAAATTTATTAAGGGGGATGATAATGAAAATAGTTTATGGAGTTTGGGGAGATAGGGTTATTGACAACCGTCATCTTCCCATGGACAAGATACCAGATGAACCAGTTTTTGATGGGTTGGACATATCAAAAAAGGGGAAAAAGACCCTGGCATTTGTTGCTGGAATGGCTTTTTGATATTTGATGAATCAGTGGACTTAATAGACCTTATGAGAAAATATGTGGAGATTATTCAAAAGGATGTATCCTGTGGAAAATGTACCCCCTGTAGACTTGGCACTAAAGTTGCCATGGACGTGTTAATGCGTATAGTGGAGGGTGTGGGCAGGGAAAATGACTTAAAAATTTTAGAAAGGATGGCGGAACTCACCTATGACGGCTCCATGTGTGAGCTTGGACATACCTCTCTTATCCCTCTGGGAAAGGCATTAATTCATTTTAGGGACATATTTCTAGCATCCTTAAAGACCAAAAACCAGATAGACACATTGGATTATAGGTGGAAGGTAACGGCACCATGTATTGAGGCGTGTCCAATCCAGATAGATATTCCCCAGTATATTGAGTACATAAAAAGGGGTTATTATTCCCTTTCCCTCTTGACAATACAGGAAAAAAAATCCCCTTTCATCTATTTGTGGAAGGATTTGTGTGGCCTTTTGTGAACATGCCTGCAGGAGAAAACAAATAGATTCTCCAATAGCAATAAAACACTTGAAGAGGTTTGTATCTGACTGGGTATATGAACTTGAGAAAAAAAGATCCTTACAAAGATTTATCCAAAGAGCCTCCAAAGGGGAAAAAGGTGGCCATAGTTGGGGCAGGCCCTGCAGGACTTACTGCTGCTCATTTTTTTGTTAAAAAAAGGGATATGATGTACACATTTTTGAGGCAACAGACAGGATTGGTGGAATGATGATGTGGGGGATTCCAGAGTTTAGGCTTCCAGAAGAGGTCATAAAGAGGGATGTTAGATTAATTGAAGACCTTGGTGCAGAAATACATTACAACAAAGTCCTTGGCAGGGATATAACAATTAAAGGACTGAAAGAACAATATGATGCCCTATTTATAAGCATAGGGCCAAGAGGACCAGGAGGTTAAATATTCCAGGTGAAGAAGATAACCCAAAAGGATATTATGAGGCATTGGAATTTCTGAAAAGATATAATAATGACGAACCCCTATATCTAGGTAAACGAGCTATTGTTGTGGGAGCTGGAAACGTGGCAATGGATTGTTGTAGATCATTAAAGAAACTTGGTGTTGATGAGGTATTGGTGGTATATAGAAGGACGGAAAATGAAATGCCAGCACACAGAGAAGAATATGAAGCAGCCATAAGGGAAGGTGTTAAATTTCAGTTTTTGGTTAACCCCACAAGGATTATTGTAAAAGATGGAAAGATAGTCGGGGTAGAGCTGGTAAAGATGAAATTAGGGGAGCCAGATTCCTCTGGAAGGAGGAGACCTGAGGTGGTTGAAGGTTCAGAATTTGTGGTTGATACTGACATGCTCATTCCTGCCATTGGACAGCAGATTGATTTAAGCTGGCTGGATAATGAAAAGGAACTTAACATTAAGAAGACGAAATGGAATACCATATCAGTTGATAAGGATACCTTGATGACAGATGAAAAAGGGGTGTTTGCAGGTGGTGACTGTGTGTTGGGTCCAGCAACCTTAATTGAGGCTGCAGCACAGGGTGAGAGGGCCGCTACATATATTGATCAATATCTAAGAGACGGTAAATTTAAAATTGAGGATTCTCAAATAATATCTGATATGTTAAAAGATACAGGGCTTTTTAAAGAAGCTCAATTTGTTGATTATTTTGAATCTGAGATAAATAAGAAGATGTTAATAGAAGAAACTCCACTTATAATTAAAAAGAAATCAGATCCAGAAAATATTATAATAACACCTATGGATGCCATTACAGATGCAGACAGGTGCCTTAGATGTTATAAGGTAATTTTGGTTGGTTTTGATAAAGGAGGAAATGGCAATGATTAATCTAAATATAGACGGAAAAAAACATAAAGACACAAGCGGGTAAGACTATTTTAGATGTGTGCCAGGAAAACCATATAGAAGTTCCAACCCTTTGTTATTTGAAGAGGCTAGGTCCAATTGGAACATGCAGGATGTGTCTAGTTGAAATAGAAGGTTTAAATATTCCGGTTGCCAGTTGTACTACTAAGGCTAAAGATGGTATGGTAATTCGTACCAATACAGAGAGATTGGAAAGGATTAGAAGGGAAAATCTAAAGATACTACTTGCCCATCATCCGATTTCAATGTTTTCATCAATAGATGAAGACAATGAACTACTTCCACTTATACATAGATATGGAATTACTCCAGCAGAAATATATGAATATGGAACTGAACCAATAGAGTATAAAAAGTCAAAACATCCATCAAAAATTTTAAATTATAATCCAAATAGATGTATTTTATGTGGAAGGTGCATAGAGGCATGTACAGAAGTTACTAGGATTGGTGCCCTTATGTATGATGGAAAAGGTGCTGCAGCTGTGGTAAATGCTCAGCAAAAGACTATATTTTACAGTCCTGAGTGTATATCATGTGGTGAGTGTCTCTCAGTTTGTCCTGTAAATGCCATAGAATTTGAGAAGGTAAGATATGATGTGCCAAAGTGGGCTACGAAAGATGTTGAAACAATATGTCCATATTGTGGAGTTGGGTGTACAGTTATTTACAGGGCAAATAATGAAGAGATTGTTGGTGTTGAAAAAAAATATGAAAAAGGGGTTAATAAAGGAAGTTTATGTGTTAAAGGGAGATTTGGATTTGATTTTGCGGTAAAAGAAGACAGGTTAAAGACTCCCATGCTTCGAAGAGGCGATGGATTTGTACCAATATCATGGGATGAGGCCTATGATATTATTCGTGTAAAATTAATGGAGATAAAAGCAAAGTATGGTCCTGATGCAATTATGGGACTTTCTTCTGCAAAGTGCAGAAATGAAGACAATTATCTTTTTCAAAAATTTATGCGCGCAGCAATAGGAACAAACAATGTAGACCACTGTGCGAGGTTATGCCATTCGTCCACAGTGGCTGGTTTAAAAGAGGTATTTGGTGCAGGTGCCATGACCAATTCCATAGATGATATGTCCAGGGCAGATGCAATATTTGTAATTGGGTCCAATACAACAGAGGCCCATCCAGTAATTGGTACAATGATAAAGAGGAGTGTGGATGTCCTTGGAACTAAATTGATAGTTTGTGATCCAAGGAAAATTGAGCTAACCAAGTTTGCCTCACTTTGGATTCAACACAGACCAGGGACAGATGTGGCCCTGCTTAACGGAATAGCAAATATCCTTTATACAAAGGGAATGTGGGACAAGGAATTTGTCAATAATAGAACAGAGGGATTTGAAGAATATATTGAGACTATCAAAAAAATATACCCCTGAGAAGGTAAGTTCCATTTGTGGAGTTACAGTAGAACAGTTGGAGAGGGCGGCTAAGTATATTGGTTCAGTTTCCAATGTGTCCTTTGTGTATGCAATGGGAATAACACAACACAAAAATGGTTGTGACACTGTGAAATCTGTGGCCAATTTAGCCCTTTTAACAGGTAATGTTGGTAAAGAGAGGAGTGGTGTAAATCCCCTTAGAGGTCAAAACAACGTTCAGGGTTCCTGTGATATGGGTGCCCTTCCAAATGTGTTGCCAGGTTATATGAGTGTGACTGACAAGAATGTGAGGAGATTATTTGAGGTAGTATGGGGTGTTGATAAACTGCCTGAAAAACCTGGTATAGAGGCTTCTTTGCTTACCCATCAAATAGAGGCGGGGAATATTAAAGCCCTCTATATAATGGGGGAAAATCCGGCTATAACTGATGCCAACTTGACTAGCTTCACAAAGGCCCTGGAAAGTTTAGAGTTTATAGTGGTTCAGGATATTTTTATGAGTGATACGGCAAAATATGCAAATTTAGTACTCCCAGCTGCATCCTCATTTGAGAGCTGTGGTACTTATACAAATACTGAAAGACGGGTTCAACTGGTGAGAAAGGTTTTAGAGCCAGTGGGAAATTCAAGGCCAGATTGGATGATTTTGAGCGATCTAATGAGACATTTTTCTATTAATGCCCATTACTCATCTCCAGAGGATATATTCAATGAAATTAGAAGCCTTGTGCCTCAATATAGGGGTATTACTTATAATAGACTCAGAAAGGGAGGTATCCAGTGGCCGTGTCCAAGTGAAGACCATCCAGGGACAAAATTTTTGTATAAAGACAGGTTTAGCACAGAAACAGGAAAGGCGAAATTTAGCCCAACGAGTCAGCCCTCTTATAAGGAGGACTTTGAGGGATTTGAGTACACACTGACCACAGGAAGGGTTTTGTATCACTATCACACAGGTACAATGACCAGGAGGAGTTATGCACTGGATAAACTGGTGCCAGAAGGTTATGTGTGTATAAATCCAGAGGATGCCAGGGAAATTGGTCTCAATGAGGGCGAAAAAAATAAAACTAAAATCAAAAGTTGGCGAACTTACTGTTCCTGTAAAGATAACAGATATGGTCCCCAGAAAGGTTGTGTTTTCTACCTTTCATTTCTTTGAGGTTCCCATAAACACCTTGACCCCTGAGAGACTGGATCCTGTTTGTAAGATACCAGAGTATAAGGTAATTCCAGTAAACATTGAACCAGTTGTAGGATGATTTTAGACAATTTTGTGATGTTGTAATTTGGGTTAAACCTGAATTGATATTTTTATCAATTAACCACTTTAAATTTAAGAATTTTTATCAATTTAGGGACGTGCCATCCATGGTTTATCCAGCTCTGGATAGCACGTCCCTTTTGCTTGATAGTTTTTTTAGCTCTGTTATACAAAGGTTTTTATTTCAATCTTTGAAAAAAACAAGGGGCTTTTTATGGGTGTTTTTAGGCTTTGTGTGGGATTGTTGGAAGGTATTAGGGATGTGCGTGGTATCTCTTTAAAAAAACAGATAAAAAGGGACCTTGGCTTAGAATTAGATGAAGTGAGATTGATCAAGGTCTATACAATAGTTGGGGTATCAAAAAAAAGAGATTGAAGAGATAATAGAAAAGGGGATACTACACGATCCTGTTGTAAATTTAGCATCTATTAGACCCATAGCCAAGGATTTTGACTGGATAATAGAGGTTGGATTCCGTCCAGGGGTTACAGATAATGAAGGGAGGATTGCAAAAGAGGCAATAAAAAAATGGTTTGTTTATTGAAGATAGACCTGATCTGGCGGTGTATTTTGCTACCCAATATCTGTTAACAGGTAGAATAGATGAAGAAGATATAGGTAGGATCGCCAGGGATTTACTTTGCAATGAATTAATTGAGGAGTTCAGGGTTAAATCAAAATATGAATGGGAAAAATCTCCAGGGTTTGAAGTAAAGATCCCAAGGGTAACTGGCCTCTCATCTGATAGGGTGGAAATTATAAAATTAACTGAAATGGATGATAATGAGTTAATTAAGACAAGCAAGAATAGGTCCTCGCCTTAAGTTTAGATGAGATGAAAGTGATAAAAAAATTATTATTTGCAGGATCATGTTAGGGAATACAGGAAAAAGATTGGCCTGCCCAAAGATCCCACTGATGTTGAACTGGAGGCAATAGCCCAGACATGGTCTGAACACTGTAAACACAAAATATTCAATGCAAAAATAGATTATTTTGAAAGAAATACTCGGAAAAGAAGGACTATAAACAGTTTGTTTAAAACATATATTCAGAAATCCACAGATATTTTGAGAAAAAGATTGGGGGAAAAAGATTTTTGCCTGTCTGTATTTAAGGACAACGCTGGAGTTATAAAATTTGATGAAGAATACAGCGTTTGTATTAAGGTGGAGACCCACAATAGCCCCTCTGCCTTGGATCCATATGGTGGTGCCCTTACTGGTATTGTGGGTGTAAACAGGGATCCAATGGGGACAGGTCTTGGTGCAAATCTTATTTGCAATACAGATGTTTTTTTGTTTTGCATCTCCCTTTTATGACAAGCCCCTTCCTCCAAGGCTCCTCCACCCAAGGAGAGTTTTAGAAGGTGTTAGAAAGGGTGTTGAAGATGGGGGGAACCAATCTGGTATACCCACTGTAAATGGTGGACTTGTTTTTGATGAAAGATATCTGGGAAAACCCTTGGTGTTTTGTGGAACAGTGGGGATGATGCCAAGTTTTATAAATCACAGACCATCCTATGAAAAAAAAGCAGAAATGGGTGATCTTGCAGTAATGGTTGGTGGACGGGTGGGTAAAGATGGAATACATGGGGCTACTTTTTCATCTGAGGCCCTGCATGAGGGTTCTCCTGCAACAGCAGTTCAAATTGGAGATCCAATAACCCAGAGAAAGATGTACGATTTTTTTGATGAAGGCCAGGGACATGGGACTTTATAATGCAATAACTGATAATGGTGCAGGTGGGCTTTCTTCTTCAATGGGTGAGATGGCCAGGGACTGTGGTGGCTGTGAGATTGATCTTAAAAAGGTCCCTTTAAAATATGATGGGCTGGTGCCCTGGGAAATACTCTTATCTGAGGCCCAGGAAAGGATGAGTGTGGCTGTCCCCAAAAAAAACATATAGATAAATTTTTAGGGCTTGCAAAAGAAATGGACGTTGAAGCCACAGTTTTAGGTGAATTTAACGATTCTGGATATTTCAGGGTCAAGTATGGTGACAGGATAGTTGCTGAGCTAGATATGGAATTTTTCCATGAGGGGGTTCCCCAGATGAGATTAAGGGCAATTTGGGATCCTCCAGTGCAAGAACCATTTAAAGTGGATAAGACAGGAAAACAGAGTCCAAAAGACACATTGAGACAAATGTTGTCTAGGTTAAATATCTGCTCCCGTGAATATATAATCCGTCAATATGATCATGAGGTACAAGGGGGAAGCGTTGTTAAGCCCCTGGTGGGTGAATTTGTAGATGGCCCATCAGATGCAGCAGTGATTAGACCTATTTTAACCAAGAACAGGGGGCTTGTTGTATCAAATGGCATTTGTCCCCGTTTTAGCGACCTTGATACATATTGGATGATGGCCTGTGCAATTGATGAAGCAATAAGAAATGCAATCTCAGTTGGGGCAAATCCTTACCACATGGCAGGGGTGGACAACTTTTGCTGGTGCGATCCTGTCCAGTCAGAAAAGACACCTGATGGTCATTATAAACTGGCACAACTTGTACGTGCAAATATGGCCTTATCCCATTTTTGTCTTGGATTTGGAGTCCCCTGTATATCTGGGAAGGATTCCATGAAAAATGATTATGTAATGGGAGATATAAAGATATCTATCCCACCTACAGTTCTTTTTTTCTTTGATCAGTGTCATTCCAGATATAAATCTATGTGTTACCTCTGATTTTAAACAGCCAGGGGAATATATTTATATTTTAGGGTTAACCAAAGATGAGATGGGCTCATCAGAGTTTGCCTTGGCTATGGATTTTAAATCTGGATATGTGCCACAGGTCGATCTTATTTCTGCTAGGGCTCGTTACAGAAAGATGTATGATGCAATGCAAAATGGTATTATATCTTCCTGTCATGATATATCAGATGGAGGTCTTGGTGTATCTGTGTGTGAAATGGCAATTGGTGGAAATTTAGGGACAGTTGTAGAAATAGATAATGTCCCATGTTGTCCTAGGGATATGGAATTTGAAAAAAATCATGTATTCTGAGTCTCCTTCAAGGTTTGTGGTGGGGGTGAGTAAGTCTAAAAGAGAAGAGTTTGAACAATTATTTAAAGGTGATTTTTGTGCATGTATTGGAGAAGTTACAGAAAAAAAGAGAAGTGGTGTTTAGATATAAAGACAAAGAGATAATAAGAGACCATGTGGAAGATATTAGATATTTTTGGAAAAAGACCTTAGATTTTTAGAGAGATAAAAATGTTTAACGTTCAATGTTCAACGTTCAACGTTCAACGTTTAAAGTTAAAAGTTCAATGTTTAAAGAAATGAATAATGTGATTTTCTTTTCTATAGTTTCTTTCATTTTAGGCGCATGTCTTGGGAGTTTTTACAATGTATGTATTTATAGATACATATCTGGCCAGTCCATAGTAGCTCCTGGTTCCCATTGTCCCAAATGCTCTCACGTCCTTTCCTGGTGGGAGAATATCCCTATTTTTAGTTATTTAATTTTAAAGGGCAGGTGTAAGAATTGTGGGGAAAAGATTTCCATTAGGTATCTAATTGTTGAGTTGATCTCAGCACTCTGGTCCCTGGCCCTATATATTAAATTTGGTTTTTCTGTTCTGTTTTTTTTGTCTTTCTTTTATTTGGTGGCATTTTTATAGTCCTCAGTTTTATTGATTTAGATATTTTTATTCTTCCAGATGAATTAACCTTAACTGGTATCATCCTGGCCTTTTTAAGTGGACCCATAATTGGAGTTTCCTTTAAATTTTCATTATGGGGATCAGTGTTGGGAGGAGGATTTTTCCTCTTGATTCAACAGGGATATAAGTTAATTAAAGGTAGGGATGGGCTTGGAACAGGGGACATTAAACTAATGTTTTTAATTGGTGGTTTACTGGGAGCTCCAGCAATTCCCTTTGTGATTTTTATTGGATCAATATTGGGACTTTTTGGCGGACTCTATTATTTAAAATTACAAAATAGTGATACCCAAAATCCAATACCATTTGGCCCTTTTTTTGTGCCTGGCTGCATGTTTATATATCCTATGTGGAAAGGAGTTTATTTTGTGGTATTTGGGGTTTTTAACAAATTGAGTGTGAAGACAATTCTGGAAATTATTTGCCAGTAATAAACTTGTAAAAAAAATATTAAAATTGAGGTGATCTATTATGGGATATAGATTTTTAAATGAATATTCAGAAGATGAATTAAGGGAAGTTCAATTGCAAGGGTTAAAGAATACAATAAAACATGTGTACAAAGGAAGTGAGTTTTACAGAAAAAGGTTAAAAGAAAAGGGTATTGGACCTGATGATATTAAATCCCTTGATGATCTAAAATATCTGCCATTTACAACAGCCGATGATTTACGGGAAAATTATCCATTTCCATTTTTATCTGTGCCAATGAAGGATGTTATAAGGATACATGCATCATCTGGTACAACTGGAAAAAGGAAGATTTTGGCCTATACAAAAAAACGATGTGGAAGTGTGGAAAATGATGATGGCCAGGTGTTTTGAAATAGCTGGTCTAACTCAAGAAGACAGGGTACAGATTGCAGTTGGCTATGGACTTTGGACAGCAGGGGTTGGATTTCAACTGGGGTGTGAGCATTTTGGGGCAACCGCCCTGCCCATTGGACCAGGAAATATGGAAATCCATCTGCAGTTTTTACAGGATTTAAAGCCAACGTGTATTTGTTCCACAGCTTCAATGGCGTTGCTCTTATCAGAAGAGGTAAAAAAAATGGGTCTAAGCCCAAAGGATATTTCTCTAAAAAAAGGCCATATTTGGTGCAGAACCCCATACTCCCAAGATGAGACAGAGGATAGAACAGGCCTTGGGTCTTGAAGATTCCTTTGATATCCCTGGAATGACTGAGTTGTATGGACCTGGAACAGGGCTTGAGTGTTCTGCCCATTCAGGCATCCATTATTATGCAGATATATTTATTTTAGAAATAATCAATCCAGAAACCTTGAGCCTGTTGAGGATGGTCAGGTAGGTGAAATGGTGGTAACTACCTTAAAAAAAAGAGGCAGCTCCTTTAATTAGATACAGGACAAGGGACCTGTCCAGAAAGATTCCAGGTGAGTGTCCATGTGGACTAAGACTCCCTCGTCATGATAAGATCATGGGGAGGTCAGATGATATGTTTATCTTTAGAGGAGTTAATATCTATCCAACCCAGATAGCAGAAATTCTTGAAAATATACCAGAAATAAGTAGCGAATATCAAATTGAACTCTATAGAAAGGACGGACTGGATCACATGAAACTAAAAGTGGAAAGGGGTGAAGGTGTAACTATCGATATTGATGAAAATTTAAAGAAAATTATCAGTAATCGCTTAAGGAAAAAAATTACTGGTTAGGGTGGAAGTGGAGATCTTTGATTTAGGTAAATTGCCCCGTACCTTTGCAAAATCAAAGAGGGTTATTGATAATAGGGATTAATTATTGCTTAGTTTAAATAATTTATCTGTCTCTGTTAGCGCGTTTGAATAAGCACCACTAACAATGTCAGTGGATATCTTTAGTTTATCTAGCAGTTCCATAAGCTCTTTCCATTCCCCCCTTTCCTGCTTTTCAATGATTTTAAGATAAGGCAACAGGGGGGATTGCCTTCCAATTAACGTGTCTTTAATTGATTCA
>BBBM01000041.1 GCA_001311565.1 Desulfothermus okinawensis JCM 13304
AGATACAATGGACGAGTTGTGGCTTGGTGTATATATTTGTGATAACTTTGGGAAGGTATTGGCTCAGGACATCAATGTATATTCTCCTCAAAAGATAAGCAATAAGGGATTTTTATTTGAGTTTAAACTAGAGCCAAAGGATTTTGGGGCACCTGGTCCCCTTTATATCACCTTTGGATATCGTTTAAAAGTAATCGGCAGTTTAAAAGATAAGCCCAAAGTTTTTTTTGCCATTGAGAAGGCCCAGGATTAAAAACTATTTATATCTATATACAATTCTTCCCCTTGTTAAATCATAAGGAGAAAGCTCTACCTTCACCTTATCACCTGGTAATATCCTGATATAATATTTACGCATCTTTCCAGAGATATGTCCCAATACTTCGTGTCCATTTTCCAGTTCAACCTTAAACATTGCATTGGGCAACGCCTCTTTTACAACACCAGTTACTTCAATACATTCTTCTTTTGCCATAACCTCTCCTCCTGTTTATAGGTTTATCCAGCTAAGCTTTACCTCTTCAACACTATCAAACTCCAATATGGAGTATCCCTTTGGTTCCATCTTGGGATAGGTGAAGCTACCTGGATTTAAAATGTATTTGCCCTTTGATACCTCTTTAAAAAAAACGTATGTGGGTGTGGCCAAAAAAATAAAAAAATTCACATCCTCAGAAAATCGATTTGTAATATCTCTTTCAATATTTAAAAAGTCAAGATCATTTCCATGTAAAAATCCAAATTTTATATTATTTATCTTGACTTCCAGTGTAGTAGGAACATCTTGGGTCCAGTATCCAGAATCCATATTTCCTCGCACACCATAAAATCTAGGATGAGAGTTCAAATAATAATACACATCTTCATTGGTATAATCCCCAAGATGAAATATTGCATCCATATTCCTTAATCTAGATTCAAATTCATCTATTAACATATTGTTAGGTTTCCTCATATGAGTATCGGAAATCACTGCTATCCTCATCTTTCCTCCACATGTATTATCTTTTCTCTAATGAGATGTTTGTACCTGAAAATAGAGCTGAAATTTCAAGGGGGAGTTAAATGATTTCATTACATCAACATAGGGCTCACCCCTTTTTATAATAGAGACAACTTCATCTGATAATCTTTGTTCGCCAACAAGGTTATTTATAATAATGTTGTTTAAAGTTCCATCTCTATTTAGTTCCACTGTTACCAATACTGAACCTTGACTCTCAATTATACTATTTTTCCAAAGCAAGCCAATTTTTTTTTAAAATCGCAAGTGCCAACGCCAATTTCTGGTCCTTAATTGGAGTTTTAAAAAATCTTTTTTTAACATGTATTTGTCTGGATGTATAGTTTGAAACAAAAAAAATTTTTTTGAAGTTATTTTATGTATTGCCTTTTTTTTCATTATGCGCTTTTTGAGCCGATAGATTGCTCAAGGAGACTACCAAATCTCTACCTGGTAATCTTATGTAACCCACTACAAAAGAACAAAGATGTAGCATTAACGACAACAAGAACGCCCACCACACATATTTTATTTTTTTTCCCGTTTTTTTTGTTGCCCACCAATTTGTATCCACTCCTTTAAACCACCAATCTGTATGATCTGTCTCAAGTATTTTTTTCAGCGAGCTCTCTCCCTGCGTCTGTCCTAAGCCTTTCCAATGCATATTTTAACCATGTCTCAGCATATGGATTTCCAAGATCCATTTGTTCCTTTAAATTCAATATAAGATCGATTTGATCTGCGTCATGGGCAATTTCAGCCTCTTTGGAATCTACATCCTCAAGTTCTTTTAGCAATGGTAAAATCAAATCTTCCAGGGGTGTATCCTTTAGTGCATCTAAAATAGCCTTATCTTCCTTTGCCTTGTTATATCTCCTATACACATAATTAAAATCACCTGTCCTTGCCTCATGTAAGTCGTGAAATAAACACATGAGAACAATCTTTTTCCAATCAAGACCTTCTTTTATCCCAAGTATAAGTCCTATAATCGTAGTGCGATAGGAGTGTTCTGCTACACTTTCTGAACCTGAACCAAGGAATTGATAACCCGTCCTGGGGGTCTTTTTTTAACATCCCCACCTCAAACAAGAGGTCCGCAATCCTCTTTAATATAAAATCTCTGTCCATTGTATTCTCCATTTTTACAACTCCTTAAAATCTATCTACCACAACATTTTTATATTTTTTCCCGCTCCCACACGGGCAGGGATCATTTCTACCTATTTTTTTACCTTTCCGTCTATATGGAGTCCTTGGGGTTTGCTCTCCAGAATCAGAATATCTCAGGTCCTTTGTCTGGTCCTCATGTTTTAGATCTTCCTCTGAGACCTCCTGGAACCTAATGTGAGTTAAGGCCTTTATGGTATTTTCTTTCAAAAGATATAGCATCTCCTGGAAAAGTTCGAAACCTTCCTTTTTATATTCCTGTTTTGGATCCATCTGCCCATAACCTCTAAGGCCTATTCCCTCCCTTAAATAATCCATATTCAGAAGATGTTCCTTCCAGAATCTATCTAGATTCTCTAGTAAAAAGAACCTGAGTATATCCTGATAGTGTTCCCCTGCCTTTAGTTTTAGTTCCTCTATTATCTTTCCAACCTGTGTTTTGACCTCATCTTTGGATGGTAAAGAATCCTTCTTTAGGGCAATGTATCTATCTAACCCAAAAACCTCTTTTAGCCTTGTGTTTATAACATCAATGTCTTCTTCCTTTAACTTATTCTTTTTTTTGGTCTAAACTAAAATATATATCCTCAATAAGGTCATCTATAAATTCCATAACAGTGGGTTCTAAGTCTTCAGCAATCATCCATTCCTTTCTCTTTCTATAGATAACCTCCCTTTGCTGGTTTAACACATCATCATATTCAAGTAGGTGTTTTCTAATCTCAAAATTGTGTTCTTCCACCCTTCTTTGTGCATTTTCTATTGCCTTTGAAATAAGTCTATTTTCAATTGGCTGACCTTCTTCCACACCAAGCTTGTCCATTAGGGAAGAAATCCTATCTGATCCAAAGAGCCTGAGTAGATCGTCTTCTAATGAAAGATAAAACCTGGAACTACCTGGATCACCCTGCTTCCTGCTCTACCCCTTAACTGGTTATCAATCCTCCTGGATTCATGTCTCTCAGTTCCTAATATGTGCAGACCTCCCAGGTCTTTTACCCCTTCTCCAAGCTTTATGTCAGTTCCCCTACCTGCCATATTTGTTGCAATGGTCACCCTGCCCTTTTCTCCAGCCTGAGCAACTATCTCTGCTTCCCTTTCATGGTGTTTTGCATTTAACACCTCATGGGGGATCTTTAACTTTTTTTAGCTTCCTTGCAATAAGTTCAGATTTTTCTATTGAGGTAGTTCCAACTAACACTGGCCTTCCCTGTCTGTGTAGTTCAACAATCTCTTTTACTATGGCATCAAATTTTTCCCTCTGTGTCTTATATATTACATCTGGGTAATCTATCCTGATCATGGGTTTGTTGGTAGGTATAACAACTACATCAAGGTTATATATCTCTTTGAACTCAACTGCTTCGGTATCAGCTGTACCAGTCATTCCTGCCAATTTATTGTACATCCTGAAAAAAATTCTGAAAGGTAATTGTGGCAAGTGTCTGGTTTTCCTCCTGGACCTTGACCCCTTCCTTTGCCTCTAGGGCCTGGTGGAGGCCATCACTGTATCTCCTGCCTGGCAGGACCCTTCCTGTAAATTCATCAACTATAAGTACTTCTCCATCTCTAACAATATAGTCAACATCCCTTTGAAATAAATAGTGTGCCTTTAAGGCCTGGAGGATATGGTGCTGATATGTTATATTTTTGGGATCAAATAGGTTATCAAGACCCAATATCTCCTCGCACCTTGATACCCCTTCCTCAGTCAACATGACTGTCTTGGTCTTTTCATCTACTGTAAAATCCCTATCCTTTCTTAGTTTTGGAACAATTGCATTTATCTTTTTATAGAGTGCAGTTGATTCATCAGCAGGACCAGATATAATCAAAGGGGTCCTTGCCTCGTCAATTAAAACTGAGTCCACCTCATCAACAATTGCATAGTTAAGTTCCCTTTGGACAAGCTGTTCAGGGTAAAACTTCATGTGATCCCTTAGATAATCAAAGCCAAATTCATTGTTTGTACCATAAGTGATGTCGCAACTATATGCCTCTTTTCTCTCTTCATCTTCCATGTTTGATAAAATAACTCCAACACTAAGCCCTAAAAATTTGTATATCTCGCCCATCCACTCTGAGTCTCTTTTGGCCAGATAATCATTTACAGTAACTAAATGAGCGCCTTTTCCCTCAAGTCCATTCAATACAAGGGGCATGGTTGCCACAAGGGTCTTTCCTTCACCTGTCTTCATTTCAGCGATCTTTCCCTGATGAAGGGCAATTGCCCCCATTACCTGGACATCAAAATGTCTCATACCTAGGGTCCTTTTTGATGCCTCCCTAACCAGGGCAAATACCTCAGGCAGAAGCTCATCTAAACTCTTTCCTTTTTTTCACCTGTTCTCTATATTCATTAATTTTTTTGAGGAAATTCATGGTCCTTTAATTTGACCATTTGATCTTCAAAACTATTCACCTTATCTACCAGAGGACGAATTGACTTTAGATATCTCTCATTTTTGGTTCCAAAAATCTTTCTTGCCAAAAAAATCTAAAAAAAAACATTTTTAACTCCTGATATCAATTTTCTTCAAAACTCAAATAATTCAAGCCAATGATACACCTTTAAACTATCTCCAGTCAAACAAAGTTGCAAGATACACCCAGAACATCCAGATATAACTAGACTTCCATCACCAACTTTTTTTCCACAATTTCTCCCCCAACATATCACATAACGAAGGATTTTCCAATCTTGTACACCCTCCAAATCCGCAGCAATCATCAATTATATCAAAAGTCATGCCCAAATTATTCAATAAGTCCAATAAATTATCATATCCATGCTCATCCATGTGACAGGGTTTGTGGAGGGCTAAATGAAATGGATTTGTGGTCATTTTTGTAACTTTTAAGTTCCAATTAATTCTGTCATATATATAATTGAATTAAGCCACTTGTGTCTTAATTTTTCGTCTTCAATGAAGAATGCACCTTTTCTTAGACTTAACCAGCAGGTTGCACAAAACACAAGTATCTTAGGGGTGCCAATATCCTTCCATATTTTAAAATTTCTCATAAAAGAGTCTTTTGCCCCTTTTATATCACCTGCAAAAGACATTGGATACCCACAACACTCCCACTCAACGTCTTCTTCTACCTCATAACACATTTTAGCAATATTTAGAGCATTCTCAAACCATTTATCCTTTAAATAGGTTCCAACACACCCTCCAAAAACAACCGCCTTATCAGGGGTGTCTTTTTTTTCCCCAGGCCTCACCTTTATAAAACTGTGTTTGTTTAGATTGTCAAATAAGTCTCTAGTCAATTGAATATTTTTTAAATGGGGAATTATATTTTTTATCTTAAATCCCTTTTTTATAAAAGGATAAAGCTCTGGGATGTGTTTTACTATTTTTAAAAAGAGCCATCTTTTTAGACTAATTGAGTTGGACCTGAGATTTGACACCTCCAGGGGTATATCTATCTTTTGAGTACACACATCATAACATCTTGAGCAACCAACACAATTTCCAACAAGACTGGTTAAATTCTTTATATTTAAATCCATTTTTTCCATCTGGGAATAGAGAAACGCCTTGGATCTGGGAGATAGTTCCTCTTTATTGGTTACATTAAATACAGGGCATACTTCTAAGCACTTCCCACAGAGTAAACAGAAACTTTGATCAATCTTATCCATATTGGATGCTCAATATCGTTAGTTTCAAAGTTTTTGCATGATATAGTATAAGGATAATACAATCAAGCGCAGAACATCACCTCCTGAATTTTATAATCACAACGGCCCAAATTCATATGCATATAAAATTAATTCCAGTTTACTCCTTGACAAGAAAAAAATTTTAAGGTTTAACAGGTAGTGAAAACCAAAGTCGAGCCAACACTTAAGCTCGTCTTGGTCTTATTGGACGGTTTTTTTGGGTTACCAAGTATGATGTTAACAATAATTTAAAAAGGAGTTTTTTATGACTGCCAAATTAATTAAAGGGACTGAAATTAGGGAAGAAATCTTAGCAGAAATTGAAAAAGAGGTTAAGGAGATCAAGGAAAAACATGGTGTTGTACCAGGGCTTGTTACTATTTTAGTTGGAGAAAACCCTGCATCAGTTTCTTACGTGACACTAAAAATCAAGACAGCAAAACGAGTGGGATTCCACGAAGTACAGGACACCAGACCAGCAGATATATCTGAAAAGGAACTTCTGGATTTAATCGACAAATACAATAAAGACGACAGCATCCACGGAATATTGGTCCAACTCCCACTTCCAAAACACATTGATGAAAAAAAAGGTCTTAAATGCCATTGATCCAGACAAGGACGTTGATGGATTTCATCCAGTAAATGTAGGAAGACTCATGATTGGGGGAGATGAAGTGAAGTTTCCACCATGTACTCCAGCTGGTATCCAGGAACTTATAGTCCGCTCTGGAGTTGAAACTAAAGGTGCTGAGGTAGTTGTTGTAGGTAGGTCCAATATAGTTGGAAAACCAATTGCAGTAATGATGATGCAAAAGGGAAGGGGCGCAAATTCCACAGTTACTGTTGTTCACACTGCAACCAAGGACTTGGCAGCCCACTGCAAAAGGGCAGACATCTTGATAGTTGCAGCTGGGGTTCCAGGTCTAGTAAAACCTGAATGGATCAAACCTGGTGCATGTGTAATAGATGTTGGTGTTAATAGGGTTGGAGAAAAGCCAAGCAAAAAAAGATCCAAACAAGATGGTTCCAATCCTGAGAGGTGATGTGGACTTTGAAGCAGCAAAAGAGATTGCTGGCTGGATTACCCCTGTTCCAGGCGGAGTTGGTCCAATGACCATTACAATGCTTATGAAAAATACCCTCCGATCCTTAAAATTCAAATTAGGGATAGCATAATTTTAAAAAGGCTGATTTAATCAGCCCTTTTTTTACCCAGACGAAAATATCCTTTCTCACACCTTTTACAGTAAATGGCTTCTATTTCCCGCCTGTGGATTTTAGACACATTAACCAGAGTTTATTATTTTTGATAAATTTGGGTTAATATGTCGTGTACTACTTCCTCAATACTAAGGTTTGATGTATCTATTACCACAGCATCCTCTGCAGGTTTTAATGGGGCTATTTCCCGACTTGAGTCCTGTTCATCCCTTTTTAATATGTCTTTTAGTATCTCATTATAACTAGACTCAATCCCTATTTCCTTTAGTTGTTCAAATCTCCTCCTTGCCCTTATCTCAGGTGATGCAGTTAAAAAGAATTTAAAATCTGCATTCTCAAACACCACTGTACCCATGTCCCTTCCTTCAGCTACAAGGGAGTGTCTTTTGGCAATCTCCCTTTGCTGTTTGGTTAGATATGTTCTAACAAGGGGATCTTTAGCAATTGTGGATGCAAGAAAGCCTATTTTCTCGGTCCTTATCTCATCACCTAAAATCTTGTTGTTCATGGCCAAAGAATAACCATCACCATCATACACCAAGTCAAATTTCAATGAACTTAATACATTCTCTTTGTAATTAAAATCTTTAGGCATATTGCCAAGGATTAAAGCAACACCACGATACATGGCACCTGTATCCAGATAAGCAATGTTCATTTTTTTTGCTACAATCTTTGCAACAGTAGTCTTTCCCGAACCAGCTGGACCATCAATTGTAATTATCATTTTTTTTGACCTATCCATACAATATCCCTAAAGAATTTGTTTCAACCCTTTGATAAACAGCCTATTTTCATCTCCCCTGCCAATTGATACCCTGAGAAGGCTTGAGAGCCATATGATTTTAGAGGTCTTATAATTATCCCTCTTTTAAGCAACTCCTCAAATAATATATCCGCTGGGATTGGTGGCTCAAACATCAAAAAAATTTGCCTGGGATGGATATACCTTGCATCCAAGCTTCTCCATTTCTTTTTGTAAGTACTCCCTGCCTTGAATAACAGTATTTCTTGTATGTTCAATGTAATTAATATCATCAAGTACTTCTATGGCAGCCTTTTCTGCAATTATATTGACACTAAATGGTAGTTTAACCCTTTTTATATAATCAGAGAGGTTTGGTGGTAAAACTCCATATCCTATCCTCAGCCCTGCAAGTCCATACAACTTGGAAAACGTCCTGAGCACTCCTAAGTTTTTATATCTTAAAACATCTCTTATACAGGAACGCTCATCTGGATCATCAGAAAACTCAACATAGGCTTCGTCAACTACAACCAATATATTTTCAGAAATTCTTTCTAATAATCTAATTATCTCTTTTGATTTAACAGAAAACCCTGAAGGGTTATCTGGATTTGTCAAAAATATGAGTTTTGTATTTTCATCTATTGCATCTATAATTCCATTAAAATCAAATGAAAAATCTTTACTCAATGGCACATATTTTACATAAATTCCATGGAATTTCCCCTGCATCCTGTATATAGAAAAACTGGGATCAAATACCACCATATTATCTTTATATGGTACAGTTACAACCCTTACAATTAGATCAATTATTTCATCTGAACCATTTGTAACAACAATATACTTATCAGGGATATTAAGGACCTCAGATAGCTTGTCAACTAAATCTGGTTCCCACTCCTTGGATATCTAAAGGCATAGGTACTGATATTTTTTTATAACCTCAACTACCCTGGGAGATACTCCCAATGGATTTTCATTGCTTGCCATTTTAATTACATTACTTAAGTTGTACTTTTTTTTTATTTCATCAATGGAAAGACCAGGGGAGTATGGTGAAAAATCAAAAAGCTCCTTTCTAATATTTAACATTAGTCCTCCTGCTAACTGAAGTGAAATAAGACCTAACTCTGGTTTAGACATTGTGTAATATTACTAAAATCCACAATCTTCATTTATTAAGATTATTTTAATCCTTTTTGGTGGAAAACATTTCTCAGTAATAACCCAAACATTGCATACCCTATCTGGACTATTGCAATCTTCACACTTGAGTGTCTTTGCACATGGGGTCTTTCTACCAAGTCTTATAGTATTTATTGGAGCTGCAAAACCCTTTATCCTGTTTACAGCTTCATCTAAATCAGTAACCACCTTATTTCTTCCAATGAGTAGTGTCACATACCTGGGACCAAAGGCAATGGCTCCCACCCTATTCCCATATCCATCCAGGTTTACCAAAACCCCATCTTCAGTTACTGCATTGGTGCCTGTAATGAAAAGGTCAGACAAAAGTGCCTGTCTCCTTCTATGTATGAACTCATCCTTTGGAATGGTCCTGTCATAGGTGTCTATCACCTCATAATCACCTGATTCCTTAAAAAAGGAATAAATTCCAGAATCCACTACAGTAAGGGAACCTCCAAAAGAGACCTTTTTGATATCATCCAATTTACTTAAAATTTCATTTATAAACAGTTTTTTTTACATGCTTAAGCCTTGGGGCTAAAAATACTTCAAAATTATTTTTTTTCCAGTATCTGTTTTAATATATTTAATTTTTTTCTCCCAAAAACCACCTAACATCTCTCTTGTATTCATAATCTCCCCCTTTTTTTTATAAATTTAAATTGTGTCTGTGATCTGTGGACTGTGTCTGTGGGTGTCTAAAGTTCAACGTTCAATGTTCAAAGTTCAAGGTTCGACGTTTTAGTATCCTTCACCTTTCACTAATAACTAAAGACTAATAACTAAAAACTAACCACTAACAACTAACAACTAAAAACTGCTGTGATCTGTGTCTGTGGTCTGTAACTTCCATATACACACACATACACATACACTCACACTTTACCTTTCACTATTCACTAATCACTTGATCCATAACCCGATCAATAATCGGAGCTAAAGAAATAGGCAAATTAAATAATTAAAAATTAATAAGCTTTTCCTGGATTCATGATATTATGTGGATCAAATATCTTCTTTATTTTTCTCATTAAATTTAGCTCTGTGGTTGATATTTGCCCTTGAATTAAATCCAGTTTTAAAAGCCCAATACCATGTTCCCCTGAAATGGTGCCACCAACTGCAATGGTCTTTTTTTAATATTTTTTTTATCTAATTCATGAGCCTTGTCTTCATTATTTTTGCTATACATTATATTTACATGTATATTTCCATCACCCAGGTGTCCAAAACAAAGCACAGGTAAGTCATACTCCTTTCCTATTTTCTTTGAATATTTTATTATATATGGAATCTTTGATCTGGGAACACAAATATCCATTGCAATCTTTTTATCTCCCATCTTATGGGATGCAGGATTAATAAGTCGTCTAATTTCCCATATTTCTTCTTCTCGCTTTAAATCCCCCCCTTTTTCATAATATGTAACATCTGTGTCTTTAATTATCTTTTCGCATTTACAAACTGCGGCATTCACTGCATCTAAATCCCCATCAAACTGAAGCAAAAGCATTGCATCTGTATCATCAGGCACCACTTCTTTATTTAACATTTTAATACAACGTAAAACATCGTTGTCCATAAACTCCATTGCTACTGGCATAAGCCCATTTTTTTAATATTTTAATGGAAACTTCCAGTAATTGTTCCAGGGAACTGAAGCCAACTAACACTGATATTGAGGCTTCAGGCAAGGGCAGGAGCTTTAAAATTATTTTGGTAAAAAAATCCAAGTGTCCCTTCTGAGCCAACCATTAAAGATTTGAGGTCTAATCCAACAACATCTTTATGTGATCTCCCCCCAAGGCACAACATCTTCCCCCCTGGAATACAAACATCTAGTCCCAGGACATAGTCTTTTGTTACCCCGTATTTTACTGCACGTAGTCCTCCTGCGTTTTGAGACACATTTCCACCAATTGTGGAAATATTTGCAGACGCTGGATCTGGAGGATAAAATAAAGACCTCTCCTTTAAAAACTTCTGGAATTCCCCTGTAACTACCCCTGGCTCAACCTCAGCCACAAAGTCCACATCATCTATGTCCAAAATTTTGTTTAATTTCAGGGTTGAGACAACTATTCCACCGTTTATGGGAACACAAGCACCCACAACATTTGTTGCCCGTGCCCTGGGAATTATTGGGATTTTATTTTTATTTGCCCACTTGAGTAACTCCTGTATCTGATGCACAGAGGATGGTCTCACAACCACAGATGGGAGAGAAAATCTTTTACTGGCATCAGTGCCATATATTAATATCTCTTCCCGTTCAAATAATACGTCTTGTTCCCCAAAAAGGGAAGTCAAAAACCTTTTGTGATCTCTTTTTAGTTCAAGTGTCATGGTTATTTATATTTGGACATCTCCCTGGCAATGTCCATTTTTATAGCCTTTCTCTTTAATTCTTCCCTTCTATCCCTTATATTTTTACCCCTGCACAGGGCGATCTCCACCTTTGCCCAGGGACCTTTTAAATATATCTTTAGGGGAATTATAGTAAGCCCCTTTTGTTGAACTTTTCCCTGAAGAGACATAATCTCTCGTTTGTGGAGAAGGAGCTTTCTATCTCGCTCAGGTTCATGTCCAAGATAGGAGCCTTTTCATATGGAGCAATATGAAGGCCCACTAGATAGGCCTCTCCTCTATAAAATCTAACATAGCTATCCTTAAAATTTACCTTGCCCTGTCTAATGGACTTTATTTCAGAACCAGTCAAAACCAACCCTGCTTCGCGCCTATCTAAAATGTCATAAAAATGAAATGCCTTTTTATTTGTGGCAATAACCTTTATTTTTTTCCTTTTGAGACATAGGTCAAAAAACTTTCCTCTTTAATGGTCAAAAAAAAGATGTAAAAAAATGTTAGTTCCTCTGGAATCCGATCAAACACCTTTTCCTTAACTATTTTGTTATTTTCTTTCACAGAACTATTTTGCAAAACTTTCTCCAGGAGATCTTCGCACTCTTTTTTAGATAACATACGAATAACCCTTTTAATTCCAGGTATAGAATGGGGAGTTGAGCTAAGGACTTCCACCCCCATGCCAATTAAAATGGGTATACAAAAGGGATCTCCTGCCATTTCCCCGCACATTGTAACCTCAATTCCAGACTTTTTAGCAACATCCACTGTGTGCTTTATACTCTTAATGATAGCTGGATGTAGGGGCTGAAACAGGTGGGATACATACTTATTGGTACGGTCAATGCCAAGGGAATATTGAATTAGATCGTTGGTGCCAATGCTAAAAAAAATCGACTTCCTTTGCAAGGTGATGCGCAACCAACACTGCAGATGGAAGTTCAATCATAATGCCAATTGGTATATCTCCTTTATATGGTTTACCCTCCTCTTCAAGCTCCCTTTTTGCCTCCTCTAAAGCTTCCTTTGCCTGTCTGAGTTCTTCAAGTCCAGAAATCATGGGGAACATAACTGAGGCATTTCCATTTTGTGCAGCCCTTAAGATTGCCTTTAATTGTGTCTTGAATATATTTCTAAATTTAAGACAAAACCTAATTGCCCGAAGTCCCATAACTGGGTTGGACTCTTCTAATCTTTCAAAACCCTTACCTATTTTATCCCCTCCAGCATCCAATGTCCTGATCACAACAGATTTGGGCGCCATTATGGATACAAGGTCCCTATATTCTTCATATAATTCATCTTCACTTGGCATCTTGGATCTATACAGGTAAGAATATTCTGTCCTGTATAAGCCTATGCCTTCTGCTGCATAATCTATAACTGAACTCACTTCTTCAAACAGTTCAATATTTGCCATTACCTTTACATGAAACCCATCTCTTGTCTTGCCCGCTAGTCCCCTTTGGTGGAATAATTCCCTTTTATATTGCTCAAAATTTATCTGCCTTTCAGTATATTCATAAATTTCTTCTTCTTCCGGCTCTATTAATACTTTGCCTGTAAATCCATCAACAATGATAAGTTCATCGTCTAAAATAAGATTCTCCACATCTTCTATTCCAACTATTGCAGGTATCCCAAGGGTCCTGGCAACAATTGACACATGGGAAGTCTTTCCTCCCTGGGCTGTGACAAATGCCATTATTTTACTTACATCCAATTCAACTGTATCTGCAGGAGTTAATTCATGAGCTATTAATATTACCCTTGATTTTATAGGTTTTAATTCTTCCTCAGCACCAATTAGATTTCCAATCACTTTCCTGCTTAGGAGCTTAATTTCACTGATTCTTGTTTTGAAAAATTCATCCTCTATGCCTTTAAATGACTTTTCTATATCTGCAACCCCCTTTTCTATAGCCCATTCTGCATTTAATTTCATATCTTTTATGTATTTTACAATTGCATCTTTGAGCTTTGGATCCTGAAGCATTATTATGTGTGTATCAATTATAGAAGAATACTCTGTCTGTTCTTCTGGTATTCTTTCTTTTAGGTCTTTTAGATTTGATATTGTGAGATCAAATGCATCTTGCAGTCGTTTTAGCTCCTGTTCAACCAGGTCTTCAGATATGTTTTGAATTGGTGCCAAACAATAATGGTCCCTGCTCAAAATATATGCACGGCCTATTGCAATACCTACAGAAACTGCTATTCCCTGAAGGATCCTTTTAGCCATAATGTTTTCCTTATTTTACAATTCTCCAAATCCTTGCTCTATTAAAGAGCTAATATTTTCAATTGCCTCTTTTGCATCCTCGCCCCTGGCAACTAGTTTTATAGATTTTCCCTTAGATGCGGCCAAAGTCAAAATATCCAATATACTTTTTGCATCTACCTCTGTTTCATCCATAACTATCTTTATATCACATTTATATTTACTTGCCTCTTTTGCTAAAAGGGCAGCTGGTCTTGCATGAATTCCAAGATTGTTGTTTATAATTACCTCTGAACAAAACAAATCTTCCTTCATCTTTTGAAAACCCTTTCCTTTTACAAAAAAAAACATCATAACAACAAAAAAATAGCACCACCAAAATCTCTCTGGGAATTTGATTTCTATAAATAAGAAACGACGAGATAGACACTACTATCCCACCTAATAAAAAGAAGTTAAAATGATCATAACTTGACAAACAAGAAATCCTATACCAAATCCAAACAAGAATAAAACCATTTAAAATCTTAAGTCTATTGGACCATTCAATTAAGTTTATTTCTTTAAGTAGTTGAAAAAAAAGCAAGTCCCCTGGTCCACCCTTTCCAAAAGAGGGCGAATCTAAAGGCCTGAAGCGTAAAAAAAAGAAGCTAAAAGAAAAAGCAGTGCAAATGTTTTTTTGACCATATAAAACCAGCAATACCTCAGTGAGTGCCCAGGTAACAAGGAGAGATCCCCCAAAAAAAAGAATCACCAATGGCACTTAAGGTGTATGCTGAGGTCTCTTTTATGGTCTCTAGGGACTTGGGTGAAATCATCTTCTGGGATATTCGACATTCTATAAATAAAAAAATATCCAGCAAGAAGGGGCAAAAAAATAGGGATGGGAATTGTAATGGGATAGGTACCTCCCTCTTGCCTTGAGATACTCTTTTGTGTCCTTCCCATAAAAAAAGTTTTAGTCCAGGATCCATAACATAGAGCAGACCAAGGTTTTGAAGTCCCTTGGTATTGTACATACTGCCTATAAAATAGGTCCTAAAAAAAACATTTAAGCAGCGCTAAAAGATGTGTCCTACCCATTTTTCACTCTTAAATAGAGATTATACACCTCTTTTTTTGTTCCATCCAACACAGAGCTCCACTACCCTGTCTACTAACTCTCGTCCCTTATATCCCCCTTCTATCTCCTCCTTTATTATATTTACCACATCTTCCATTGGAGTCTTTAATTCTTTTTTTCTCAGGTGGAGATATAACCACAGTAATCTCTCCCTTTAACTCCCCCAATTTTTCAAATTCAGATAAGAAAAGATGGATTACTTCTTCATGTCTTTTGGTAAGTTCCTTGACAATAGCAACTTCTCTTTGTCCCTTCAATACTTCATTTGCTATTTTTAAACTTGCCTTTAGCCTGGATTTTCTTTCAAAAAAAATAAGGGTGGTATTCAAATTTGAAAAAGGCGCCAAAACTCCCCTTATGTCACCTTCTTTTCTGGGCATAAATCCCAGGAATGTAAATGGTATTGGCTCTATTCCACTAGCTATTAAGGCTGCAACAGGCGCACTTGGACCTGGGACAACTGATACCTTTATCCCCCTTTTTTTTGCACTCTTTAACAATAAAAAAATCCTGGATCAGAAATAATCGGTGAACCTGCTTCAGAAACAAGGGCAACGTCTATTCCCTGTTCTAAAATCTTTACAATTTGTTCTGTCTTTTCTTTTTCAACATTGTCATAAAAACTGATAAGCTTTTTCCCAAAAATTCCAAGGACCGTTAGTAATTTCCCAGTGGTCCTGGTATCTTCACAGGCTATTACATCAACCTGTTTTAAGGCCTCTACTGCCCTCTTGGTGATATCACCAAGGTTGCCAATAGGTGTTGCCACAATCCAGAGTGTCCCCAATTGTAATGACGTCTTTCTCATGCTCTATTTTTATTTTATCACCATGTTTTATAATGCCAATAATGTCAAATCTAATGTTTTTACGCCACAATTTATTCTTTGTTAAATATCTATTAGCAGCAGATACCATCTTTTTTTTGTTTACTTGGATACACAAACTCCCTGGGTTCACCGTATCTCTCACCTGTCCTGGTCTTAACTTCTACAAAAATCACCTGGTTATTTTTCTCAACAATTAGGTCTATCTCTCCCCTCTTGGTCCTGAAATTTCTGTCCAAGACCTTATATCCCCTTTTTCTGTAAAATTTTTCAGCAATATCTTCGCCTAGTTTTCCCAATCTGGATTTTGTAAAAGACACATCTCTTCCCTAAAAAAATTCTTTAACTCCTTTAAAACTCTTCCTATGTACCAATGATGGACCAACCAACCTTAACCTTTCCAGATGCAGCTTTGTAGCATAACCCTTATGTTTTTTAAAGCCATATTGTGGATATTTCTCGTCAATTTTTTCCATTAAACGGTCCCTAAAGGTCTTTGCAAGGATTGATGCAGCTGAAATCTGTGGTATCTTGTCATCACCCTTCTTCACACAAAATATCTCAACTCCCATTAAATTTGGAGCATATATTCCATCCACATACACAATATCAGGCTTCACAGATAACTTAGAAAAGGACCTTTCCATAGCAAGAAGTGAAGCCCTTAAGATATTAAGGGTGTCAATTTCCCTTGGGGTTGCAAGTCCAATACCCCACGATATGGCGATCTCTTTTATTTGCTTTTCTAAAATAAGTCTCTTTTTGGGAGAAATTTTTTTTTGAATCTCTAAGACCTGGGAGTGAATAATACTTTGGCAAGATAACCGACGCAGCAACAACGGGACCGGCCAGACATCCCCGACCGGCCTCGTCTATTCCTGCAATTATAAGATCTTTTTTTTCATTCACCTATAACTCTTTAATAAATATCCCTTGACTTAATTCTGGCAGCTTTACCCTTTCTATCCCTTAGGTAGTAAATCCTAGACTGACGTACCTTACCCCTATCAACCACCTCTATCCTTTCAATTGAGGGTGAATGGATTGGAAAAGTACGCTCAACACCAATCCCTCCTGATATTTTGCGAACTGTAAAAGTCTTGTTTGTTCCACCACCCCTTACCCTGATAACAGTACCTTTAAATATCTGAATCCTTTCTTTCTCGCCCTCAATTAATCTTATGTGGACATTGATTGTATCACCTGCCTAAATTCAGGAATATCATATCTCATATGGTCCTGTTCGATTTTTTTTAATGATATGGTCCATTTCTTTCTCTCCTTGAAAATTTTTTCAACAATCCATCCCAAAGACGATTTTAATTATCTTACTTTTTTTTTAATAGTCAACAAAAAGACATGTCCCAATAAAATTTTCATAAATCTGCCTATTGGGAACCCTATACTAGGTTTATCAAACTTGGGTTAAAATGACTTATACAGCTCTTGTTACATAGTTCGGAGCAATGCTCGAACTATGGCTAAATGATCAGTAATAATACAAGGAAATACTCGCAATTAAACCTTCTAGGATATTGAATACCACTATCAAGGTCTCCTGAATGAGCATCTTTTTGCCGTACAGTATCGGCAGGGATTTCGATCCGAATTTTGGATACCCAACAGGCTCACAAAAGATATAGTATGAATTGGAACCATTCTAAAACTTTTGGATATCAATTTTACGTTTACTGGAGAGGGATCAATTGCCTTAAAGATAAACCCTTGCCCCCTGATATCCCAATCACAATATCCAGGACTAAATGGAAGGGACGCATATAATCCTGTTTCTTTTTCAAGAATAAGGAGCAGAGAATCCACACCTTTTTCTACCACCGCTGTTCCCACTCCGTATACAAGATAATCACGCGTTAAATCATCACCAGTTATGTTAGCAACGATTTCAGGGACCGTGACTAATCCAACTAATAAATTCTTAGCCTTTCTAGCTAGTGATGATATTTTTCGGCTTTGTATTTCTCCAAATGGAGTAAGCACCTTTCCATCTGTTGCGTGGAACTCTTGAATCATCTTATACGTCGCTAATGCTTGAAATCGGTTTAATACGCCTCTAAAGATTTCACGCAACATGCGACTAATTTCTCGTGAGGGTTTCATCTGCTTTTTATAACCTAAACATCTATGGACTTCATTTTCCTTTAAGCTAATATCCAAAGCAGTTACATATTGCATAAGGTGTCCTTCTTTTTGTGACCCCTGAATAGTTTTTTTTATGAACAGGCAAACATCTTCTCTGTACTCTCAATCAGATCTCCTGCTGATTCTGCATAACCATCTGCTCCAATACTCATGGCTACCTCAGGTGTAATGAAAGCGCCGCCAACTATTACTTTTGTGTTTGGACTTCTTTTTTTTTACTAGTTGGATGGTTTCACAAACTTCATTTAAGGTTGTACTCATCATAGTCGAAATTCCAACTATATCAGCCGATATTTCGCTAGCCTTTTCAGCGAACTTTGGTGCTGGAACATCTTTTCCAAGATCATAAACTTGAAATCCATAGCACTCATATACCCTTTTCACTATGTTCTTTCCCATGTCATGAGGATCACTCTCAATAACACCCAATACTATCTTATTATATGCATACTCTCTTCTCACCTGTTTCATATCTAGAGCAGCTAGAAGGTCCATTAGTAACCGCATGGAAAGAATCAATTCAGGTATTGCAATTTCATCGTTACGACAATGAGCCTGATTTCAGTTATAGTAGGGGTAAATACCTGTTCTATGATCTTTTGTGGGTCATACTTTTTTTACCACCTTATCCAAAAGTTCATTGAACTCTTTTCTCTCTAATTTCTTTAAAAACTCTGCCAAATTTTGTAAGTCTCTCATTATGTTGCTCCTCCTATTTCTGACGATTATAAAGTTCTGAAGCCACTACCATTGCACGAGCGTTCATCATATTTGCATTAGGAGGGTATTCGCATCCAGGAGCTAATATATAACGCCCTCCTTTCCCTAGCTTATCAATTTGTCTCCACGATTCCTCTATAACTTCTTTTGGACTTCCATAATATAAAAAAATCCGTAGACATAGCGCCCATGAGGGTAATATCCTGCCCATAGGTCTTTTTAAGTTGTTCCATGCTATCACATTGGTAGGGCAATTCTGCAAATGAGACTACTCCTGGATTCAACCACTTGATCACTTCTTTAAAATATGGTCTATGACCACAGCCATGGTTTACTACTAAACAACCTGATTCTCTTATGATATCTCCCAAAACTTTAACATACTTACCCTCAAATTCTTCCCACAAAACCGAGCTCACCCCAGACAACGAGGCCGGAAGTGTGTCCACACATACACCTGCTACCCCTAAATTACACTGGGCTTGAGTATATTTTTTTTAGCACCTCATTGATCACATCTAAAGCTACTTTAACCTTTTCTGGATACTCCAAAATATCTTCATACATTCTTTCTGTACCCCTCATCATTCCAAGAACACCTAATGGGCCATAAACAAAGCTAATAACAGGATAATCTTTACCAGATTTTTCTACCAATAAGCAGGTCATTTTTAGATAATTTGACATCCGAGGTGAACTGGTGGGATCAACTACATTTAATCGCTCGTAATCATCAACAGTCTTGATTAGGGGATTATGGTAGTTGGGATGAGCGGTAGTGTTCGGGGGATAAACCATTTCTTGTCCAAAATCCGCAGCTTCCACTGATAAATCAATAAAAGAAAAGATAATATCTTCACCTGTCAGTCGGTTTGCATATATCAAGGCCTCAGCTGCTAACTCTCCATTGGTTGAGAAATCGGGGAAAGAAATTCCTAGAGCCAAGCGGGCACATCCTACACTCAATGTGCAAACAGGTACTCGATCTGTTTCTTTTCCTTCTAATGTTAACACAACTCGCTCCAAAGGTTTTAGACCATTGTCCATTTTTTTCTCCTCCTCAAATTTTCTTGACATATTGTTATTACTATTATGCATAAAAGCCGAGGGAAAAGAATTCATTTTTATATGGCTTAAAAGTCCCTGCCACATTGGGAAAATCTAATAAGGGAGATTCAACAATCCTTTTAAGGAATCTACGACATCTCCCAATACCATATTGGTATCCATATCTCCAAAGATTTTTTTAGCTTTCTGTATAATTTACTAAAACCCTAAACCCATCAAAAAAACCTGTCCAGCAAATTAAACATGAAATCTCCCAAATTAAAACTTAACTCTTTAACTACATTACACTTTTTTTTCCATGAGGCAAAAAAAACATTATACATGTCTTTACTAAAAGCTTTTGGAAATAATAAAAGGGTAATAATAGTAGTTTTAAATAAGTTGCTAAAGGCAATCTGGGTTGTATTCAATAAGAGGAAATCTTTCATGACTGAAAAAGCTGCTCTCTCTGCCAAAATTTTTGGAAAAGTAATAAATAATGATCACCATTTTCAATCCCTTAGCAGATAATTTTTTTTACTATTTTTATAATATAAATACAAATTAAATATTATTATACAACTAAAGAAAATTTATTAGATAATATAATAAATCCTACCTATTGAATTAGCTCCGATTATTGACTCTAATTTTTATAATTATGTGCAAAAGAGGAAAATTGGTTATGCAGCAAGAGACAATAGTAAGATTACTCAAATGGATTAATACAACAATAAGTAATGGAAAGGGTATTATACGAGGAGCTTATTATAGAGTGGGGTACTACATTAATCTGTTTAAATATACTTTTTTTTAACATTATCAGGATAAACCATAAAAAAAATCTCCTACCGCCCAGGTTGAAATTCCCCCTTCCTCCTAGGGGAAAGGCTAACAAGACAAGAGGACTAATACCCCTTTCATCTTAAACCAGCCCCGGCGACATCTTTCCTGATATATTGGGAGGGGGGCTAAACATCTCAAGTTTATTAAAACTAGAGACTTCGGAGTTAATGGAATAAGTAAATTCGTCAATACATATCATTCCCCTTGACACAGTTAGATTGTTAGTATACAAACTTTTTTTAAATCAAATAAAAAAATCCAAATTTCTATTTAAATATAGATTCTTTAACTTAACATAAAAATCAAAAGTTTGTTTATGAACCAACTAAATTTAAGGGAATTTTTAAGGGAAACTGATTGCTATATTTTTCTCATAGCAAAGGTCTATCAAAAGGCATATAAGATACTTCAATCTAAATTAAGGACCTTTGGACTTACAAATGTACAACATCTTGTATTAGAGGCATTGTGGTTAGCGCCTGGTTTGACTTCAATGGAACTCTCTAGAATACTGAATATTGATAAGGCAACTGTGTCCGGGATTGTGGAAAGGCTATACAGGGGAAACTGGATAGAAAAAAAAGGCAGATCCCAATGACAAAAGGGTCATTAGGATCTTTCCAACAGAAAAGAGCATGGATATCCAGAAAAAAATTAATTGAAATAAGGAAACAGGCAAATGAAGAGTTGCTTAAAAACTTTTCTCTGGAAGAAAAACTCTTGTTTAAGAAATTTTTATTAGAAATATTAGAAACCAAAGGGGGGTAAGACATGGGAGACGTTTACAAAAAAACTGGCACAGGTACTAGATTCTATGCCTCAGGGATTTCCATCAACACCAGATGGACTTGAGATCAAAATTTTAAAAAAAGATCTTTGAACCAGATGAAGCAGAGCTATTTTGCAAACTAAAACTGAAATTTGAAACAGTAGATGACATTGCCAAAAGGACGGGAATGGAAAAAGAGTTCCTTGAGAAAAAGCTAACAGAGATGTGGAAAAAGGGACAGATAATGGGGGTAGATTTTGGAGGGACTAAATTGTTTAAGATGATGCCGTGGATGGTTGGAATTTATGAATATCAGGTTAACAGAATGGATGAAGAACTGGCCAAACTCTGTGAGGAATTTATGCCATATATTGGCAAAAAGTTATTGGGAAAATCACCAAGACTTATGCAGGTACTCCCCATTGAAGAAAACTTAAACGCAGAGCAAGAGGCCCTTCCCTTTGAAAGGGTATCAGAAATCATTGAAAATGGAAAATCCTTTGGGGTTGCCCAATGCATTTGCAAAAAAAGAAAAGGCATTGGTTGGTGAACCGTGTGATAAACCCCAGGAAGTTTGCCTGGCTGTAGCCAAAATTCCAGGAATTATAGAACAGTTTGACCATTGGGGTAGGCCAATAACAAAGGAAGAGGCATATAATATACTAAAAAAAAGCCGAAGAATCTGCGCTAGTCCATTTAACATTTAATACCCAGGATGATACCTATTTCATATGTAATTGCTGTGGATGCTGCTGTGGTGTGTTGAGGGCAATAAATGAAGTTGGAGTAAATGAAGCAGTAACTCAAGGTATAGGGCTAAAATCAATCCAGACTTATGTGTTGGATGTGGGACATGCAAAGATGAAAGATGTCAGGTAAATGCCATAAAAGAAGAAGATGGCGTATACTCTGTTATAGAAGATAGGTGTATTGGTTGTGGGCTTTGCGTATCCACCTGTCCCTCTGATGCAATTGAGCTTATAAAAAAAGGAAGATAATTGGACACCTCCACCAAAAGACGAAAATGAATGGTTATCTATACGTGCAAAGGAAGTCGGCGTAGACCTATCAAAATTTATATAAAAGGAGGATATCTTTATGAAAGATCCGCTCTTTCAACCAATTAATATTAATAATATGGAAATAAAAAACAGGATATATCTTCCTGCAATGCACCTTAATATGGCAAACAATTTCATGGTAACAGAAAATATAAAGGCCTTTTACAGGGTCAGGGCTAGAGGCGGAGCTGGAATGATATGTGTTGGTTATGCAACAATTGACCATAGATCAGGAACTCCATTGAATATAGGGGCACACAAAGACGAATTCATACCAGGACTTTCTGAACTTGCAAAGGAAATTAAGGATAACGGGGCAAAGGCGTGTATCCAGCTAAATCATTCAGGAAGATATAACCATTCTTTTTTCCTGAACGGTGAACAACCAGTTGGTCCTTCCCCTGTTCCATGCAGACTTACCAAAGAGACTCCAAGGGAGCTTACAAAGGAAGAAATAAATGAAATTATTGATAACTTTGGAAAGGCAGCAAAAAGATGTAAGGATGCAGGATTTGATGCAGTAGAAATACTGGCTGGAACTGGATATTTAATTAGCGCATTTTTATCACCACTCACAAATAAAAGAGAAGACGAATATGGTGGTAGCCTTGAAAACAGGATGCGTTTTGGAATTGAAGTATTAAAGTCAGTGAGAGGTGCTGTTGGCGAAGATTTCCCTGTACTTGTAAGAGTCAATGGCAATGACCTAATGGAAGGAGGTATTGGCAGGGAAAACATGATACAATTTGCAAAAAAAACTGGAGCAGGATGCAAGAGTAGATGCCTTTTGCGTAAATGTGGGATGGCATGAAGCTCGGGTACCACAACTTACTCCCTCGGTTCCAGTAGCTGGCTTCGCTTACCTGGCAAGGGAATTCAAAGAAGCTTTATCTGTCCCTGTGATCGCCTCCCACAGAATACACAACTTAGATATTGCCAGGGAACTAATAGTTGACCACATGTGTGATATGGTGGCACTGGCCCGTCCTTTAATTGCTGATCCAGATCTACCAAACAAGGCAAAAGAAGGACGAGAAGATGAAATAATCCACTGCGTGAGTTGTGGGCAAGGATGTTTTGACCATGTATTCCAGCTAAAACCAATTGAGTGTCTTGCAAATCCAATGGCTGGTCATGAAGTTGAATATGGACAACTTGAAAAAAACAAAAGATCCAAAAAAAGTAATTGTAATTGGTGGAGGTCCAGGAGGGATATGGGCAGCCCTTGGTGCCTCTATGAAGGGACACAAAGTAAAACTGTGGGAAAAATCAGATAGGCTAGGAGGACAGTTAAATATTGCAGGTCTTCCCAGGGGCAGGGAAGAATTTTTAATACTTGCTGAAAACCTGGAAAATATACTCTTAGGTAGTGATGTGGAGGTGGAACTGGGCAAGGAGGCCACCATAGAGGATATCAAGAAGGAAAACCCAGATTTTATAATTATTGCAACTGGCGCTAGACCAATAACCCCGCCAATTGAAGGCATTGATCAAAAGCACGTACACCAGGCATGGGATGTTTTAGAGGGTAAGGTGTATGTTGGCAAAAAGGTAGTGGTAATTGGAGGAGGGGCTGTTGGAGTTGAAACCGCCATTGACCTTGCTGAAAGGGGAACCCTTGATGGAGAAGACCTAAAATTCTTGCTCATAAATAATGTTGAAGAGCCAGAACACCTACGAGAACTCTGCATTAAAGGCACAAAGGATGTTACCTTAATTGAAATGTTAGACTCAATTGGTAAGGACATAGGAAAGTCCACCCGTTGGACAATGATGAGGGATATGGAGATATTTGGAGTCAAATATCATACCAGAACAAAGGCTTTAAAAATCACTAAAGATGGTATATATGTTGACATGAAAGGTGAAGAAAAATTCCTGCCAGCTGATTCTGTGGTCCTTGCTGTTGGATCAAAGTCAGAAAATTCGCTGGCAAAACAAGTAGAGGCCCTAAACATTCCATATAAGGTAATTGGGGATGCAAATAAAGTAGCCCAGGCGATTAATGCAATCCACGACGGCTTCAAGGCTGGAATATCAATTTAAAAGATAAGGGGGCTTCCAAAAGCCCCCCTCATAAACATTATGTGTATAGCTCTAATTGCTTACAATTATTTTGATAACTTCCCATTAGTTATCCTATCAAATAGGGATGAATACCACTCCCGTTGCACGAAAAAGGCCCATTTCTGGGAGGAATACCCAGATATACTTGCAGGAAGGGACCTGGAGCAAGGGGGTACATGGTTTGGAATAAACAAGAAAAATGGCAGGATTGGACTTTTAACAAATTTCAGGGAACCAAATCAGGACCCCAAGAAAAAGTCCAGGGGCTCTTTAATTGTAGACTTTTTGGTGGGAAATTTCACTGACAAAGAATATCTATACACTTTAAAAAAAACAGCTAAAAAAATATAATGGATACAATATAGTATTTGGGACTAAAAATAGGCTATTTTATTTTAATAACATAAAACTAATATCTCAAAAAATACCAAAGGGTGTCCATGTATTGAGTAATGGCACTCTTCAGGATAAGTGGCCAAAATGTGAAAGACTAAGGGAACTTTTTTTTAACATTACAAAGGACTTATCCCTTTCAACAACTGAAAAATTATTTGAAATATTAAGGGACACAAAAAAAATTCCCAGATGAAAAATTACCTAACACTGGTGTTGGGATTGAACTTGAGAGATTTCTATCCCCTATATTTGTAAAGGATGAAAATTACGGGACCAGGACATCTATCCTTTTAATAGTAGACAAAAATAATCTTGTTAGATTTATTGAGCGAACTTATGTAAGGGGATCTGATGAGGTAAATGGAGATCAGGAATTTTCTTTTT
>BBBM01000042.1 GCA_001311565.1 Desulfothermus okinawensis JCM 13304
AATTGAATAGGAGTTGAGATCATGGTGAATATGCAAAGTGATAGGATTAGGATTAAACTAAAGGCCTATGATTACAGAATCCTGGACAAGGCGGTCCAGGAAATAGTGGAGTCCGCAAGAAACACCGGTGCTGCTGTTGCAGGTCCCATTCCACTGCCAACTAGGATACATAAGATAACAGTAAACAGATCCGTCCATGTTAACAAAAAAATCTAGAGAACAATTTGAGATCAGGATACACAAGAGGTTGCTTGATATTTTAGAGCCTACACAGCAAACTGTAGATGCCCTTGCAAGCTCAGCTTGCCAGCCGGTGTGGACGTAGAGATCAAGCTCTAATGTGGCTAATTTTGTAGAGGGGTTACTTATGAAGGGATTAGGTTTAATAGGAAAAAAAACTCGGTATGACGACGATATTTGCCCGTGACGGGAGAAAGGTTCCAGTCACTGTCCTAAAGGTGGGTCCTTGTCCAATAATCCAGATAAAGACAAAGGATAGGGATGGCTATAAGGCCCTTCAACTTGGCTTTGACCAGGTTAAGGAAAAGAAGGTCAACAGACCACAAAAGGGGCATCAACAGAAGGCTGGGAAAGGTTTTTACAGGTTTTTGAAGGAGTTTAGGGTAGAGAGTCTTGAGGGATATGAGCTTGGACAAGAACTCACTGTTGATCTCTTTTCCGTTGGAGAGAAAGTTAAAATAACAGGAGTGTCCAAGGGACGTGGTTTTGCTGGTGTTATGAAGAGGTGGAATTTTGGAGGTTCCCCAGATTCCCATGGTCACCACAAGGTTCACAGGACTCCTGGATCAATAGGACAGTGTGCAGATCCTTCAAGGGTATTTAAAGGCAAAAAGATGCCTGGACATATGGGCAATGTCCAACACACCTATAAGAATATTGAAATTTTGGATGTAAGGCACGAAGATGGTCTAATTTTAGTAAAGGGCCAAGTGCCAGGTGCAAGGAATTCAATCGTTTACATCCGAAAGCAGAGTTGAGGTGGATATTATGACAGTGGTAAATATTTATGATCAAGAAAAAAAAAGTAGTGGGAGAAATTGAGCTTCCAGATACTATATTCAATGTGGAGGTAAAACCTGGTATACTGAATTTTGTGGTGAAGGCACACTTGGCTGCAAAGCGTGTGGGAACTGCATCTGTTAAGACCAGGTCAACAATTAGGGGTGGTGGAAAGAAACCTTGGAGGCAGAAAGGGACAGGAAGGGCAAGAGTTGGGACAATTAGATCTCCTCTTTGGGTGGGTGGTGCAGTAGCCCACGGACCTAAGCCTAGGGATTATTCTTTTAAGGTGAATAAAAAGGTTAAGAGACTTGCCATGAAAATGGCTTTGAGCTCAAAGCTCCAAGGGCAGAAACTGATAATAGTTGACAAACTAGAAGTGGACGAACCCAAGACAAAAATGTTTGTCAAGATAAAAAAAAGCCCTTGAAGTAAAAAAAAGCCTTGATTGTTTTACCTAAACAGGATAATAACATCTTTCTTTCGGCAAGGAATTTGCCTGATACTAAGTTGTTGTTGGACAAGGATATAAATGTGTATGATCTTTTAAAATATGATACATTGGTTGTTACAGCAGAAGCAGTAGAAAATATTAAGAAAAGGTTGGCATAGCCATGGACTACACAAAAATTAATAAAGCCTTTAATCACAGAAAAGACGACTTTTTTTAAAAGACCAAGGTAATCAGGTGGCATTTATTGTAGACAGAAAGGCCAATAAAATAGATATAAAGAAGGCTGTAGAAAATGCCTTTAAGGTGAAAGTGAGCAAAGTGAGGGTAGTTAATAAAAGGCCGAGGGTTAAAAAAACGTTTTGGAAGGGTAGTTGGAAAGTTAAGTGGCTATAAAAAGGCGTACGTACAACTTGCGCCAGGTGAAAAAAAATAGACTTTTTTTGAAGGTGTATAACTATGGGTATAAGAGTACTTAAGCCAACTTCGCCAGGTAGAAGAGGACAGACAGTTTCAGATTTTTCAGAAATTACAAAGTCAGAGCCAGAGAAGAAGTTAGTAGTTGGTCTTAGGCAAAGTAGTGGACGCAATTGTTATGGGCGCATAACAAGTAGAAGAAGGGGTGGAGGCCATAAGCGTCGCTATAGGATTATAGATTTTAAGAGAAACAAGTTGGATGTCCCAGCAAAAGTAGCGGCTATAGAGTATGATCCAAATAGGTCTGCGAGGATCGCACTACTCTATTATGTTGATGGGGAGAAAAGGTATATCATAGCTCCAAAGGATTTGTCCGTAGGGGACATGGTAGTTGCCAGTAAAAAAAGCTGACATAAAAGTGGGGAACGCAATGCCCTTATACAGTATCCCCAATGGTACAATTGTTCACAATATTGAGCTCCATCCAGGTAGAGGAGGGCAGCTCTGTAGATCAGCAGGGACTTACGCACAGATAATTGATAAAGAGGAAAAATACGTAATGTTGAGGCTTCCTTCTGGGGAGATAAGGAAAGTCTTGGCAAAATGTTTTGCCACTGTAGGGCAAGTTGGTAATATAGATCATGAGAATATTAAGATTGGCAAGGCTGGAAGGAATAGATATTTAAATAAGCGGCCCAAAGTGCGTGGTGTGGCAATGAACCCAATCGATCATCCTCATGGCGGTGGTGAAGGTAAGACGTCTGGAGGTAGGCATCCCGTTACTCCATGGGGTGTTCCAACAAAGGGTTACAAAACCCGTAAAAGAAATAAATATTCAGACAAACTAATTGTTAAAAGAAGAAAATAGTCAGAGAGGTACCTTATGCCAAGATCATTAAAAAAGGGGCCTTTTATAGATGACCATCTCCTAAAAAAAGGTTAAAAAGGCAAAAGAGACCAATGATAGGTCAGTAATCAAGACCTGGTCCAGGAGATCCACTATACTCCCTGATATGGTAGGTTTAACATTTGCTGTTCACAATGGGAAAAAAATTTATCCCAGTGTTTGTGACTGAAAATATGGTTGGGCATAAATTAGGCGAATTTGCGCCCACTAGGACATTTCATGGCCATGCTGGCGATAAGAAAAGTAAGGTCAAGGGTAAAAAGTAATATAAGAGGTAAGTTATGGAGGCAAAAGCTACGCTAAAATTCGTCCGGATATCTCCAAGAAAGGCCAGACTGGTAGCAAAAAAAATGTAAAAAAATATGCCAGTGGAAAAGGCGTTGAATATTTTGCAGTTCACGCCTAAGAAGGCTGCAAAAATAATTTATAAAGTAATGTATTCAGCCCTGTCTAATGCAGAGAATAATTACTCCATGGATGTAGACAGGCTGTATGTAAAGAATATATTGGTCAATGAAGGTCCAACGTGGAAAAGGATTAGGCCAAGGGCCATGGGCAGGGCTACCAGGATTTTGAAGAGGACGAGTCATATAACAGTCATTCTTGATGAAGAGTAGGAGGAGAGGGCATTGGGTCAAAAAGTACATCCATACGGGTTTAGGTTAGGGTATAATAAAAATTGGTTGTCACGTTGGTATAGTAAGAAGGATTATTCAAGATATGTCTATGAAGACAAGCAACTGAGAAAATTTATTAAACAGAGGCTTTATCACGCTGGGATATCAAGAATAGAGATCGAAAGGGCTGCGGAAAAGGTCAGGATAATTATTCATACAGCCAGACCAGGGATTGTTATTGGTAGAAAAGGTGTAGAAATTGAAAAGCTCAGAAATGAACTTAAAAGGAAATTCAAAGGGGAGTTCATACTCGAGGTTGTAGAAGTTAGACGGCCTGAAATTGATGCCCAATTGGTCGCAGAAAACGTGGCTCTACAACTGGAGAGGAGGGTGGCATTTAGGCGTGCCATGAAAAGAGCCATTAGCTTGGCCCTAAAATTTGGTGCTAAAGGGATAAAGATTGCCTGTTCAGGGAGATTAGGCGGCGCCGAAATAGCCAGGACTGAGTGGTTTAGGGAAGGCAGGGTGCCGTTGCACACGTTAAGCAGATATAGATTATGGTTTTGCTACTGCGTTGACTACATATGGAATTATTGGCGTTAAGGTGTGGATATTTAAAGGCGAAATATTAGACGAGGTAAAAGCAGATGCTTAGTCCAAAAAAAAGTAAAATATAGAAAGCAACATAGAGGATTTACAAAGGGAAAGGCCTACAGGGGTTGTAGGGTCAGTTTTGGAGATATTGGTCTAAAGGCCTGTGAGCATGGAAGGCTAACAGCCCAACAGATTGAGGCTGCTCGTGTTGCTATAATGAGAAGTTTAAAGCGTGGTGGAAAGGTTTATATTAGAATATTTCCAGATAAGCCTGTGACTGAAAAGCCAGCTGAGACAAGAATGGGAAAAGGAAAGGGATCTCCCTCAGCATGGGTGCCTTGGTTAAACCTGGGCGTATTCTTTTTGAAATAGCTGGTGTAGATATATCTAGGGCCAAAGAGGCGCTAGTTAGGGCATCATATAAATTGCCCATTAAGACAAAAATTGAGGAAAAGGGGATATAGTGATGGATGCGGCTAAATTAAGGGAGATGGAAATATCAGAGCTACAAAAGAAACTAGCTGAATTTAGAGAAGAATTGTTTAAATTAAGGTTTCAGCACTCAATTGGTCAGCTAAAAAAAATACAGCCAGGATACCCTCTGTGAAGAGGACCATCGCAAGAATATTAACAATCATGCGGGAAAAGCAATTGGAGTTAAAGGATGGAAGGACCAAAGAAAGCAATTAAAAGAAACAAAAGGGTGCTTACCGGCATAGTGGTTAGTGATAAGCCTGATAAGACCATTGTGGTGAGTTGTGAAACAATGGTAAAGCATCCCCTGTATAAAAAAATTTATAAGAAAGAGAAAAAAAATTCATGGCCCATGACCCAAGAAATGAATGTGGTATGGGGGATAAAGTCCAGATTATAGAAAGTAGGCCACTTAGCAGGAGAAAACGCTGGAGGCTTCTCAAGATTTTGGAAAAAGCGGTTTAGGAGGATAAGGCCATGATTCAAGTTGAGAGTAAATTAGATGTAGCAGATAACTCAGGGGCTAAAATAGTAAAATGTATCAAAGTACTTGGGGGAAGCAAGAAGAGATACGCAACAATTGGAGATGTAATAGTAGTATCGGTGCAAGAGGCCATTCCCCATTCCAAGGTGAAGAAAGGTGAAATATATCGTGCAGTAGTTGTCAGGACAAAAAAAGGAAGTTGGAAGGCCTAATGGGTCATACATAAAATTCGATACAAACTCAGCGGTTTTGTTAAATAAAAATATGGAGCCCATAGGTACACGTATTTTTGGACCTGTAGCCAGGGAACTTAGAGACAAGAGATTTATGAGGATTGTATCATTAGCCCCAGAAGTACTATAGAGGTGGGTCAGATATGAATAAGAAATATAAGATTAAGGTAAATGATAAAGTAATGGTGATATGTGGCAAGGACCGAGGAAAGGTCGGTACAGTAAAAAAAAATTTTGAAAAAAAAAAGATAGGGTAATAGTCGACCAAGTAAATATTGTTAAGAGACATATGAAAGGGAATCCATATACAGGACAGGCTGGAGGGATTGTAGAGAAAGAAGCTCCTATTCACATATCTAACGTTATGTTGTTTTGTGAGGCGTGTTCAAAGCCTACCAGGGTTGGTTATAAATTTACTGAAGAGGGTAAAAAGCTTAGATATTGCAAGAAATGCAATGAGATTCTTGATTAACAAAGGGTGTGACTATGAACCGTTTAGAAAAGATATACAAAGAAAATGTAGTTCCAAAATTAATGGAAGAATTTGGATATAAATGTATAATGGAAGTGCCTAAGTTGAGGTGTATTTCTCTGAATATGGGTCTAGGTGAAGGTGCACATGATAACAAAATAATACAGGACGGGCTAAAGGAATTAACTCTTATTGCAGGCCAGAAGGCAGTGCCCACTAGGGCAAAAAAAGTCAATTGCAGCCTTTAAGGTAAGGCAAGGTATGCCTGTGGGTTGTCGTGTTACCCTCAGAAAAGAAAGGATGTGGGCATTTTTTGACAAATTAATTAATTTTGCAATTCCCAGGATAAGAGACTTTAGGGGACTGCCCGATAGGGGTTTTGATGGTCGAGGGAATTTTACTTTGGGTATTAGGGAACACACAATATTTCCTGATATTCCCATTGATATAGTGGATAGAGTCAAAGGAATGAATGTGACAATTGTAACTACAGCCAAGACTGATAAGGAAGGCAAAACATTGTTAAAGATGTTGGGAATGCCATTTGTTAAGTAAAGGAGGATAAATTGGCTAGAAAGGCACTAATGGTAAAGGCTCAGAGAAAACCAAAATTTAAGGTTAGGAAGTATAATAGATGCCCATTATGTGGTAGGCCAAGGGCTTTTTTGAGAAAATTTGGAGTATGCAGGATATGTTTTAGGACAATGGCTTTATCGGGTGAACTTCCAGGGGTCCGCAAATCAAGTTGGTAAGGAGCGTGTTATGGGAATGACAGATCCAATAGCAGATATGCTAAGCCGCATAAGAAATGCTCACATGGCCCTTCACAAAAAGGTCAGTATACCTAAGTCCAAGATGAAGAAGGCCATATTGGAGATTTTAAAAAGTGAAGGCTATATAGACGGTTATGAAGAACAAGAACATGACATCATTGTAAATTTAAAGTATGTAAAGGGCAGGCCAGCTATAACTGACTTAAAGAAGGTTAGTAAGCCAGGAAGAAGGTATATGTAGGTGTTGATGACATACCCCAGGTTCAGAACGGATTGGGTATATGTATTTTGTCTACTTCACGGGGTATATTGGAAGGGACAGAAGCCAAAAAACAAAGGGTTGGCGGAGAGCTTATCTGTAAAATATGGTAGGGTGGTAAATATGTCTAGAATAGGAAAAGTACCAATTAAGATACCTGAAAAGGTAACTGTTACCTTCAAAGGAGACGAGATAGAGGTCAAGGGACCAAAAGGGTTAATAGTTCTTGGTAACAGCGATCTTATAGAATATGAACAAGAGGGCGACACAATATACGTAAAAAGAAAAAAAATGATTCTAGGAAGGCAAGGGAGCAGCATGGTCTTAGGCGTACCTTGCTTGCAAACGCAGTTGAGGGAGTGACCAAAGGATTTGAAAAGGGATTGGAAATAGTAGGAGTTGGATATAGGGCTGAGGTCAAGGGAAAGACATTGGTCATAAATGTGGGATATTCCAATCCAAAGGAATATCAATTACCTGAAGGAATTACTGCCAGGGTAGAAGGAATAAGATTTTTATAACTGGTATTGATAAACAATTGGTAGGTGAAGTTGCTGCACAGATTAGGAGGATTAGGCCTCCTGAGCCTTACAAGGGAAAAGGGATTAAATACATTAACGAACAAATTTTACGCAAAGCTGGAAAATCTGCTAAGGCTTAAGGGTGGTGGTTATGAAACTAAGTAGAAACGAGCTCAGAAAAAAAAAGAAAAATTAGGATAAGAAAAAAAGATTTTTGGTACCACTAAAAGGCCCAGACTGGTAGTTTTTAGGTCTAATAAACATATATATGCTCAGATCGTGGATGATACTAAGGGTCATACAATCGCATCCTATTCAAGTTTGAGATTAGGAGAAGCGAGGAAATTAAATAAAGACACAGCCAAGATGGTGGGAAAAGAAGTTGCTAAAATTGCCTTAGAATTGGGTATAGAGAAGGTGGTTTTTGATAGAAATGGTTACATATACCATGGTAGAGTTAAGGCTTTGGCTGATGGAGCCAGAGAGGGTGGACTAAAATTTTAAATTTGAGGTGATGTATGAGCACAGTAAATGAAATTGGCCTAATAGAAAAAAATAGTCCATTTAAATAGAGTGTCAAAGGTTGTTAAGGGGGTAAGAACTTTAAGTTTACCGCCCTAGTGGTTGTGGGAGATGGAAATGGTAAAGTTGGTTATGGTTATGGTAAGGCCAACCAAGTTCCTGATGCAATTGTAAAGGCTACAGAAAGGGCGAAGAAGAACCTAATTGAAGTGCCTATTATTGATGGAACCATTCCTTACCAGGTTATTGGAGAATACGGGGCTGCAAGGGTTTTACTCAAGCCTGCAGTAAAGGGTACTGGTATTATTGCTGGTGGACCTGTTAGGGCTGTTATGGAGGCTGCAGGGGTCACTGATGTGTTGAGTAAAGCCATTGGATCAAGAAATCCCATAAATGTCATAAAAGCCACTATTATGGGCATTACAATGCTACGTGCACCTGAAGAGGTATCTGAAATTAGAGGGAAAAGTCTATCAATCGGCGGGTAGGGGGATTTTATCATGAAAGTTAAGTTAATAAAGAGTAAAATTGGTTGTAGCCCAAAGCAGCGTAAGACCTTGCAGGCATTGGGCCTAAGAAAAATAAATCAAGTAAAAGAGCTACCAAATAACGATGCAATTATTGGTATGATAAACAAGGTAAAACATTTAGTCGAGGTGGTGGAGAAATGAAATTACATGAGCTAAAGCCATTTCCTGGTGAAATAAAAGCCAAGAAGAGGATTGGTAGAGGTCCCGCCAGTGGACAAGGTTGTACAGCAGGAAAGGGTAATAAGGGCCAAAATGCAAGGGCAGGCAAAGGTCCTGCACCCTGGTTTGAGGGTGGACAGATGCCACTTGTGAGGAGGCTACCAAAAAGGGGATTTAAAAATCCATTTAAGGTGGAATATAATGTATTCAATTTGGAGTTCATTGAGAAGAAGTTTAATGATAAAGACGAGATAACTTTAGAGGATTTGTATAAATACTGTAAAAAAAAGACAGACCCATAAAAATATTGGGTAAGGGTGAGATCAACAAAGGTTTTAAGATTTGGGCACACAAGTTTAGCAAGAGCGCTTTAGAGAAGATAAATCAGGCAGGTGGTGAAGCCAAGGTTTTGGAGGGTTAATAGGTGATACCACAAATTGAAAATGTGACTTTCTCAAAGGAGCTTAGTCGCAGGATATTAATTACCTTGGGATTATTAATTGTATATAGATTAGGGATACATGTTCCAGTACCAGGAATTAATACAGGGGCCATTGCTGACTTCTTTGCCTCGCTCAAAATACATTATTTGGCCTATTTGACATGTTTGCAGGTGGCGGGCTCAGTAAATTCTCAGTATTTGCTTTGGGAATAATGCCTTATATTTCAGCTGCAATTATAATGGAATTACTTGTGGTAGTTAGTCCTGAATTGGAAAAGCTAAAAAAAGGAAGAAGGTGAGGCTGGCCGAAGGAAAATTACCCAGTACACAAGGTATGGTACAGTACTTATCACCTTAATTCAGGGTACAGGAATAGCATATGGTCTACAAAAGATGACAAGTCCAGCAGGAGTTCCTGTTGTACCACATCCTGGTCTAACATTTATGTTAGTGACTGTGATTACCTTGACCACGGGGACGGTATTTTTGATGTGGTTGGGGGAGCAAATTACTGCCAGGGGAATAGGTAACGGGGTGTCTCTGATTATATTTGCGGGAATAGTTGCCAGGATTCCAGGGGCAATAACAAAGACGGTTAAACTGTTGCAAACTGGTGAGCTCAGCTTGTTTTTGTTGCTTATATTGCTGGCAGTTATGTTGGGGGTACTGGCTTTTATTTGTTTCATAGAAACTGCACAGAGAAGGATACCAATAAATTATGCCAAACGCATGGTGGGAAGGCGCATGTATGGGGGACAGAGTTCTCATTTACCCCTAAGGATTAATACTGCTGGGGTTATTCCACCAATTTTTGCATCTTCCATACTTATGTTTCCAGCTACCATAGCAAATTTTTCACAGGTTGAATTTTTACATCAATTGTCAGTATATTTTAGACCAGGATCTCTCCTGTATACCATACTTTATGTGGGTCTTATAATATTCTTTTGTTTCTTTTATACGGCAATTATATTTGATCCCAAGGACATTGCGGAGAATTTGAAAAAGCAAGGAGCCTTTATCCCAGGAATTAGACCAGGGAAACATACAAAAGAATATATAGATAAGGTTTTGACCAGACTCACTTTTTGGGGGTCTTTATATGTGTCTGCAGTTTGTGTGCTTCCTATGATTCTCATTTATAAGATGCATGTACCCTTTTATTTTGGTGGTACCGCCCTATTAATTGTGGTTGGCGTTGCCATTGATACCATGACCCAAATACAATCACATTTAATATCTCAACAATATGAAGGGTTACTAAAAAAAGGCCAGGATCAAAGGTAGAATATAATTTTAAGGAGAAGACCATGAAAGTTAGACCCTCTGTAAAAAAAAATGTGCAGTAAATGCAAAATTATTAGAAGAAAAGGCATAGTACGTGTTATATGTGAAAATCCAAAACATAAGCAAAGACAAGGATAAAGTGGAGGATTAAAGTGGTAAGGATTGCAAGCGTAGATTTACCAAAAAAACAAGAGGCTTGACATAGCATTGACTTACATATACGGAATAGGCCGCTCCAGTGCCCTAAAGATTTTGGAAGCAGTGGGGGTTGATTGGACAAAGAAGACAGACGAATTGGGTGCAGATGAAGTAAATGCCATTAGAAAAGAGATTGAACAAAATTACAAGGTTGAGGGTGATCTTAGAAGGGAGATTACCGCAAACATAAAAAGGCTCATGGAGATAAATTGTTACAGGGGAATCAGGCACAAAAGGCATTTGCCTGTACGGGGGCAAAGGACTCATACCAATGCCAGGACAAGGAAAGGTCCTAGAAGGTCTATTATAGGAAAAAGAAAGAAATAAAATTGGAGAGATGAAATATGGCAAAAGCTAAACGTGGCGGGAAAAGAAAGGAGAAAAAAAAATATTCCAACTGGCTATGCCCACATAAAATCTACCTTTAACAATACAATAGTGACATTTACTGATCAAAAGGGCAATGTGGTAAGTTGGGCAAGTGCTGGATCCTGTGGTTTTAAGGGATCCAAAAAAAGGTACACCATATGCAGCCAGATTGCCGCTCAAAAGGCAGCAAAACAGGCACAGGATCATGGATGAGGAGCGTGGGGATATTTGTTAAGGGTCCTGGGGCTGGTCGTGAGTCAGCCATGAGGGCCATACACAATGAAGGGTTTAAGATCACGTTTATAAGAGACGTGACCCCTATACCTCATAATGGATGCAGACCACCAAAACGTAGAAGGGTTTAGTAAAAAAATTTAGGAGGATAAAGCCTTGGCAAGATATACAGGTCCAAAGTGCAGATTGTGCAGAAGAGAAGGTACAAAACTTTTTTTTAAGGGGAGACAGATGCTACACAGATAAGTGCGCCTATGAGAGGAGGCCATATGCACCTGGTCAACATGGAAGGCGTAGGAAGAAGTCCAGCAACTACGAGATACAGCTCAGGGAAAAGCAGAAAGTCAAAAGGCTGTATGGTGTATTAGAGGGACAATTCAGGAAATATTTTGAAATTGCAGAGGCAAAAAAAAGGTGTTACTGGAACAAATTTACTCAGGATATTGGAATTACGCTTGGACAATGTTGTATATAGACTTGGGTTTGCAAACTCAAGAAATCAGGCCAGACAATTGGTTAGACACGGTCATTTTCTCGTGAATGGCAAAAAGGTAGATATACCTTCATATCAATTACGGGTAAATGATGTAGTAGAGGTCAAGGAGAAAAGTAGAAAGGTCCCAACCATTCAGGAGGCACAGGAGGTAGTGGCCAGGAGAGGGGTCCCTCAGTGGTTGGAACTTGATTCTGAAAATTTTAAAGGCCAGGTGAAAGCCCTTCCTGAAAGAGAGGACATAACATTTCCAATAAATGAAAACCTCATTGTAGAGTTGTATTCTAAATAAAAAAATAAAATTAATTGGGTAAGGTGTATGATAGTAAAAGAACAAGGCAGGATCATAAATGTGAGGAATTGGAGCGAGCTTGTAAGGCCAAAAAAAATTGAAAAGGATCCTGACTCAAACCAATTTTATGGAAAATTCATTGTGGAACCTTGGAAAGGGGATATGGAACCACATTGGGGAATTCCCTTCGAAGGGTTTTGCTTTCATCTTTGCAAGGGGCAGTTATTGTTTCAGTAAAGATTGAGGGCGTGTACCACGAATTCACTTCCATACCAGGGGTTATGGAGGATGTAACAGAGATTGTGTTGAATTTAAAGAAAATTAGATTTTATATGGATACAGATGAACCTCAAAGATTAACTCTTTTTGCCAACAAAAAGGGAGAAGTTACGGCTGCTGCTATTCAAGAGACCAGTCATGTGAAGGTACTCAATCCAGAGCAACACATAGCTACTCTTACTGAGGATAAAGAGTTTAAAATGGAATTGGAAGTGCGTATGGGTAAAGGATATGTTCCTGCTGAAATGCAGGACGTTCCTAGTGATATAGGTACTATTGTTTTAGATGCAAATTTTTCCCCCATTAGAAAGGTTGCATATACAGTAGAGCAGGCTCGTGTGGGCCAAATGACCAATTATGACAAGTTGATAATGGAAATATGGACTGATGGCTCTGTTTCTCCAGAGGATAGTTTGGCTTATTCTGCAAAGATACTAAAAGAACAGCTTGATATATTTATCAATTTTGACGAAACCATTGGCGGAGAGGAAGAAGAGGAGAAGACAGAGGAAGAGATAAATCCAAATCTCTTTAAGACAATTGAGGAATTGGAACTTCCAGTTAGGGCGAGCAATTGTTTAAAAAAAGGCCAATATACATTATGTGGGTGAATTGGTACAAAAAAACTGAAGCAGAGCTGCTGAGGGCAAAAAAATTTTGGAAAGAAATCCTTAGATGATATATTAAAAGTCCTCCACGATATGGGTTTGGACCTAGGGATGAAAATCGATAATTTTCAGGAACAACTAGAAAAATGGGAAAAAAAGAGGAAAGAGGATCATGAGGCATAGGAAGAGTGGAAGGAAGTTAAATAGGACTTGGGAACACAGAAAGGCCATGTTTAAAAACATGGCAAAGTCTTTAGTGGAACACGAGAAGATTACCACAACAGTTCCTAAGGCAAAGGAACTGAGAAAACTCACTGATAAGCTTATTCATTTTGGACTGGAAAATACGGTTCATGCAAGGCGTAAGGCTTTTAGAATCCTTGAGGATCGTTCACTTGTTAAAAAGCTTTTTGATGAGATAGCTCCACGTTATAAAGGTAGACCTGGAGGATATACTAGGGTTGTAAAAATGGCCATGCCCAGACCAGGTGATGGGGCGGAAATGGCCATTGTGGAGCTTGTTCAGGAGCAATTTCAAGTCCAGAAAGAGGAAACACAAGAGGAAAATGCTGAACCCGTTGAAAATTAGATAAAAATTAAAGACACAAAAAAACAGGGGCAACCCTGTTTTTTGTGTCTTTATGTATAAGCAATTGTAATAGAAATTATTTGTTATGGATATAGTAAGGCTAAGGAGTTTTTGTAAGGTTTACGAGCTAAGGAGTTTTTCAAAGGCAGCAAAGGAACTTTTTGTCTCTCAGCCCACAGTTTCAAGCCATATTTTGTCCTTGGAAGAGGAATTCGGTCAAAAGTTATTTGACCGAATTGGAAAAAAATATTATTCCTACCATTGGAGGAGATACCATATACAGATATGCCAAAGAGATTCTAGATCTTATATATAAAGCTGAATTGGAAATAAAATTGATCAAAAATCAAGTAATTGGTGAGTTAAAGATTGGCGGAAGTACCATACCAGGTTGTTATATCCTTCCAAAAGTAATATCAAAATATTGTAAGGCCTATCCCAAGGTAGAGGTTCAGCTTCAGATATTTGATTCAGAGCAAGTGGTCGGGAAAGTGGCTGATGGTTCTTTAGATGTTGGCATTACTGGTGCTGTATTTGATAGAGAAGATCTCTTATTTAAAAAAAATAGTATCAGATAAACTTGTATTTATTGGCAGATCAAAATATCTAAATGACATTTCCAGTCCTGGGGATATAAGGAAAGTCCCTTGGGTCATAAGGGAAAAGGGTTCTGGTACAAGAAGGGCTGTTGAAGGGGGACTTAAGATGGCGGGTATTGAATTATGCCAATTAGACATTAAGGCATTGGTCACAAATACCAGGGTCTTTTGAGCCTTGTTTCAAGTGGAATTGGAATAAGTGTAACCTCTTTTTTTTGCTGCTCAGTCGTTGATTAAATCACATGAGGATGTGGTTATTAGAGAATATCCCTTTTTTTGACTTTAAAAGGAGTTTTTATCTGGTTTATCACAGGTCCAGAACCATGTATCCTGCTTCTAAGATCTTCATTGATTATATTTGTAAAGCTTCCAAAGAACTAGTAAGAGGTTTTATTTAAGGGAGAATATTAATTATGGTTGAGTTATTAGATAAGGTTTCTGCAGCAGGGTGAGCGGCTAAGGTCACTCCAGTCCCTGGAGGATATAATTTCTAAGTTAAATATAGAAGATGATCCAAGAATTATTGTATCTTTGCTCGACAATGAAGATGGGATTGTATTAAAAAAATCCTGAAGGTATGGAATTAATCCAAACCTTAGACTTTTTTTACTCCCATAGTGAATGACCCATATGCCTTTGGACAGATTGCAGCTGCAAATGCCATGTCTGATATATATGCAATGGGTGGAGAGCCTTATAGTGCTATGAATATTGTATGTTTCCCCACAAAGGAAATGGATCTCAACATATTAATTGAAATTTTAAAGGGTGGATACCACAAGATTTTAGAGGCAGGTGCAGTTTTGGCTGGAGGGCATAGTGTTGAAGACAGGGAAATAAAATATGGGCTTTCAGTTACAGGAGTTGTAAAAAGGGAACACATTGCTACTAATAGTGGTGCTAGGGTAGGTGATTTCTTGGTGTTAACAAAGCCAATTGGTACTGGAATATTGGCAACTGCCATAAAGGCCAAATGGGAAGGGTATGAAGAGATAGAAAAAGAGGTTTACTATTGGACGTCTAAACTCAATAAGGGCCCAGGTGAGGTTATTAGAAAATTCAATATAAAAGGGGCCACTGATATAACAGGTTTTGGACTGGGAGGACATTTACTTGAGATGGCAAAGGCTCTTGTGTTGAGATAAATTTGTGGAGCAAGGAAATACCCATCTTAGAAAGGGTAATAGAATTTACACAGATGGGACTTGTACCAGAAGGATCCCATGCCAACAAGAAATTTTGCGAAAAAAAGGGTGCAGTTGTCTGGAGAAGTTGATCCTGTATTAGTGGACATTATTTTTGACGCCCAGACTTCAGGGGGAATGGTGCTCTCTGTTTCAGTTGATAAAATAGATGATGTTTGTAACTACCTGACCCAAAAGGGGGATTTGGCCTGTATAATTGGAGAAGTGAAGCCTTTTGGAGGAAAGGGGTTTTTAAAGATAATATGATATTGTAAAACATACTTTATAGGCCTCGAGATCTCTTCTATATAAAAGGGTGTTTAGTTCATCTTAGTGGTCTCTCCAGTGGTCCTTATTGCCTCTATTACAGGAGGAAGTTTACTCAACTTTTCTAATGTGGAGTATAGGTGTTCTGAACTATCTATTTCTATTTGAAAGAATATTTCAGTGGTATTGTCCACTTTTGTATTAAAGTTACCAGAGATTATGTTTATGTCTTCGTCACTTAGGGATTTAGCAATAAGTGCAAGGGCTCCTTTTTTCGTTTTTAGATACAATTTTTATGGTAGCAGTGTATGTCTTGTTGTCTTCTCCAGCCCAGGTGACCTCTACCAACCTATGGGGCTCTAAATTTTTCACATTTGGACAGTCTGAGGTATGGACGATGATCCCTCTCCCTCTGCTTATATATCCAACAATAGGGTCTCCTTTTACTGGCTGGCAGCACTTTGCATATCTAATGAGCAGGTTTTTGGCACCTCTAATAACTACCCCTTCTTTCCTCTCTTCATTTATTTCCTTAATCTCTTGCTGTGCACTATTTTTTTGAGCCTCTATTTTTTTGTTGAATCTTGTTTTTTTAGTTTCTGGTTGAAGAAGTCTGTTTAATACCTGTTTTGGGGTCAATTTAGCGTATCCAACTGCTACTAAAAGGTCCTCCACTGTTTTATAAGAAAATTCTTCTGCCACTTTATCCAACGATCCATTTTTGAGTTCCCTATTGAAATTAATACCCAATTTTCTTGCTTCTTTTTCCAATATCTCTTTAGCCAGGCTAATGCTGGTGGCCCTTTCCTCTGTCTTAATCCAATGTCTTATTCTGGTCTTTGCCTTAGCAGTCTTTACAAACTTTAACCAATCCCTACTTGGCTTGTGATTGGGATTTGTTATTATCTCAACCAGGTCTCCATTTTTTTAACTTGGTATCCAAGGGAACAAGTTTACCATTTACCTTGGCACCTACACATCTATTCCCAACTTCAGAATGAATCATGTATGCAAAATCCACTGGTGTAGCCCCTTGTGGTAGTGCCAGTACGTCCCTGTTTGGTGTAAATACGTAGACTTCATCCTCAAATAGGTCTATTTTTAAAGACTGGATAAATTCCTTTGGATCTTTTAGATCCCTTTCCCAATCGAGTATTTGTCTGAGCCAGGAAAATCTTTTTTTCGTCTTTAGGATTTATTATCTTTTTATCTTTGTATTTCCAGTGAGCAGCTACCCCGTATTCAGCAATGTAGTGCATTTTCTCTGTTCTTATCTGTATTTCTATCTGCTCACTGTCTGGGCCTATAACTGTTGTATGTAAACTTTGATACATATTGGGTTTTGGCATTGAAATATAGTCCTTGAACCTTCCAGGGACTGGCGGCCACTTTGAATGGATAATCCCAAGGGTAGTATAGCAGTCCTTAATGGAATCAACTATCACCCTAAAGGCAATAAGGTCATATACTTGATCTAAAGACAGTCTTTGTTTTTTCATTTTTTTGATATATGCTATATATGTGCTTTTGTCTTCCGCTTACAGTACCCCTGATATTGTTTTTTTTCCAAAATTTGTTCTAGCTCAGATATGACCTTCTTTATGTAATCATCGCCAGTTAAGCGATGCTGTTTTATCCAGTTTAAAATTCTGTTATATACATCTGGTTTAAGAAACTTAAGGCTCAAATCGTCAAGTTCTACCTTGATTTTGTATAGACCCAGTCTGTGGGAAATGGGAGAATAGATCTCTAAAGTTTCCTGGGATATTAGCCTCCTTTTTATGGGATTTTGAAATTCAAGGGTCCTCATATTATGCAACCTGTCGGCAAGTTTCACTAAGATCACCCTGAGATCCCTGGCCATTGCCAGAATCATTTTTCTTATATTTTCAGCCTGAGCTGTCTGCTTTGACTCAAAAGTCATTTTTCCTATTTTTGTAACACCATCTACTATATCTGCTACCTCTTGACCAAAATTTTCTAATATATCTTCAATGGTAACTTTTGTATCTTCAACAGTATCGTGTAGCAGTCCACCAGCTACTGTGGGAGCATCTAGTTTTAAATCTACCAGGACATTGCTAACTTCTAAAGGATGAGAAAGATAAGGCTCTCCATTTAGCCTGAATTGTCCAGCATGTGCAGAAGCTGAATAAACATAGGCCTTCTCAATGAGTGCAAGTTCTGAGGGGTTCATATATTTCGAGGCCTTATCCAATATGTCAGTTATTCGTATCATAAAAAAATTAGCTCCTATGTGCTTAGTGTTAACGATAAAATATATAAGATAGTCTATATAGTAAAGAAAAAAAAGCTGTTTTTGACCCTTTTGTTTTCTAAAGAAATACTTGCCAAGGGATATATTTTAAACTATATAATATAAGTTGTATGCCTTGTGGTTTTGACAAAAAGACAAAAAGGGTGTATTAGCGCAAATTTTTGAAACAAAATAGCAAAAATTATTTTATAAAGTATATTTTGAGGTGGGTAGCATGACAATGGATAAGGTGGATAATGAGATAAAACAAAGAGTTGTGGAACTTACAGAATCATTTATTAATGACTCTATTCCTGAATATATTAGAGAAAGGGCAAATTCAATTTTGTCCAATGTGGAAAAAAATTGATTTAAAGACCAGGGATGAGTATTGGGATATTGAGGGAATAATTCAGGGCGAAGACTTTCAGGTATATAATCCAGAGATAGGAATAAACCTTGGAGATGGAACGGTCACTTACTTTTGCAACTGCTCAGATTCTTTTTCTGGTGTGTGTCCACATGTGGGGGTTACTCTTTTATCTCTACTCAAGAGTTTTAAAAATGGTAAACAAGAACAACCAACCCCAAGAACAGATTGGAAACAGTCATTTCGGAGATTTTTTTCAAGCAGCCCCAGAGCCTGAGCCTGGAAATAACTATTTGATATTTAGATTTTATCCAGAACCTCAGAGATTAATGGTATCCTTGTTTAGGGCCAGGCAAAATAAATCAGGACTTTCCAAAGTACAAAATCCAGTTACTTTGGAGCAGATAATTAATAACCCAGACTGGTGTGAGGTTTCCCCTGAACTTCCAAATGTGGCTCTCCAAATAGGCCAATATTTGGATTACCTAGGCCATAAGGTAGAGATTCCTGCAGCTCATCACCTGGTTTTTGTGGACTATTAAAGATGAGTTCTATTTGTTTTGGGAGGATACAGAAATTCCTGTTAGAATCACCACACAGAGTATGAGACTACAGCTAAGACCCATATTATCAGAAGATGGGTTGAGTTTTGATGTATTGCTCAGTCATGAGGATAAGATGCCCTTTTCAATATCTAAAGAGAATGTTTTTATATACGGCCACGTACCATGTGGGTGTTGTGGAAAAAGACTTTTTATCCAGTGTATTCCACTTTGGATTCAGATCTTATTATGAAATTAGTCAAGGAGCCTCCAATAATCAGTCATAACGAACTTTCAGAATTTTTAGACAGGGTATGGTCAAAGATCCATTCATCGGATTTATATGGACAAGAGGAATTTTTGGAACGTATGGAACCTATCTTTGTCTCTGCCAAGTATAATCCAAAGATCTATTTAGACGAAGAGGGTAGCTTACTCACATTGACCATACAAAATGTATATGAAACTGAACATGGAGATGTGGTTGTAGGAGAGATCAATCCAAGTTTTCAAACTGGAAGCTATAATTTTGAGGGGCGTTCTTATTTAATAAGAAGGGATCAAAAGGCAGAAGAAGAGCTCATTAATAAGCTAATCGAAATGGGTTTCCAAACAAGGACCAATTCCATTTGGTTTTTGGAACCAGAGGGAGCAATTAATTTCCTATTGGATTTCTATCCTCAACTGGTTGAAAAATATAGGGTTTATGGAGAAAAAAAATCTCTCTAGATTTAAAGTGCGTCATATAAAACCAAAAATAGTTGCAACTATTGATTCAGAAGGGGAAAACCAAGATTGGTTTGATCTTAATTTATCTGTTGAATATGATAATATAAAGGTGCCCATTGATAAGATTTGGAAGGCCTGGACACAAGGTAAGCGTTATATCCAACTGAAAGATGGCTCATATGCCAGTTTACCTGATTCGTGGTTAAAGAGACTTAAAAATAAACTTGAATCAATGGGTATGGATCCAGATGCAGCTCCAAAGAAAAAAATTTAAGAAATATGAAGCCCCTGTTTTAGATAAAATCATCGATGAGGTTGAGGAAGTTGAAGCAAATACCTTTTGGAATAGTTTAAAAGAAAGGATACACAATTTTGAAAAAAATCGAACAGATAGAACACCCAAAAAAACCTAAATGCTCAACTTCGTCCATATCAGTTACAGGGAGTAAGTTTTTTTAAATTTCCTAAGAGAATATGGTTTTGGCGGCATACTGGCAGATGAAATGGGTCTTGGCAAGACCTTGCAAACTTTAGCATTACTTCAGCATGTGAAGGAAAAAGGGGGAGGGGGCCTAATTTGATAATAGTCCCTACCTCAGTGCTTCCAAACTGGCAAAAGGAGATAGATAAATTTGTCCCTCATATGAAGACCTTGATTATTTATGGAGCAAAGAGGGATCCATTATTTAAAAAGATACCCCAAAGTGATATAGTACTTACTACATATGCTTTGATTAGAAGGGATTTAGATCAATTGTTAAAATATGAGTACAGTTCGATTATTCTGGATGAAGCCCAAAATATCAAAAATCCAAATACAATAACAGCAAGGTCTGTTAGGAAGTTGAAGACAAAATTTAGGGTATGTTTGTCTGGTACCCCCATAGAAAATAATTTATTTGAACTATGGTCTTTGTTTGAGTTCTTAATGCCAGGATTTTTGGGATCTCAGCATGCATTTCAAAAAAAAGCGTTGTGAAACCCATTAAAGATGGGGATGAAGAAGCCCTAAATTACTTGAGGGCAAGGGTAAAGCCATTTATCCTGCGCAGAACCAAGAAGGAAGTGGTCAAAGAACTTCCACCAAAGGTAGAACATGTATACTACGCAGCTTTAATAGACGAGCAGAAGGAACTTTATGCAGCCTTGGCCAAGAGGCTGAAGGAACAGGTACTAAAGAAAGTAGAGGAAAAAGGACTTGCCCAGTCCCAGATGTCAATACTAGATGCCTTACTAAAATTAAGGCAGATATGCTGCCATCCAAGGCTCCTTAAGCTGGATATGCCTGGCATCAATACAAATATGCCATCTGGAAAATTTGAGGCCTTTAAGGATTTAGTGACTGGTATAATTGAAGATGGTCACAAGGTCCTTGTTTTTTCCCAATTTGTCCAGATGCTCCATATTATAAGGGCTTGGCTAAAAATGAACAAGATACCTTTTGCCTATTTAGATGGTTCCAGTAAAGACAGATTTGAGCAGGTAGAGCGGTTTAATAATGATCCATCTATTCCCATCTTTTTAATTTCACTTAAGGCAGGTGGTACAGGGCTAAACTTAACCTCTGCTGATTACGTAATCCATTATGATCCATGGTGGAATCCTGCAGTTGAAAGCCAGGCAACAGACAGAACCCACAGGATTGGGCAGACCAAGAAGGTGTTTTCGTATAAACTTATATGCGAAAATACAGTGGAAGAGAAGATTTTACAACTTCAGCAAAAGAAAAAAAGGAGTTGCAGAGGCAATAATCCCAGGTCAGGATCACTGGAGGTCCTTGACAAGGGAAGATTTAGAGATGTTGTTTGAGGTGTAGATTGGGATATTGGTTTAACCCCAGTTTATCATTTTGATAAACTGGGGTTAATTTCGATTTTTGAAGGAAGAGGTGTGTCTCAAAGAGCTATTTTTATCTCTATTTGAGAATTAAATTAGATTTTTGTCTTTTCAGTATAAATTTTTGGATTTCATTTTTTTGATTTTTATTCAATCCTTGCTTAATTTGCCTTTAATCAGAAATCAATAGCGGATTTTAGGTCAATTTTTGGAGTTGACTGACTAAGGCATTATTCGTAAATAATATTAAAAAGGCATATTAAAAAAAGGAGTTGAGCTATGGATAAAGTCAATGATTTTGTTCATGGCAGATTTCAAAATGTCGTTAGATTTTTAAACGAAATCAGTTCTAATGGCCATAAAAAGGTGTCTCTATCTTTAATTACCCCTGTATTTATTGTTTTTTTGTATAAGTTTATCCTTTGCTGGCAATCTCCCAGAAGGTGGCAGAATAGTTGCAGGCTCAGGTAGCATTAAGCACTCTGCAAACACCATGACTATCAATCAAAACACAAATAAGATGATAGTAAATTGGAAGAGTTTTTCTATAGGCAAAGGAAATTCAGTAAACTTTAAGCAACCATCAAGTAGCTCTATCGCTCTAAATAGGGTATTGGGCTCAGATGTTTCTGTTATTCAGGGGGCATTAAATGCCAATGGTAAGGTTTTTTTTAGTGAATTCAAATGGTATATTATTTTCTAAAACTGCCCAGGTCAATGTGGGTGGATTAGTGGCTTCTACACTTGATATATCCAATGAAGATTTTCTATCTGGTAAATACCACTTTAATGGTGCTTCCATAGCAAGCATAGTCAATCAGGGAAAGATAAAAACAGCAGAAGGTGGTGCAGTAGCCCTTATTGCTGCTAAGATTGAAAATAGTGGAGAGATTTCATCACCACAGGGCAATGTCTTAATGGGAGCAGGCAATAGTGTAGTTCTTGATTTGGGAGGCTCTGTAAAGATATCGGTAGATAAAGGAGCACTCAATGCACTTATAAAACAGGGCGGTGCAATCAAGGCAGATGGAGGCTTAATTTATCTTACTGCTAAAGCTGCCAATGAACTTAGTAAAAGCGTGATAAACAATAGTGGTGTAATAGAAGCTAGTAGCATCTCTGTAAATGAAAAAGGGGAAATATATCTTGTGAGTGATAAGGAAAAAGGTGTTGTTAATGTAGATGGAAAAATAAGTGCAAAAGGGGGTTTTGTTGAAACAAGCGGAGCAGAAGTAAAAATAAAGGATACTGCTAACATTACAGCAGGTAAATGGTTAATTGACCCTAGAGATTTTACCATTGCACCAGAAGGTGGAGATGTTACAGGTTTAACCCTATCTAATAGCTTGCAATCAGGTGATGTTACTATTCAGTCGTCAAGCGGAGCAACAGAGGGCAATGGAGATATATTTGTAAAAGATGATATAACTTGGAGTTCTGGTCATACACTTACCTTATCTGCCTACAGGAATATAGAAATCCTCTCAACAATAGATGCATCACAGGGCAGTGGCGGAAAAGTGGTATTGGAATATGGTCAGGGAAGCAGTGATGGAACAATAAACGGAAAAGAAGCCACGTATAGTTTTGGATTAACAGGAATGGGATTTATAGGGAAGATAAACTTACAAGCAGGTCAGAACTTTTCTACCAAACTTGGGTCAAATGGACAAACGATAAACTATAGTGTGATTACAAGTCTTGGTCAGGAAGGAGACGAAGACGGAGATACAACAAATAGCCTACAGGGGCTTGCCAATACCAGTATCAGTAAACGTTATGGAAACTATGCATTGGGTGCAGATATTGACGCATCAGATACCCAAAACTGGAATGGTGGTGCAGGATTTAGTCCAATTGGGCCTTCATTTCAAAATGCATTTTTGGTAAGCTTGATGGACTTGGGCATACGATAAGTAACCTTTATATTAACCGTCCTTCTACAGACTATATTGGACTTATTGGATATGGTAGAAGTGGGGTTGAAGTTCGTAACATTGGTATTTTAGATGGAAATATTGAAGGGCATGAAAATGTAGGATTATTATTTGGAAAGATTGATGGAGCTGAAAAAAATTCAAAATGATTATGTTACAGGAAGTGTATCAGGGAGTAGCTATGTAGGTGGATTAGTTGGAAATGTATTTTATACTACAATTAGCAATAGTTATGCTAATGTAGATGTTTCTGGTAGTTCAAAGAGAGTTGGCGGGTTGGTAGGTTATCTATATGGAAGTACCATTGAAGAGAGTTATTCAACAGGAAATGTATCGGGTAATTTATATGTCGGTGGATTGGTAGGTGATACAATGTTTAATACCATTGAAGAGAGTTATTCAACAGGAAATGTATCGGGTAATTCATATGTTGGTGGATTGGTAGGTTATCTATATAAAACTACCATTGAAGAGAGTTATTCAACAGGAAATGTATCGGGTAATTCAAATGTCGGTGGATTGGTAGGTTATAACTATAATAGTAATATAAATAATTCATTTTGGGACACCCAGACCTCCGGCCAAGGGAGTAGCGCCGGCGGCACGGGCAAAACCACAGCTGAAATGAAACAGCTTGCTACTTTTCAAGATGCAGGTTGGGATATTACTTCTGGTGATAGTGCTGATGGTGTCTGGGGTATTTATGAAGGAACATCTTATCCTGTTCTTAGAGCCTTGCAGAATAATCTTGTGATAAGAGCTAATGATTATACAAAGACTTATGATGGTAATGCCTATAGTGGTGGTAATGGTGTAGAGTATTTGCCTGCATCCGGTTCATCTGTTGTTAGTGGAACTGTTGCTTATAGTGGTACAAGTCAGGGTGCTAAAAATGCTGGAACATATCTCATTACTCCTTCTGGTTTAACACTTAATCGTTCTACTCTACAAGATTATCAAAGTTTTCGTGGTATTGAATTTCGTAGTGGTGTTTTAACCATCGAACCAAAATCCCTAAAAATAACAGGAACTACAGTAGCTGACAAAGAGTACGATGGTACAACAGATGCAACAGTAACTCCAGGGACATTATCTGGATTTGTTGGAAGTGAAACAGTAGAAATTAATACAGTTACAGGAAGATTTGAGGATAAAAATGCAGGAGAAAATAAAAATGTATATGTAAGCTATACATTAAAAGATGGATTAAATGGAGGGTTGGCATCAAACTATAAATTAGATGATGAGATATTAACAGCCACCATCAACCCCCGCCCAGTAAATCTTACTGGCAGTCGTGTGTATGATGGAACTAATGTGGTTAACGCTGACATTTTTAGTTTGGGTAATCTGGTAGCAGGAGAAGACTTAAACCTTACAGGCCAGGGCACAGTAGCAGAGAAAGATGTTGGCAACAACAAACCGGTAACACTAGGCAGCTTGGCACTTGAAAATGGCAATAACGGCCTTGCAAGCAACTACACTCTGCAAGGTGGTACTCATACAGCCACCATCACAAAGAAACCCCTAA
>BBBM01000043.1 GCA_001311565.1 Desulfothermus okinawensis JCM 13304
CTGAAATTTTTTTGCCACGAAATCAATAAATTCATGTGCCTGAGTTCCTGAGCGAAATTCCTTGTTTTCTTCAAAGCTCACGCTTGGCAGCATATGTATAATGTTGTTGTCACCGTATAAGCTTATTACGTTTTGATTGTAGTCGTTTTTTTTCAATCAAGCCCGCCAGCGACATCGAATACTCAATTACACCTCCGATAAGAATGTCAGCTAATTGAACAGCATAACTTTGACGGGAATCTCTTTGTGATACATTCGATAGCTTCATGGGAAATCTAAAAGATGTAGCTTTTGTTTGCCTAAACTCAAGGTCAGAATCCATAGAAATAAACCAGTTTATTATCTGGTTGTACCTACGAAGATTATTTGATGTATCGTGAATAATCTCATACTCTGAATCAACGTGTTTTTCAATATGACTAATAAGGCTAAGCAAAACTACAAAAGCAGCGTCAGTATTTGATTTTGGATTCTTTATTTCCTTGATGCATGCGGGATATTCAACAATTAAAGGAAAGAGGTATTCTGCTAGTTCTTGCCCCATTAGTGATTTGGCTTTTTCTATTAAGGCCTGCACCGCTACGTTTGATTTGGCTTTTACTGCCTTTTGAAACAGAAACAATAGTTCTTCATAATTTTCCGCTCCCCAAAAGGTAGTGGCTGTATAGTATAAAAGCGATGCAAGAGCGTAATTCTGTCCGTCAGCATAGAAATTTACGCCTCTCTCATAGAAGAATGGCTCTACACATGAATCCAAGAACATCAGAGTTAACAAGTATTTCTTGTCACATACATAAGTAAATCCCATATGATCACTCAGTAGTACACGCTGAATATCCAGCAAAGCTTTCCAATTGTTTTTTCTCCGAGAAAGGCTTCTGTGCTTAAGCTCCTTAGATTTGTTTCTTGGAAAGTGCTCTTTAACAAGCCCCGCTGCACACTTTTCATCAATCTGTATAGAAGATGCACCTTGGAATGGCTGCTGCTTATTCAGCAGGTCATATCCTGTATATCCACTCTCATCTATGAAAAATGCATCCATAATTCTTCAGCTAACGATAAAGGTCAGCGGCGAGCAACCGCAAGGCAAAGCCGCAGCGGGTTGCGAGTCCGCTGGACCGATTGGTTAGCCGTCAATTATTTCATTTAACCCTTCAATTATTATCTCAAGTTCTGCAGGAGATACTCTTGCTATTCTTTCCTTAAGTCTTTTTGTGGATAATGTCCTTATCTGACTTATTTTAACCCACGACCTTTTAGGTAATTTTGTCTTTGATAGTTCCAAAGTCAAAGGAAATCCTGCTCTTTGAGGCTGGCTTGTTATTGCCATGGCTATAACAGTACCTGACTTCTCGTTAAAAATATCATGACTCAAAATAAGAACAGGACGAAAACCGCCCTGTTCACTTCCTATTACTGGATTTAAATCAGCCCAATAAATATCACCCCTTAATATTCTGGCCATTCATTTATCTCCATTGAAAATCCCTCTTCTGCCATCCTCTGTTCAAAATCTGGATCAAGTTTAGCACATTCTTTAGCCAATCTAGTTTTTTTTTAGTTTTTTTAATCTTCTCAGCAACAGCTTCTTGAATAGCTTTGCTCCTACTGGGAAACAAATTAGATTTTACAAGCATATCAATCTCTTTAAGTAAGTTACTATCTATTGTAATTGCAATTTTTGAAACAGCCATTTTTGTCACCCCTAGTATGATATTACATCATACTCAAACTTATTTCAACTTTCAATTTTTGTTTTTACGGCTAACGTCACGGATCAGGGGCGGCAAACAATGCGGGGCAACAAGCCTGGAAATGCCGCAAGACTTCTTGCGGGGCAGGGCCTTGGAAAACCGCCACGCTGTTTGCCGTCACCTGCAGCCGATGGTTCGGTTAAACAATGAATATTTTTAAAAGCAAATCGAAGTAATGCCACCTCTCAAAAAATTGCTCTGCAAGTTCTTCTGTTTTGTTGCCATCTTTTCAGCCTGTGATTTGCATATATGCGTTTGGGTAGGGGCTTCTTTGTCTTCGCAAACGCAAGACACAAATTTGATTCCCGATACCGAACATTGTCGTTTAACTTTATTCTCTTTTTATAAATTTTATATCAGAATATTCCCTATTTGTAAAGTTGTTTTGTGGGTTAGGGAAGGATTTTAAATGAATTTTTGGAAGCTATAAATGCCTTATAACTTAAGGATATTATTAGAGAAATTATGCAAACACCAAATTTTCAAAAAGGCTCATCAATAGAGACTTTTTTTAAAGGTTGCATAAAACATAAATTCTATATAAGTTCGAAAATTATTTGTGTATATTGAAAGTGATTAAGATGGAGATATGATATGCTCAAAAGGTTCCAGGCGTTTCTTCTGCGCAATAGGGCAGTGAGACCTAGGTACATCTCCTATTACCTGAAGTGGGTGTTAGACTGCTACCATTTTCTGGATAAATCTCTTTCCAACCGTTTAGGTAGCGATCAGATAAAAAAAATTCCTCGCTCATCTGGAAATACGCCACGAGGAGTGGCAGGTGAAACAGGCGGACACGGCACTGCGACTCTACGACTTTTTCCTCTCCAAAGATGTGCCACATGGAAAATCGCCAACTTCCACACAAAAGAAAAAAATGGGCCAGCCTCCATGAAAAGATGTGCCAGGCCTTGAGAATTCGCCATAGATCACTTAGCACTGAGAGGACGTACCTCATGTGGGTAAGGAGATTTCAGGCCTTTGTGTTAAAAAAAGGAGCCATCGCATCTCCAGGGTAGCGATCTCAGGGACTTCCTTACCCACCTGGCCGTGGAAAAGAAGGTATCTGCATCCACCCAGAATCAGGCCCTTAATGCCCTTGTGTTCTTCTTTCGCCACGTATTAAAAAAAAGACGTGGCAGATCAACTTAGCGCTGTTCGTGCCAGGGAGCGAAGAAGACTTCCCGTGGTGCTCACGCCAAGGGAGGTGAAAGAGATCTTTCGTCACATGTCTGGGGTGCAGAAGCTCATGGCCATGCTCATATATGGGTGTGGCCTTAGACTCCAGGAGTGCGTAAGACTCAGAGTAAAAGACTTGGACATCGAACAGAACGCGGTAATAGTGCGTTCCGGGAAAGGTGACAAGGACAGGGTAACCGTACTTCCAGAAACCCTCAAGGACGGACTCATCAGGCACCTTGCACAGGTGAGATCCTTATACGAGAAGGACAGGAAGGAGGGAATAAACGGGGTTTGGCTTCCCCATGCCCTGGAAAGAAAGTATCCCAATGCAGGGAAGGAGTGGGCGTGGTTCTGGGTATTCCCCGCCAAATCGCTTTCCGTGGATCCTCAGAAACTCGTTGTAAGAAGGCATCACGTACATCCCAATTCCCTTCAGAAAGCGTTCAAATCAGCGGTGAGCAGGGCAGGAATCCCAAAGAACGCCTCTGTGCACACCTTAAGGCACAGCTTCGCCACCCATCTACTGGAGAAAGGATACGACATCAGGACCGTGCAGCAGTTGCTGGGGCATAAAAACCTTCAGACAACCATGATATACACCCACGTGGCCAGGAAGGATTTACTGAGGGTCAAGAGTCCCCTGGACGAATAAAGCCTCCAATGAAATAGTGGAGTCACCTATTAGCAAGTCTATCAAAATGACAAACTTGGGCTAATAAATATCCATAAAAAAAATAGCAATAGGGAATGGAGCGTTGTCTGGATTCTCTTACAACAAATGTGTTATATTAGACCTGCTTTTTTTCAAAACACTTTCAAGTTTTTGTCTATTTTCAGGTTTCATTTCGCATAAAGGGAGGCGAAGTTCCATCTCTATTCTACCCATTAGGTGAAGAGATGTCTTAACTGGTATTGGGTTGGTCTCAAAGAACATTGCCCTGCATAAGGGGGCAAGCTCATAGTGAAGTCTCCTTGCACCTTCAATATTACCATCAAAAAAAACTGTTGCAAAGGGATGCCATTTTATCAGGCACTATGTTACTTACAACAGAGATTACCCCTCTGCCACCAATTGAAAGCATTGGAAAGGTAATAAAGTCATCTCCTGAAAGCACTATAAAGTCCTCTCCACATAACTCTAAAATATCCGATGCCTGCCTTATATTTCCACTTGCCTCCTTAACCCCAATGACCTCAGGTACATTCTTCTTTATTTCATAAAGGGTTTCAGGCAATAGATTAGTTCCTGTCCTCCCAGGGACGTTGTATACAACTATTGGAATGGGAGCTGCTTTTGCAATCTCTTTGTAGTGCAGGAGCAATCCCTGTGGGGTGGGCTTGTTGTAATATGGAGTTATCACCAGGGCCCCGTCAACACCAGCCTCTTTGGCAAAGGCGGTTAATTCAATGGCCTCTTTAGTATTATTTGAGCCTGTCCCGGCAATTACCGGAACACGGCCTTTAACCTGTTCCACGCAAATTTTTATCACCCTCTTGTGTTCATCATGGGACATTGTAGCAGATTCTCCAGTGGTTCCACAAGGGACCAAGCCATGGATACCCTTTTCTATCTGCCACTCTATATGCTCTCTGTACTTTTCTTCGTCTATTTGCCCATTTTTAAAAGGTGTTATAAGGGCAGTAAATGCTCCTTTAAAAAAAATCCATAGTTATTCCTCCTCTTCCTTAAAATAGGTTGTTAATTCTTTCCTAATCCTTATAGATATTTTATTTGGAAATTTGGTGATTGTAAACCTGATATTAGACATTTCTATTTCTCTGCCACTTTTACGCTATAAGTCTTAAAGTGATGGTCTACCAGACATGAAGTCTTTACCTGATCTTCAAAAAGTTGAGTTGATATAATATCTATCCAGTGGAGCTTTCCCGTGTCATCGGAAAAAGAAATCCTTCTGCCGTTTTCAAATCTGCCTTTATGAAACCATATGTCAGGGGGTAACAACCATGTCCTTCCAAATTTTTCTTCAAATTTTACATACTCTACAAAATCCCTTGGGAATAAAAGATATAGAGCCAAATCTTCATCTGTTGGTTCCCTTTTTATTTCCTCCTCCAACTCTTTTTTTTCTCTTAGCTAAATCTTCCTGGGCTACTGGTTGACTCCTTACGCTGCTTCCAGTTTTTATCTCTTTTTTTAAATACCTTTTCATAGATCCATTCTGGAGGATCATAAAATGGGAAAGGCCCATAACCACCAAGAAGGAGCCTCTTTAAATCATCTGAGGGTTGTTCATATCTACCGTATAAAACATTGCTAACAGCAGTTGACCAGAGGATTTGACTCCCAGGTGTAAGGGGCCAGATGTCTCCAAGTTCCAGTATAACCATTGAGAGTTCTTTGAATATTTCATTTATTCTCTGTAAAAGTCCTAGGGCTTCAGCCTGTTCATATGCCATGGACACTGCCCCTCCTGTCAACCTATGGGCATGTACCAATGGATCTATCCCCCTAAAAGGACTCTCAAAATCAGCGTAGTATCTTCTTTCAAATCTAATAATTTCTGAAGTCTCAATAATTGCCTCAATATTTAACCCGTTGGGCTTTATGTCATATTCATCCAACAATTGAATAAGAGATAGTGCTGGGGCCTGGGAATACCAAGCTCCATATCCATGGTCACACACCTCAACTATCTTGACCCCTGCTTTAATTGCAGCAACCATCCTGGACAGATCATTCCCATCTGTGTTGTGGCCATGATAAGCAAGCGGTACCTCGGGAAATTCTGAATTTATGGCCTTAATTAAATCAGATATCCTTTCTGGAGGACCAACTGCAGAGGAATTTTTTTATACATAAAATTAAATTTGTACCAAATAACTCCACAATTTCCTGGACCTTGGACAGATAGAACTCATTTGTGTGCTCTGCACCAATACCAAAACAAAGGGAAGGCATGAAGACCTTTCCAGCTTTTATCACTTCCTCGCCTATTATCTTCATATTTGGTATGTGATTTAAAAAAATCATACACCCTAAACACATCTACATATTTTGCAATCTGGGAGATAACCTTTCTTATTACATTTTCCCCATAAGGACGATATCCAAATAAATTGTGGCTTCTGACACCAGCCTGAATAAGGGTATTTGGCATGGCCTTTCTAACGAGACTCAATTTATCAAATGGATTAATTTGTTTCTTCATAAGATCCACATGCACAGAAGCACCGCCAGACACCTCAAATGCAAAATAGCCTACCATATCCCGAGGAGATGCTGCCCTTAGGGTGGTCCACGGCATAATGCGACCCTTAAAGTCAGACTGTGAAACATCTCTCTCATTGTTTGTAAGCATATATCCATCAAAATTTTTTTACATATTCTACAATTTGGCTATTTGTCATCTCTCTTAACATAAAATAACTCCTTCTCACACCTTCTATTGTTCGATCTTTGCTGTGTCTGTGGTCTGTGGACTGTGTATATGCTCTGTAACTTTCACTCACACCCACACATACACACACACTTACACAATATACATATCACCATCAAATGTATGGATTGCATCCATGAGCATTAACTTCTGATACAAACCTTGCCAATTTATCCATTTCATCTTCATGTTCCCTATAATTTAATAGCTCTGGATGTTTATCTATATATGTAGTATCAAAATTTCTGGCCATAAAATCAGGCTCCTCAATAATCGCCTTATAATATGGAATAGTGGTCTTAACACCAACAACATTGAATCCACCAAGGGCACGTCTTAATCTATCCACTGCCTCTTTCCATGTAAAACCATATACTGTTAATTTTACTATAAGGGAGTCGTAAAACTGAGGAATCTCGTAGCCTTGATAAACCGCACCATCTAACCTTACTCCATGACCTCCAGGAGATTGATATGCTTCAATCAACCCTGGACTTGGCATAAAGCCCATTTTTGGATCTTCTGCATTTATCCTCAGTTCAATAGCACAGCCCCTTACATTTACGTCTTCCTGCTTTATGGATAAGGGTTCACCTGATGCAATTCTAAGTTGTTCCCTGACAATATCAATACCAGTGACCATTTCAGTTACTGTATGCTCCACCTGAATTCTGGTATTTACTTCTAAAAAATAATAGTTGTTATCTACATCCACTAAAAACTCCACTGTTCCGGCACTTCTATAGCCAGCCAACCTGGTCGCCCTTACTGCTGCTTCACAAATTTCCCTATCAATTGCAGGAGGTAAAAAAAGAAGGTGCCATCTCCACTAACTTTTGGTGCCTTCTCTGTATTGAACAATTTCTTGATCCAAGATGGATCACATTCCCAAAATTGTCTGCAAGGATTTGAACTTCCACATGTCGGGGTTTAACAATCCCTTTCTCAAGATATATATCTTCATTTCCAAATGAAATCCTTGCCTCGGACCTTGCCAATTTTAACCCTGATATTAATTGTTCTTCAGTTGTAACAACCCTAATACCCTTGCCGCCGCCACCAGACACGGCCTTTATCATTATTGGGAATCCATATTTTCTGGCAAAATCCAGGGCAAATTTCTCACCTTCACTTCCTGGAGGCAACGTCTCAGTACCTGGAATCAGCGGTATACCCACGTTACTCATAATCTCTCGTGCAATTACCTTGCTTCCCATCTTACAGATTATATCAGAGGGCGGACCAACAAAAATAAGTCCAGCTTCTCTACATTTTTTTGGGAAAGTCAGGATTTTCAGACAAAAAAACCATATCCTGGATGGATGGCATCAGCCCCAACCTCTTTGGCAGCATGAATTATTTTTTTCAATATTTAAATAGTCCTTCCTTGGTCCAGGTCCAATACACACCGCCTCATCTGACCTCATTACATGTAATGCAAATCTATCGGTCTCTTCGTAAATAGCCACTGTTTTTATTCCCAATTCCTGGGCAGACCTCATGATCCTAATTGCAATTTCTCCCCTATTTGCAACTAGCAATTTTTTTTATCATATTACTCCCTCTATTAGCTATATGATTAGACTATTAAATATTTCTAACCTGAATATTAATTATAAAAATAAAAATTATGTCTTGTGCAATTCCACAATATCTCTTTTATCTATCTCTTCTAGAAGAACATCCACATGTTCTCGTCTTGCAGTATCGATCTTTTTCCCACAATAATCAGGGTGGATTGGCAGCTCTCTATGTCCCCTATCAACCAGTGTCAGCAACTCTACTTTTGAAGGCCTACCAAAATCAAGTATTGCGTCAAGGGCTGCCCTCACGGTTCTCCCCGTGTAAATCACATCATCTACGAGTAAAATCTTCTTTCCATTAATGTCAAAGTGAATCTCAGTTTCATTTATAATTGGATGCTTGTCTAAAGAAGTCCAATCATCTCTATAAAAATTGATGTCCAATTTGCCCATGGGGATCTTGCTCTTTGTATTTTCCTGCAAAATATTTCTTATCCTCTGAGCCAAAAATACTCCTCTTCTGTGTATTCCTATCAATGCAAAATTTTCGCAGTCTCCATGCCTTTCCAAGATTTCAAAACAAAGTCTCTGGATAACCCTTTTGATTTGTTGTTTATCTAAAATAATCACCTTATTCCCCATAGTTAAACTCCTGCAATAAATTTTAAATAGCATTGTATATAAAAATCTATATGAAGAAAAGTTCCAAAATAAGGAGAAAATCTTTATTGATTTTGAAAATAATGTCAACTATACTTTTAAAAAAAAGCCAAATCTAATTATGTTATTAGATTAAAAATAGTTAACAACAAGGAGACTCATTTATGGCAAGGATTATGATAACTGGAGGAGCCGGTTATATTGGTTCCCATGTGGTTAAATTACTTGGAGAATATGGACACCAAATAGTGGTATATGATAACCTGTCCAACGGAAATAAGTGGGCAGTGTTATATGGAGACTTAATAAAGGGAGATATTGGAGACGAAAATTTATTAAATAAGGTTTTTAAAGACTTTAAACCAGATATAGTTATGCATTTTGCTGCATTTATTCAGGTCAATGAATCAGTGAAAGACCCTATAAAATATTATCAAAATAACACATCAAACACCTTAACTCTAATTAAATCAATGATAAACAACAAGATAAATAATCTTATATTCTCATCTACTGCTGCTGTATATGGAATACCCTCTAAAATTCCTGTAACAGAAAATCACCCATTGGAACCCATTAATCCATACGGACAGTCTAAAACATTTGTGGAAAAAAATTTTAAGGGATATATCTTACTCCTCAAATTTTAACTACATATCCCTGAGGTATTTCAATGTGGCTGGAGCTGATCCAGACTGCAAGATTGGTCAGGCTTACAGGGAATCTACCCATCTAATAACCAGGCACTCAAAACTGCCAGAGGAGAATTTGACAAACTACAAATTTTTGGAATTGACTATCCCACAAAAGACGGTACATGTGTTAGGGATTATATCCATGTTGTAGACCTTGCAGAAGCACATATTTTGGCAATGGATTATTTAATAAACAACAATATTAGCGATGTATTTAATTGTGGTTATGGCCATGGTTTTACAGTAAGGGAAGTTGTAGATACAGTCAAAAAAAGTTACAGGTATAGATTTTTTTCGTTGAAGAAACTCATAGAAGGGAAGGAGATCCACCTGAGTTGATAGCAGATAGCACAAAAATAAAAAAATATTCTCAAATGGACACCTAAATATGATAATCTAGAGTTTATAATAAAAACTGCATGGGAGTGGGAAAAAAAATATACAAGAGAAATTAGCCCAAACAACTAATGTAAAACAAGTAGATATTATATATTATTTCAATCTGTTATAGGGATATGTCTAATAAATGCATAACTATTTTTTTTAAACAAAAAAAGGTATATGGGCTTGACTTAATTACATCTTAAATTTATAATTGTTTAAATTGTTTTTATTTCGATTTTTTTATTGATTGTTTTTTTAATTTTTATTTATGAGCACATCTTGTTTTGGTACTTTGGTGTAATGCAAAAAAAAATTTTAACTATAAGGAGGTATTGAAATGGAGGAATACATCAAACAGGCCCTGGAAATTGTTAAAGCCCAGGCTAGTGTTAGAAACATGACAGAAGAAGAAATTACTTCAATGGTGAAATCTCTTGCTGATCAATTAAAGGGTTTAGTAGAAGGTAAAGACGCAAAAGGGGAAGAGGAAGAACAGCAACAGCCAGCAGTAGATCCCAAAAAGGCTATTAGAGAAAAATCTGTTGTATGTCTTGAATGTGGAAAATCTTTTAGAATACTTACAAAGAGACATCTCAAAAGTCATGGTTTAACCCCAGAAGAATACAAAAAGAAATGGGGTTATAAGAAAACCCAATCTTTAATAGCTAAGTCCCTTGCCAGAGAAAGAAGAAAAAAAGATGCAGGAAATACAGCTTTGGAAGAAAAGAAAGATGTCATAATGTTTTGTAATACAAACAAAAAGCCCTCTATAAAGAGAGGGCTTTTTTGTTTTAACATTCCCACAAATTCATTTTTTTTAATTCAACCCAATTAAAACGGAGAGGGAGGGATTTGAACCCTCGATAGAGGTTTTAGCCTCTATACTCGCTTAGCAGGCGAGCGCCTTCAGCCAGCTCGGCCACCTCTCCATGTTTCAAATGGAAAATTTATAATATATCCGTGAAAATCTTGTGTCAAGTATTTTTATTCAAAGGAAAAAAATAGACTTTTTTTGTCCATTCCTTATAACTCTCATATCTCAAGCTTTGATGAGTCCAGTCTAGCTGTGGACTGAGGACTGTGTCTGTGTATGTGTGTAAAGTTCAAAGTTCAACGTTTTAGGTGCTCTTCATCCTTCTACCTTTCACTAATCACTAATTACTAATCACTTTGCCTTTTGATCCATAACCCAATCAATAATTGGAGCTAAAGAAATAGGCAGATAAATTAATAATCGGATTTAATGGAATAAGCAAATTACAATGTTAGCCCAAATTTTGACAAACTTGAGCTAGGTGTATAGAATTTGCCTATTAAAGGACGAAACAAATCCTTTTAACAATAAAACAAAAGGGATGTCTTAACCATGAAAAATAGTAGGACAAAGTTTATTTTTGTCACTGGAGGAGTATTATCATCACTGGGCAAAGGGCTGGCAGCAGCGTCAATTGGTGCATTACTCAAGACAAGGGGGCTTAAGGTCACCATTCAAAAATTAGATCCTTATATTAATGTGGATCCAGGAACAATGAACATTCCAACATGGGGAGGTATATGTAACAGACGACGGTGCTGAAACTGATCTGGATCTCGGGCATTATGAAAGGTATTTAGGAATTCCCATGGGGAAACACAACAATTATACTTCTGGAAGCATTTATTATGAAGTCATAAAAAGAGAGCGTAGAGGCGATTATCTTGGAGGGACGGTACAGGTGATTCCCCATATCACAGACCAAATAAAACAGTCCATTTTAAATGTAGTAAGAGACAATGAAGACGTGGCAATAGTGGAGATTGGAGGCACTGTAGGAGATATTGAAGGACAGCCTTTCCTAGAAGCTATCAGGCAAATGCGCTATGACCTTGGAAAAGAAAATGTTTTATACATACATCTCACCCTGGTACCATATATTAAAACTGCAGGAGAGTTAAAGACAAAACCCACCCAACACAGTGTAAAAGAACTAAGGAGCATAGGTATTCAACCAGACATCATACTGTGTAGAAGTGAGATGGAATTAGATGAAGGCATAAAAAGAAAAATCGCTTTATTCTGTAATGTTGATCCAGACGCTGTGTTCTCTGCTGTGGATGTTGAAAACATCTACGAGGTTCCCCTGACCTTTTACAATGAAGCATAGATCAAAAAATAGCCATTATGTTAAAACTCCCAGCAAAAAATCCAGACCTAACCCCGTGGATAGATCTTACAGCCAAACTAAAGTCCTTAAACCCTGGTCCCAAAATAGCAATTGTGGGGAAGTACGTTGACTTAAAAGAATCATATAAAAGTCTCCATGAGGCCCTTGTACATGGGGGAATAGCAAATAGTGTAAAACCTGAGCTGGTTTATGTTAATTCCGAAGAACTAACAGTGGACAATGTGTACGAAAAATTGAAGGATGTCCAAGGGGTTTTGGTGCCAGGAGGTTTTGGTTATCGCGGAGTTGAGGGGAAAATTCTTGCCTGCAAATTTGCCAGGGAAAAGAAAATTCCTTTTCTAGGAATATGTTTAGGGATGCAATGTGCAGTAATTGAATTTGCCAGGAATGTTTTAAAATTGCTTAAAGCAAATTCTTCTGAATTTGACCCCAATACCCCTGATCCAGTGATATATCTCATGACAGAATGGTTTGACTTTAGGAAAAGGTGTGTACAAAAGAGAGATCCAGGTTCTGATAAAGGTGGGACCATGAGGCTTGGGGCATACCCTTGCAAACTCAGAAAAGATACAAAGAGCTATAAAGCATATAAAAAAAAGAGTTAATAAGTGAAAGACATAGACACAGATATGAGTTCAACAAGAAATATGCTGACAAATTTGAACAAAATGGACTTGTTTTAAGTGGACTGTCTCCAGACGAAGAATTGGTTGAAATTGTAGAGATAAAAGATCACCCATGGTTTGTGGGGTGCCAATTTCATCCAGAATTTAAGTCTAAACCAATGGAGCCTCATCCATTATTTGTGGACTTTATAAAAGCAGCAAAAAAAATTCAAAAATTAGGCTACGAGGATAGAGATGAAGGACATAGAGGATATGTATAAAAAGAGTTACGAAAATTTATTCTTCATATTGGGGCCATGTGTAATTGAGAGCCAAGAAGTTGTTTTATCTGTGGCCAAAAAGGTAAAAGAACTTTCAGAAAAATACAATCTGCTCGTCATATTTAAAAGTTCATTTGATAAAGCAAACAGGACATCCATCAATAGCTACAGAGGACCTGGACTTGATAAAGGTCTAGAGATATTACATAAAGTAAAACAAGTAACCAAGTTGCCTGTGACAACTGACATACATGAGCCATCCCAGGCTCAAAGGGCAGCAAAAGTTGTAGATGTAATTCAGATACCAGCATTTTTATGCAGACAAACAGACCTATTAATTGCAGCGGGAGAGACAGATAAAATTATAAACATAAAAAAAGGACAATTCTTAGCGCCCTGGGACATCTTAAATGCCGTTTATAAAGTTAAATCAACGGGCAATAATAAAATTTGGTTAACAGAGAGGGGTACTTCTTTTGGGTACAATAATCTTGTTGTTGATTTTAGATCTATCCCAATTATGCAGCAATCAGGATGTCCTGTAATTTTCGATGCAACCCATTCAGTACAACTGCCAGGGGGAAAGGCGCATCATCTGGTGGTAAAAGAGAATATGTTCCCCACCTTTCTAGCTGTGCTGTGGCAGCTGGTTGTAATGGTATTTTCATGGAAGTCCACCCTGATCCAGATAAAGCACTGTGCGATGGCCCTAACAGCTGGCCCCTTGACCATCTTGAAAATTTAATTAAAACACTCCTCAAAATAAAGCAGGCAATCTCATGAACGAATTGGTTGAAAGAATTAAAATACTTATAAGTGATGTGGATGGTGTCTTAACTGACGGAGGACTTTATTATGACGACCAGGGAAGGGTATTCAAGAAATTCAATGTCCAGGATGGACTTGGGGTAAAACTGGCACAAATGGCAGGTTTAGAGATAATAATAATTACAGGACTGAAATCCGAAGCAGTTAAATCCAGATTAAAGCAACTGGGTATTAAAGAATATTACCAAGGTTTTATAAGAAAGGATCATATTATTAGGAAAATCTCTAAGGAAAAGGAACTAAATTTTGAGCAAATGGCATATCTAGGAGATGACTGGGTTGACGCGCCTGCCATGAAATTGGTGGGATTTCCCATGGCAGTAAAAAAATGCTCAACCAGAGATCAAAAAAAATAGCAAAGTGGATTTCTCAAAAAAAAGGAGGAGAGGGAGCACTTAGGGAAGCAATAAATTTCATATTGAGTACCCAAGGCAAATTGGAACAGTTATGGGAAAAATGGTTAAACGAAAATTTCTAGCACTATTTTTCATACTTACTATTGCATTTGCTCTTTTACTACATTTTTTTATGGACTCCAAAAAGGACAAGTCAATCTCAGCCCTTTTTAATAAAAAAATCTTCCATTTGAATCTATTATACAAAAAGCCTTTATAAAGGGTTACAGTAAAAAAAACACCTTGTGGCAGATAAAGGCGGAGAAAATCCTCTCAAAAAACAAGCTGTCTGAGATTTATTTTACATCCCCTAACCTGTTGATCACCTTAAACGATAATTCCACTGTTAAAATAATGGCACTAAGCGGAGTCTATTACAAGAATTCACAAAAAAAATAAAATTAGAACACCAGATTAAAGGCAAGTACAGAGACATTATACTCAATGCCAATTTTATGTATTTTAATTTAAGAGTAAATAAAATTGTATTTAACCATGGCATAAAATTAAAAAAAGATAAATTAACTGTACAAGGTACAGATTGTGTAATAGATCTAAATGATCGCAGCATAACCATTACAAAAAAATGTCAAGGTGATAATTATATGAAAAAAATTTATACTTTTACTCTTATCATTACATTTCGTATTTGTGAATAAGACTGGTTTTGCAAAAACATTAATTCATCTACTAAACTAGATAGTAGATCGAAATCGCATTGGTCAAGTCCAGTTACCATAAATGCAGAGAAGGCTACTTATCTTCAAAAGGAAAATAAGGTATTATTTGAAAAGGAAGTTGTTGCAAAAAGTAAAGACTTAACAATTGAATCAGATAAATTAATAGTTATTTTAAGTAAACATACAAAAAAATATAAATGATAAAAATAAAAAAAAGTATTATAAAGTTGATGATAGCTACAGGCCATGTACACATAATATTTCAAGACAAAGAAGGTTATTGTTCCACTGCTGAATATGATTTAAAAAAAACCAAAGAATCACTTTAATTAATAATGTAACACTTATTCAAAACAAAAATAAAATTCAAGGTGCTAAGTTGATTATTGACTTAAATAAAAATACCAGTGAAATATTTTCCAACAGTTCAAACAAGGTTGAAATTACTTTTTATCCAGAGAAACAAAAATCAGATAACACAAAACCAAGTCAGAATTTAAAGTTTTATGAGGATAAAAAAAGAAAATTAACCCAACAAAAAAATAAAGACTAAATATAGTATGAAATCAAAACTGGAAGCTAGGGAACTTTCAAAAAGTTACGGTAAAAAAACAGTTGTTTGGGATATAAGTCTTTGTGTGTCCAGTGGACAAGTAGTGGGTCTCCTTGGTCCAAATGGAGCAGGCAAGACCACGACCTTTTACATGTTAGTGGGCATAATTTCCCCCACAAAGGGGGAGGTTTTTTTAGATGATGATCACATTACATCCTGGCCACTATATAAGCGAGCAAGAAAGGGAATTAGTTATTTACCACAGGAAAGTTCAGTCTTTAAAAAAACTTACAGTAGAAGACAATCTAAAGATTATCCTGGAATTTACAGGATTATCTCCAAAGGAACAAAAAGAAAGAGAAGAATTTTTATTAAAGGAATTGGGAATTTTTCACTTAAAAAAACAAAAGGCCTGTTACTTATCAGGAGGGGAAAGGAGGCGCCTTGAAATTGCCAGGGCATTAATTAGGCAACCCAAATTTATTTTATTAGATGAACCCTTTGCAGGCATAGACCCATTGGCGATTTTAGATATTCAAAACATTATTGCAAAACTAAAGGAAAGAGGGATAGGTATATTAATTTCAGACCACAACGTGCGAGATACCATGAAAATTTGTGATCTAGTGTATTTGGTATATGAGGGCAAAATTATCTTAAGTGGATCACCTAAGGAAGTAGCTGAAAACCAAATGGCCAAAAGAATATATCTTGGAAACCATTTTGAGTTATAAACTAATAAAACTATAAAAAAACTAACCAATTTTAATTTGCCTTGGGACAATACATATGGCATAATATTTGATAAGCAGAAATTGTGAAGCCTGGGATATAAATAAATTAAATGGGAGTTTTCAGAGGAGGTAGTAGTTAGATAATGAGTTTGGAACTGAGACAGGGCCTCAAATTAACCCAACAGCTTGTAATGACCCCTCAATTACAACAGGCAATAAAACTTTTACAACTCTCAAGGCTTGAGCTGGTCCAGACAGTTCAACAGGCATTGCAGGAAAACCCCCTACTTGAGGAAACCACCACAGAAATACAGGAACCAAACAATGAACAAAAAAATCTCCAGCAACGATATTCCAGGTTTAATTAAAATCGATGAAAAAAAATCTACTTAAACATGCTGAATGGGAAAATTACCTTGGATATTTTTCCAGTTCCTCAAAAATTGCCAGAGAAATTGAGTTCCAAGATGAAAAATCAAACCTAGAGGCATTTTGCGCATCAAAACCAACTTTGGAAAGCCATCTACTCTGGCAGCTTCACCTATCAAATATGGATCCAGAAGAAATAGAAATTGGGGAAATAATCATTAAACACATTAATTCTTCTGGTTATTTAGATAGCCCCATAAAAGAAATAGCCACTATCGCACAAAAATCACCAGAAGAGGTGGAAAAGGTCTTAAAGAAAATCCAACAGTTTGACCCAGTTGGCGTGGGAAGCAGAGATTTGAAAGAGTGTCTTATAGAACAACTAAAATTTCTCGGCATACTAGATGAGACAATAAAAAAAAATTATAGAAGACTACTTGCCGTATCTGGAAAAGAAAAAAATACAATCAAATAGCAGAAGATCTAAACATTCCATTGGATAAGGTCCTAGAATACGTTGAAATTATAAAGAGTCTAGATCCAAAACCAGGTAATAATTACAGTGAAGGGGAAACAATTTATATCAGCCCAGATGCATATATTTTTAAGTATGAAGATGATTTTGTAATAATACTAAATGATGAAGGTTTTTCAAATATAAAAATCAACGATTATTATTTGGAGCTACTAAAAAAAAGAGGATACTAAAGACAAAGAATATATTGAATCCAAATTTAAAGATGCCCTATGGCTAATAAGAAGTATTCATCAAAGACAAAGAACACTTTATAAGGTCATTGAAAGTATTGTGAAATTTCAAAGAGATTTTTTTTGAAAATGGTATTACACACTTAAAGCCCCTTGTCCTTAGAGACATAGCAGAAGATATTGGAGTTCATGAATCAACTGTAAGCAGATTAACAACTAATAAATATATTTCCACTCCCCATGGTATCTTCGAGTTGAAATTCTTTTTCAATAGTGGACTTAATACTGAAAGTGGTAATGAAGTATCTGCACAAAGCGTAAAATATTATATAAAGAAATTAATTTCAGAAGAAGACCCTAAAAAACCATTAAGTGACCAAAAAATTTCAGAGATATTAAAAGAAAAATTTGAAATCAACATAGCAAGACGTACTGTAGCAAAATATAGAGAATCAATGGGTATCCCATCTTCTAGCAAAAGAAAAAATTTTTAAAACCATATAAGGAGGCAATATGGAACTACAATTTAATTTCAAGAACTTTGAACCTTCAGATCATCTAAAAAAATATGCTCAAAACCGTTTTAGTAAACTTGAAAAATATATAAAAAGGGTAGATAGCGCTTTTTTTTGCAAGTAAATATGGAAGTAGATAAATATAGGCAAAAAAATAGATGTTGTTTTCAATGCAGATGATATTCATATATCTGCCCAAGAAGAATCACAAGACATGTATGCATCAATTGACAAGGTATTGGATAAAATGGATGCTCAACTCAGGAAAATGAAAGATAAAGAAAAGGACAGAAGAAAAGGTAAACTTACTAAGTCACAGACTTTTAAACAACAACCAGGGGAAAAGTCCCTCTCAGAAGGAACTCCCAATATTGTGATGTCAGATAATTATATTCCAAAACCGATTTCAATTGAGGATGCAGCAATAGAATTACAAAGAAGCGACAATAATTTCATAGTGTTTATAAATGCTGATACCAAGCGAGTTAATGTTTTATATAAAAAGAAAAATGGCGATTTTGGGCTAATAGATCCACACTAATACAGTTAAGGGAGAAAAAAATGCAATTATCTGAGTTTTTAAGTAAAGATCTGATACTCCCAGAATTAAAGTCAACCACAAAACAGGAAGTCTTAAAAGAGCTAGTTAAACCTTTAGAGGGCAAATTCCCAGGGCTAAATATAAAAAAATGCTTACAAGGTACTTATAGAGAGAGAACAACTAGGATCTACAGGCATAGGGGATGGTGTTGCCATCCCCCACGGCAAATTACATGAACTTAACAAAATTATTGTAGTTGTTGGAAGAAGCTTTCTGGGAGTGGATTTTGATGCCCTTGACAAAAAGCCGTGTCATATTTTCTTTTTGGTACTTGCCCCGGAAAATGTAGCTGGACTCCACTTAAGAATCCTGGCCCATATCTCAAGACTTCTTAAAGATCCTGAATTCAGACAATCATTTATGGAAGCTGAAGGCGTTGAGGGAATCTGGGACCTTTTGACCTCTGGTTAGAAAAATGAATGAATTCAAACTTCCTTTAATAATTATAACGGGACTTTCTGGAGCTGGTAAAAGCACAGCTTTAAGGGTATTTGAGGACATAGGTTTTTTTTGCTGTAGATGGACTTCCTTTACCCATGACAATGAGACTTACAGAACTATTTAGTAGTGAAAACCCCAGGAGGTATAGGGGCCTAGCCCTTGGAGTGGATGTAAGACAAAAAGATTATCTGTCTGATTGGAATCAAATCAAAGAAGGACTTGTATCCTTTGCTATTGAACCACAAATCATATTTTTAGAAGCTGATGACGATATTTTAATAAAAAGGTATGCAACAACAAGGAGGCCCCATCCCCTTGAGTCAAAGGAAATAGGGCTTAAACAAGCTATAGAAGAAGAAAAAAAATTACTTAATGCTCTAAGAGATGAAGCGAAATTAATTATTGACACCTCAAACTTTTCAATTCATGACTTAAGGCGAAAAATCCAGTCTAGTTTTAATTATTTAGTAGATAATAAAGCTGGTTTTAGAATACAACTAATCTCCTTTGGATATAAGTACGGTATTCCAAAAGAGGCAGATATTGTACTGGACCTTAGATTTTTGCCCAATCCATATTTTGAAAAAGACCTAAAATCTTACTCTGGCAGGGAAGAAAAAAATTCAAAAATACATCTTACGATTTGAAGAATCTCAAACTTTTTTTAATAAAGCTAGAAGATTTTTTTAGAATTTATACTTCCACTATATGCCAGGGAAGGACGCTATAGACTGGCAATTGCCTTTGGATGTACAGGTGGCTTTCATAGGTCTGTGGCAATATCTGAAATAATATGTAAAAAAACTAAAGGCTAAAAATTATAATGTCCAATTGGAACATCGACACCTTTCTCTGGGATAAAAACAAACATACAAACAAGGACCTATCAAGCCGTATCCAGAATTTCATTCGGCTTGGCCAGGATTCAAGAGGTATACCATGATTGGAGTACTCATAGTTACTCATCTGGATCTAGGAGAAAAGCTCATTGAAGTTGCTGAATTAATTATGGGAAAACAAGAGCTCTGTAAGGCACTTACCATTGATACATCAAAACCAATGGAAGAAATCCTGGGGGACATCCAGATCAGTGCTAAGGAGTTGGATAGAGGGGATGGGGTTATAATTTTAACAGATATGTTTGGAGGGACCCCAAGTAATTTGAGTTTTTCCCTATTAAATTCCAATAACCTTGACGTAATTACAGGAGTAAATCTGCCAATGTTGCTGAAAATTTTCTCATCCAGAAATCTACCACTAAAAGAGCTTGCAGAAGAGGCCAAACTTGCTGGCAAAAAGGGTATTAGGGTTGCGGGAGAAGTCCTAAAAAGGAAAGTTTCCACAAATGGAAGACAATAAAATGTGGGTGAGAATAGATAACAGGCTTATACATGGACAGGTAATCGAGACATGGGTACCTTATTTTAAATCCAGATTTTTGGTTGTTGCCAATAATGAACTAAATAAGGATGCTGTTAGACAAGAAATAATAAAACTGGCAATACCTGCTAACTTAAATATATTTTTTTTGCGGCATAAAAGATATTTTAAAGACTATTGAGACAATTAAAACCAAAAACAACAGTGGACAATTATTTATTCTATTTGCTACCTGTCAAGACGCAAAAAGGGCCTTTGACATTGGCCTTGAATTCAATACCCTAAACATAGGGAATCTCCACTATTCACCAGGGAAAATACAGGTATGTGACCACATATTTTTGAGCAAAGAGGATATAAGTTGCTTGAGATATTTAAATAAAAAAAGGTATAAATCTTGACCTAAGATGCGTACCCAATAATCCCATTTCAATAACCATGGATGAATTATGGAAATAAATTTTGCTACTCCATTTTATTATAGTTTTTTTTTGGACTTTTTTTCTCGAG
>BBBM01000044.1 GCA_001311565.1 Desulfothermus okinawensis JCM 13304
CAATAAAACCATATGGGATATTTTTTATCTGCTTTTTAAAAAAGACCATTTGGTCTTTATTTAAAACTATTTTTTTCAAATAGTTGGTTAATTTATCAATTTCTAATTTATATTTATCTATAAATATATTTTTATCTTTATCTATAGTTATGATAATTTTATCTCTTCCTTTTTTTAATGTACGTACAGTTTTTGTTTCTGGGACATCAACCTTAATCCCCTGAACTAAAAGAGGTGCAGTGACCATAAAAATTACAAGTAATACCAGCATCACATCTACAAAAGGTGTAACGTTTATTTCTGCTATGTATTTTTTTGTTTTGAAACCTTGAATTCATTTTTATTCAGTTTTTGTTATAGTTGGCGCTGAAAATATCGCTAATTCTCTTTTTGCCATATTAATAAAAATATTTTTATATCTAATATATAAATTCTCAATATTGGTTAATATTGAGATAAAGGTGTTATATGCTATAGATGCTGGAATAGCTACAGCAAGGCCAACAGCCGTTGCTATTAATGCCTCAGCAATGCCTGGGGCAACAGTGGCTAAACCTGCACTTTTTTTGAAGACCAATTGAGTGAAATGAATGCATAATTCCCCATACGGTTCCAAACAGTCCTATAAATGGAGCAGAATTGGTACAAGTGGCTAGAAAGGACAGGGATGAGGAATGGTCAAGTAAACTTTCTGATATATGGTTATTAATGGTATTTTCTATTGACTGAGATGCTATTTCTGGCTTTTTTAAGTCGCTTATTTTTGATTTTTCAATTTGTTTTATTTCATTTAAGCAGTCTATGGAAATTTTATATAACGAGGAAGTATGTCTTGTTCTAAGTATTTTTAAAGAGGATGCGAGATCCTTTGATTCTTTTATTAGATCAATATCTCTTTCAAGTTCTCTTTTTGCCTTAAAGAAAGAGATTGTTTTATAAAATATAATGGTCCAGCTAATAATGGACATACAACCTAAGATTCCCAACACTATCTTAACTACCAAAGTAGTGTTTAGAATCAGGTAAAATATCCCTGTGGTAGACTCTATTCCCATATTGGTCCCTTTGGTTTTATCTGTTTAAGATGTTTTTTTAAAATAGATTGTGAATTGTTTTCCATTTCCAAATAATCTGAATATGTGACTCCTGCTCCCATTGCAATTAGCCTTCTTTTTTTCTACAAAGATCAAGTCTTTTGGTGAATGGGCATCGTTATTTATGACAAGCCTTGCCCCATGTTCCTTTGCCATTCTTGCCACATGACCATTTGTTAGAGAATGACCGGATCTTGTTGTTATTTCTAAATAGATTCCCAACTCTGCAGCCAGTTTTACCTCCTCTTCACTAATAAGACCTGGATGTGCCAAAATATCGGCTCTTCCTTGAATGGCAGCAAGATTAGTTCCCTTTTCAACTGGTTCAACAATGGTCTCTCCGTGCACCACCACTATTTGAGCCCCAAGTTTCCTGGCCCTTTCAATGAGCTCAGGGATTAAAGGGGGAGGTACATGGGTTATTTCCACCCCAACTAAAACATCCAGAGAGCTAGCCACCTTGAGTTGTTTAATACCTTCTAACTCCATCTTTAAGATGTGTTCTATGTTTGTGTGGTCCACATGATCTGTTATGGCAATGGCTTTGTAACCTGCTGTTTTTGCCCTTTGGATTAATTCAGCTGGTATTAGTTCTCCATCACTAAAAACTGTATGTGTGTGTAGATCAATCATCTCTTTTCTATCCAAAATTTGTTACATTTTGTATTTGAATTCCTCATCTCCAAGACGCTCTAAAAATTCTGTCCACTTCTCTGCCTCTTGATCCTTTAATACAACTTCATGTTCCTTTTTAAGGTGTTTTTCTAACTCCTCAAGAAGGGTTTCATTGGCATATATTTTGGCATCACACCTTATTGCAAGGGCAATGGCGTCAGATGGCTTGAGTCAATAACATACACAGTATCATCTTGTTCTATATGTATTTCAGCAAAATATGTTCCTTCTTTTAGGGAAACTACACACACCTTTTCTATTTTTGCCCCCATTGTCTCTAATATGTTGACCATAAGATCATGGGTCAGTGGACGGGCCATGGTAATTTTGTTTAGGCTAATAGATATTGACATGGCCTCCATGGCGCCTATCCAGATGGGCAACACTTTTTTTTCCTCAATATCCTTTAATATCAAAATTGGGACTTGTGACTGCTCATCAAGGGCAAGTCCAAATATCTTCATTTCTATCATGTCAGTTTTTCACCTCCCCAAATAAAGAATGTTTTTTTTACTTCTGTGATTTTTACATCCACAATGGATCCTACAGGCAAAGGATTTATGTTTCCCCTGTTCACTAAAAAGTTTACTACTCGGCCACCAGGCTCCCTGCCCCTATAAGATATAGGTCCTTCTTCCCTTTGTTTTGAGCTTTTTCCTTCAACCAATACCTCTACTATCTTGCCTTTTAACCTATTCATTGAGTTAATGGTAAGCTTATCTTGCAGTGCTTGTAGTTCTTTAAGCCTAGTAGCCTTTATGTTTTCAGGGATTTTCGGTTCCATGATTTCAGCCTTGTGCCTGGTCTGTCAGAGTATTTAAATGAAAAACTGCTGTCAAATTCTACTTTTTTAACCATATCCAGGGTTTCTTTAAAATCCGCATCAGTTTCAGTTGGAAAACCAACTATCAGATCTGTAGTTATTACTATATCCCCTCTCACTTTTTTTTAGTTTGTCTATTATTTGTAAATAATCTTCTTTTAAGTATTTTCTACCCATTAGTTTTAATATCCTATTTGATCCAGCCTGCAAGGGCAAATGAATAGATGGACAAAGGTTATCCAAAACTCCAAAGAGTTCAATTAACCTGTTAGAAATATCCTTTGGATGAGAGGTTGTAAACCTTATCCTTTTTAATCCTTTTATTTTAGATACTTCTATAAGTAGCTCCTCAAAACTTGTTCCATCACCATATCTATCTTTTCCATAGCTATTTACATTTTGACCCAAGAGCATTATTTCCTTTACTCCAGCATCCACCAGTCTCTTGCATTCATCTATTACTAAACTATTTTTTTCTGGATTTTTGTCTCCCCCTGGTATAAGGCACTATGCAATAGGCACAGAAATTATCACAACCTTGCATTATATTTACATATGCAACTGGATTACCCTCAATCAGGCTATCCTCAACTGCCATCTCTCGTTCTGGATAATAATCTTTAAATTCCAAAAGGCTTATTTTTAGTGATGGAGTTGAGATTAATCTTGATATACTTTGTGGGACATGGGATACCCCGTCTGTACCAAAAATTAACCGGACAAAGGGAAACTTATTCCATATTTTTTCCCCAAGTTGTTGGGCAACGCATCCACCTACTCCAACTATAAGGTTTGGATTTTTTTTTTAAATAAGGACGTATCCTCCCCAAAAAACTGTATAATTTTCCCTCAGGTTTTTTTCCTGACGCTACAGGTATTTACCAAAATTATATCGGCATCGTCTTCTCTATGAGTTTGTCTGAATCCTTTTGATATAAGGGATGAAGAAATCCAAAAAGAATCAGCAACATTCATTTGACATCCAAAGGTGCGAATAAAAAAACTTCATAACTATTTGGTCTCCTCATAAATCCAGTTCAAAAAGTCTTTAAATCCTCCAGTAATAGGTATCTCAATGATACAAGGACACTCATATGAGTGCAGACTCTTAATTTTTTTCTATGACCTCTTTTGATAGTTCTTTTTTTTGTTTTTAAAATCATAGGTGTTTCTTTTGCCTTGTCAATTTTTTTGTTTCCACCAAAAAAATGACTCCATTTCTGGGAATATATTGGCGCAAGCAACTAATTTTTCCTCAAGAAGAGTTTTTGCTATACTCTCTGCCTCTTGTTTGTCTTTGCAAGTTACATAAAATAACCTTACCTCCATGGGGGACTCCTTTTTGTTGTGGTTTAATTAGATCTATAGTAATTTGCAAGAAAATAATAAATACCAAATAATATATTTTCAAGGAGTGAGTAATGGACAAAAAAAAAGAGGGCAAACGAGGTTCTAACAATATTGAAAAAAAAGGTATCCAAATCCCCGGACAAAATTGGTTTGGAAAACTCCCTGGGAACTTCTTGTAGCAACTATTTTAGCTGCACAATGTACTGATGATAGGGTAAACAAGGTAACCCCTATTTTTTTTAAAAAGTGGCCAGATATAAAATCCCTATCAACGGCAACGCAACAGGAGGTTGAAGAGGTAGTCAGGACCACTGGTTTTTTTTAGAAACAAGGCAAAAAAATCTAATTGGTTCTGCAAAAAAAAATTTTAAATGTATATAATGGAGAAGTTCCCTCTAATATGAAGGATCTCCTAACACTTCCTGGAGTGGCGAGAAAAACTGCAAATATTGTCTTATCCAATTGTTTTTCCAAAAATGAAGGAATAGCTGTAGATACCCATGTAAAGAGATTGTCCAATAGGCTTGGTTTTACCCAGTCAAAAAAAATCCAACCATAATTGAGAGAGATTTAATGGAGCTATATCCAAGGAAAGATTGGCACTTGGTAAATCATTTATTTGTGTGGTTTGGTAGGGACGTATGTAAAGCAAGGTCTCCAAGATGCGATGAGTGTGAGGTAAAAAGATTATGTGAAAGAAGGGGCGTTTAGTTTACATACATCAGCGTTTCAGGAGAAAGGCAGCCATAAAACCAGTAATAGGGCATCTAAAATCAGATTTTCTAATGGCCAGGAACTTTTTAAAAGAGAAAATAGGCGATATTATTAATTTACTAATTAACTCATGGCAGCAACTTATAAATCCAAAAAACTCATGGACCAGTTGGTCCTCTTTTTTTTATTATTTTTTTATTTGTTTCCGAACGGAAGAAAGCTGTTAAATGAGTTTTGACCTGAAAAAACTATTGAAAATGAATACTTATTGACATTAAAACAAATACAATGTATACACACGAAACTGTAATACTCTAAAAATTATACTTGATTAAAAATAAATTCTCATTATTTTAAAATTACAATGTAAAATTTTTTTTATATGAAATTGTTTGTTTCTCTTAAAAAAACTTACACATCATTCTTCATATCATAGTCTTTTTTTCATTTTATATAAAAAAAACAATGTATTGGATTTATTTTTTTTAATGAATTTTAAACAGTAAGGGGGAATTTATGAAAAAAATAGTCATCTATGTTTCAGTGTTACTAATTCTATTTTTTTTGATTTTATCAGGCTGCAGCGGAGGTGGCAATGGTGTCAGTCCAAATTCATCAGATAATGCCTATACTCTGCCTCAAGGGAACCATGCATTACTTGGACCTCTGGCAAATGCAGATGTGAAAATTTGTCAGTTAGCATATACTCAAGATCATACATGTGTAGAGTTAAAGACAAATGAACTTGGAGCTTTCGAATTTACTAATCCCAAAGATTGGGATGAACATCAAATTGTATTAGTAAGAATCAGTGGAGGAGAGGACATCGATGTAGATGATGATGGATTAATAGATCCCAATCCAACCTCAAATAATGGTACACTATTTGGTTTTGCAAAAGTTGAAAATCTTATAGAGGGAAATGTTAATATTACAGTTCTAACTGACATAGTTTATAATTATGTAAGCCACTTATGTTCAGAGTCATCATGTAAACTTTCATATTCTGATCTTGAAAACACCTTAAATGTTGTAGCAGATAAATTGGTTGATTTAAAATCAAATTTAAAAAGAGCAGAAGCTACAACCTCATATTTTGGAGTGATCACTAGTTTTAACCCCTTAAAGGTGAATAAAACTCCTCTTAAATTCAGCCAAACTCACTTAAAAACCTTGACGGCATTATATCACAGGGGGGATCGCCAAGAATTAAAAAAACAAAATAGAATCTATTTTCAAAAAAAAATGGCCTAATAATGAATAACCCTGCTCTGGCAAAATTAAAAAAAGGATTTGAAATTATTAATAATAAAACCCTCCCATGCAACATTAGAGATACAAAAGGGAGAACAAACTATTCAACAGAATGAACTACTTTGGATAAATCCAGAAAAAAAATCTAATATGACAGTTCAAATAAAATTAAAAAAATCTAAATAGCAACTATCGTCTAATTAAGTGGATGGGTTGTAATAAAGTATCCAATAATGGAACAACATGTTATATTAACAATTTAAAAGAAGATAGAATAATTACTCCTGTCATACTACCAAAATTAAAGTTAGCAGATAATGTAAATATAGTGGATATAACAGGTGTGCAAATTACTCTTAACAACATAGACAATAATAGTTCAATATCAGATATAGAGGTCAATTCTCCCCTTTTAGATGACATAACAGTAACAACGAGTGATGTTGCCCTTATCTCAAAATTGAACAACTTAAAACCAGGTGATATTATAGTCCACAAAATCGAACCAGTTTTTTATAGAAGGATAACATCAATAAGTCCTGTTACTAACTATTTTGTAACTAATTTAGATGAAAATATAAATAAGAGTTCTACATTTAATATTTTAACTGAATTCGTACCCTTAACTAATATAATACCAAGAGGGTATATCTCTACTACCCTTACTCCAGATTCAGTCCAGGTTAACAAAGAAATAAAGTTGATAAATAGCGATCTTATTATTGGAGATGAATCCATTCCTTTTGATCCCACCAGACAATATATTGAAATAGATTTAAACAGGGAGAAGTCTATACAAAGAGTCTGAAAAGAGACATAGATTATTCGTGGGAAACAGAATATGAAAAAAACCTTTGGACCTCTTTATTTAGATAAAGATAAGAATTCTTCTCTAACAGGAATTGTCAAGCTCAGGCCTTATGTTGATCTCAACATTGGATGGGATACTGACGTAAGTTTGGATGGTATAGATTTAAAGTTGGATGGCATCTATTTGACGCTTGGATCCAACATACAAATAAATGGAAATGCCACAGCCCAGCTAAAAAAAGAAATATAGTTTACATAAAATCCTATATAAAGGTCCTAAATTCACTCAAACTTTTTCCATTTACGGAATTCCAATAAAAGTGACTGAGGAGATACCTATTAGTTATGGTATCAAAGGTGCTGGGGCAGGAAAAGATTATGATAAAGCAAAGATCGTGGGTGCAGCAAAAATAACTTTTTCTGGTGTAAGTAATCCAGTTTTTGCCTTTGTTTATAATGGAGATAAACTGGAAAGTAGTTTAGATTCTGATTTTTCATTTAGCCAGAGTTCAGAATTGAATGTTGGAGCCAATGGATTTGCATATATTGGTGCAGAGCCTGCTGTATATGTTTATGGAATAGGTGTAGCTATGAATAACTATTTGGGACCATATTTAAAAGTGGATTTAAAAGCTATGCAAAATGCCAATGGCACAGAAACCGTATCTCTAGATGACATTATTGACAAAAATCTTAAAATTAGCACGGATGTTAAACTGGAAGGTAGTATTGGAATAGGTTATTATGGTAGAATCATCTCCTCAACCAAATGGGATAACAAGATAGCCAAAAAGATTGTGGAAAAATTAAACGATTCAATAAGAGGAAAATATACCGAATTCTGGAAAGAAAAACCCCTTTACACAGTGAGTAAAGAATTTGAATCAAGTAGTGAATGGGGAATTACTAACAAACCTGGAGAACTTCAGGTAATTGGAAACCGAAACATACTAATAACTAACGTGTGTGGAGAAAAATTACCTGTAAAACAGTATGATTTCACTTTAAAAAATCTTGGGGATGAAGAAATCCAGTGGGAACTGGGAAATGACTATACTGGAGATGACATCAATCTGGACTTTTCAAAAACATCTGGTTCTCTAGGACCTGGAGAGAGTACTAATGTCACACTTACAATTTCATCTGACAGTGATGGCATTTCGTGCACCAATACCCGCATCTCCTATAAAAATATTCATATCAACATAGATTTTAAACAGAAAATAAATAGAAATAACAACTCGGATGAAAAGAGGCAATCAAATAATATTTCTATTGTCTCCACTTTATTGTATGGGGACTTCAATTTAGTGGACGAGATAACTAAATTTTCTTGTAGTGTAGATATTTACGCTACAAATCCTTTGTCCTGGTCTCCAGATTTAAATTTAATGACAAATATTCACTATTTTAATAATATTCCCATACAAATCCTAAAATTTACATGGAATGCTCCTGAAAATACTTCATATATAGATGGATATACCATATTTTATTCTCAATATAATAATGGTAATTGCAATGATAAATACATTCCATTTGTAGATATATCAGATAACAATACCACTGAATATAGTGAATTTTTACAACAAAAATTAGAGCAAAACAAATCGTACTGTTTTAAAATCTATGGATATAAGAAATTAAGTCCATTATATTCCCTGTATGACAAAGTTTATTTTAAACCAGATAACAGCACTGAACATATTTTTAAAAGTACATCTAATACATACTAATATGCGAACAAAAAGAAAGAGGGTTAACATAAACCCTCTTTCCCACTTCGACATGTTAAAGGTACAAAAATTCTCCAGTAAAAGTCCCTCAAAAATCCCCCCCTACTGGCATAGCTTTTGGCGACATCTTCATTGACAAATTCTGGCTTTAATTTTACATGTTATTTTGCATAATTAATCTAATTTAAATCTATAAAAGATGAGAGACTTTGCTTAAAAAAACAAGAATTGCATTGAGATGAGGAAACTTAACCACATTGAAATTAACGAGGAGTTTAGAAAGGCCCATGAGTTGATGGAAAATGGCCAAAAACACCTCTTAATCACTGGTCGTGCAGGCACTGGTAAATCCACCTTACTCAACTATTTCAGAGAAACTACCAAGAAGAATGCAGTCTATCTTGCACCCACAGGGGTGGCGGCAGTGAACATCAGGGGCCAGACAATCCATTCCTTTTTTTGGATTTCGCCCTGACATTACCCCTGAGACTGTAACAGAGGCAAACCCTCCAGACAGGGAAATCTACAAAAAAATTGACACCATTGTAATTGATGAGGTTTCCATGGTGAGGGCAGATTTACTTGATTCAATAGATATATTTTTGAGGAAATATGGCAAAACCAGAAAAAGACCCTTTGGTGGAATAAGAATCATATTCATAGGTGACCTTTATCAACTCCCACCAGTTGTCCGGTCAAAAGAAAAAGAAATTTTCAAGGAATACTACAAAAGTCCATACTTTTTTGATGCAAAGGTATTTCAGGACCTTCAAATAGACTATGTGGAGCTTCAAAAGGTGTACCGCCAGAGCGATGATAGGTTCCTTGATATATTAAATGCCATAAGAAACAAGACCATTACAGAGGAACAACTTGCGATCCTAAATAGCAAAGTAATGCCAGACTTTGCACTACCTGAAGGGGATTTTTACATATATCTCACCACCACAAACAGGCTAGCGGATACTATAAACAAGAAAAACCTCAAAAAAACTAAATACAAAAAGGCATATCTATAAAGGTAAAAGGGTAGGTGATTTTGAATCAGATGCACTACCTGCCCCATTGAGCCTTGAGCTCAAAGTAGGCTGCCAGGTAATGTTACTTAACAACGACCCTCTTGGCAGGTGGATAAACGGCACAATGGGCAGGTTGGCAGATATAGAGACGCAAGGGAAGAAAAAAAACAGACATCCTCTGGGTTGAACTTGAGGATGGTTCCACAGTAGAGGTTACACCCCATAAGTGGGAGATGTTTGAATATCATTATGATACAGAGATACAGACTCTAAAAACAGTCCCTGTTGGAACCTATGAGCAGTATCCCATTAGACTTGCTTGGGCAATAACCATCCACAAGAGCCAGGGACTCACATTTGATAAGGTCATCATTGACATAGGCAGGGGAACATTCTCCCACGGACACGCTTATGTGGGACTGTCAAGGTGTCGCAGTCTGGAGGGACTTGTACTAAAAAAAACCCTTACAGTTAAAGCACATATGGCTCGATAAAAGGGTTGTGCAGTTTATCACCTCCTTTCAGTATCGCCTCTCTGAAGAAAAGATGCCATTAGAAACAAAGGTGAGACTCATTAAAGAGTCAATAAAAAAAGAAACAACTCCTTGAAATGGTTTATCTCAAGGCAAAAGACGAACGCTCAAAGAGGGTGGTGCTTCCACTGAGCATTCAGGAAAGCACTTACAAGGGAAGTTCATTTCTGGCACTTAGGGCCTTTTGCCAGTTGCGGGGTGAAGAGAGGACTTTTAATGTAAAAAGGATACTTGAACTGAGGCAGGTGAAATAATATGCTTGCTGCCTGGTTTTTTTATCCAGGTTTTGACAGATTTAAATTAGGACTCACTAATCTTTTAATTTCTTTGAAGAAGAATTACAAGATTGTTAAAGTCAATTTAAAATCCCCACCAAAATGATATTGAAAGTTCTTAAATTCTAAAGTACGTTACTTAACTCGAGTTTATCACATTGATAAACTTGGGTTATGGTCTTGGTAGAAAAAACATTTTAAAGAGAAAGAATTAGTTATTGTAATAATTAGACTTGAAATAACTCTTCACTGGCAATTTCGCCAGCATTTGTTGTAACAAGTGGACCATACTGTTAAACAGTTAACTGAACGATTAAATATGTTTGCAATAATATTAGAAGATAAAAAAATCTATAAAAATTAAAAAAATACCTATTCCAGAGAATATTTCTAACAATTATACATTAATGGAAGTAATGTATTGCGGTATCTGCAGAACCGATGTGAAATTGTGGGAAAAGGGTCATAGGGACCTAATATTACCTAGAATACCAGGACATGAAATTGTAGGCAGGGAAAAAGACAAACAAGAAATATATGTTGTGTGGCCTGGCGATTGTTGCGAAAAATGTAACTTCTGTAGAGCAGGAAGGGAAAATTTGTGTGATAATATCAAAATTATAGGTTTTCACAGAGATGGAGGCTTTGCCCAATTTGTATCTGTTCCTAAAAAAAAGTCTTATAAAAATACCTAAAGATGTTCCTCCACAGGTAGCTGTACTGGCAGAACCAATAGGATGTGTAATTAATGCAATATCAAAGATAAAAGGGGGAACATTACTAGTGGTAGGGGCTGGCATAATGGGACTTTTATGCTGTCTGTGTGCTAGAGAATATGGATATACAGTATATCTTTATGATATTGATGAGGAAAGAATTAATAAATCTAAGGAAATACAAAATAAACTAAATATTATATCTTTAAAAGACTCACAAAACAAGTTTGATAGTGTAATAAATGCTACTTCAACTTATACTGGATTTGAGAATAGTTTAAATTTTTTTTAAAAAAAAGGAGGTGTTTTTTTTGCTTTTTTTAGTGCTATATCTAATTTATCTAAAATACCTGTGAAGATTATAAATGAATTACATTATAAGGAAATAACCTTGATAGGCAGCTATGGATGTAGGAAAATGCATATGGAGATGGCATTAGAAATTATACAAAACAACCAAGAAATTTTAAAAAGAACTATTACACGATTTATAAATCCAAAAGAAGTTGAGACTGCATTTTATGATATAATACATAAAAAAAAGCCTTTAAAATAGTATTAAATTGGCAAGAGGTTAATAATGAAACTCTATCTTAGTAGTCTTAGATAAAAATTTTATTCTTGTTTAAATATGACCTTTAAAGAATTAATAGGAGATGGAAATGGCAACAGAGACTGAATTAAGGGAGTTTGGAAAACTCATATGTGATATTGCTGCAGGCAAAAAAAATGGATAGAGAAAAGGCAAAGGATGCCTATAGACAGGTTATTTTAAATATTCAACCAGATCTTCAGCAAGGAGCATTCTTAATGGCCCATATTACAAGGGTCCTACCATAGAAGAACTTGCAGGGGCGTGGGATGCTTTAGATACATATGATACACAAAAGTTTTACATAAATACTAATGAATTTGTTTGCGATATAGTGGGGACAGGCTCAGATCCGTTAAAAACTGTCAATTGCTCTACTCCTGCAACATTTATTGCATCAGGTGCAGGACTTTGTATTGCAAAAAAAAGGAGCTAGACTCGTTACAGGAGTTTCCGGAGCCTCTGATGTAATGGAAATTTTAGGTATTGATCTAAATACCCCTATGGAAAACGCAAAAAAAATGTTTGGAAAAATACAAGATATGTTATCTGCCTGGAGAAGCATTTTTAAAATCCGGGTGGGCAAGGTTGATAAAATCCATGAGATTTACTTCTGCTTTTAATATTATTGGCCCACTCACGCGTCCATGTGAACAGACAAATGCAATCGTAATTGGTGCATACAGTCCCACAGTATGTGATCAATTAATTGCTATTTTAAAAGAGATCGGCATAAAAAGGGCAATATCCCCTTTTGGTATGGTAGAAGGAGAAGATCCATCAAAGGGGATGGATGAATTTTCAACATGCGGTCCAACAAGAGTAGTAGAGTTACGGGATGGGGAGATTCAAACATATATTGTAACTCCTTCAGATTTTGGACTTAAGACCAGGAAATTCTTTGAGATCATGAGTGGAAGAAATGCACAAGAAAATAGCATGAGAATTTTAAATGTGTTAAAAGGAGAATTTGATACTCCTGATGCAGATTTCTTTTGCATGAATGCTGCAGTAGCCCTGTACATATGTGATATGGCAAAAGACCTTAAACAAGGAGTTGAAATGGCAAAAGAATCAATTGTAAACAAAAGAGCAATGGAAAAGCTGGAAAACCTTAGAGAAATGCAGGGGATTTCAATAAAAAGATAAATTCAAAAAAAAATAGATAATAAATAAAATATGGGAAGGATATGGAGATCAAAAATGAGGCCCAAATGGCCTCATTTTTTTGATCTGGCCAGTTAATTCTATTTTTCTTTTTGTGCCTTTGATTCCTCTACTACCTTTTCCTGTATATTTGGTGGGCATTCTTCATAGTGGTCAAATTCCATTACAAATGTTCCCTGACCACCTGTCATGGACCTTAGGTCTGGCGCATATTTTAACACTTCAGCCATGGGAACATGGGCCTGTATTTCTGCTATTCCGTCCTGGGATTCATAGCCCAAAACCTTTCCTCTCCTGCTGGATAGGTCACCAATAACATCCCCCATAAATTCTTCAGGTACAGTTATGACCATTTTCATAATTGGCTCCAGAAGCACTATCCCTGCTTTTTCTGCTGCCTCTTTAAATGCCATTGAACCAGCAATCTTAAAGGCAAGTTCAGAGGAGTCCACGCTATGATAGGAGCCATCATACAATTCTACTTTAAAATCTACCACAGGATAGCCAGCAAGCACTCCTTTTTTTAGCTGCTTCCTGGATTCCCTGGTCCACTGCTGGAATAAATTGTTTTGGTATAACACCACCAACAATCTGATTTTCGAATTCATATCCAGCACCCCTGGGTAGAGGAGACATCCTTATCCAGCAGTCTCCAAATTGGCCACGACCACCAGTCTGCTTTTTGTATCTCCCATGGGCCTCTGCCTTCCCCTTAATGGTTTCCTTGTAGGGAATCTTAGGTTCTTTTAATTTGACACCGACCTTGCTCCTTCTCTTGACCTTTTCAACAGACATTTCAATGTGAAGTTGCCCCATTCCTGATAGTAAAATCTCTTTTGTTTCTTCACTGTGTTCAACTTTTAGGCTAACATCTTCTTCAAGGAGTTTTTGTACAGCAGCCATCATCTTGTCTTCATCGCCTTTATTTTCTCCGCTAATTGCATAAGATAGTACTTGGGGTGGCAATTTGGGTTTGTCTAAGACAAATGGATTTTTTTCATGGCAAATGGTATCCCCGGTCTGTGTGCTTTTTAGCTTGGCAACAGCCACAATGGCACCTGGCCCAACCTCTTCCTTACATGGATCCATTTTTTTTACCAATTACAAACTGGAGCTGTCCCAATTTTTCCTTTGCATTTTTTTTCTGGATTAAATACCTGCATATCTGAAGTCAGCTTGCCAGATAAGACCCTTATCATTGATAAGAGACCACCAAATGGGGTGGTGATAGTTTTAAATACAAATGCGGCCAATGGCTCTTCTTCTGAAGAATTTCGGACTTGATCATCAACTCCTTTCCATGGCTTTCTCTCAATGGGAGATGGAAGTAAGTCCTGGATCATACCTAAAACCAACTCTGCTCCTTTATTTTGAAGGGCAGATATTGCACAAACCGGCACAATTTCCCCGCTTAAAACGCCTTTTCTCAGACCATTTTTTTATCTCTTCAGGGGTGAGCTCTCCCTCTTCAAGATATTTTTCCATTAGCTCTTCATCACTTTCTGCTATATTTTCCACAGAATATTCATAGAGCTCTTCAATTCTGTCATTTAGATCACCAGGCACCTCCCCTGGCTCTATCTTCCCATCATCTTTGAATATATAGGCCTTTTTCTCTATTACGTCCACAACTCCCTTAAAATCTGCCTCAGAGCCAATTGGGTAATATTTTACCATTGGCTTTGCCTTTAGAACATCTTGAATCCCTTTTAACGCCTTTTCAAAATCAGCCCTTTCCCTATCCATTTTGTTAACAACCACTACTGTTGGAAGCTCAAATTCTTTTGCTTCATTCCATAGCTTTTTGTCCTGGGGTTTTACTCCATCTGTTGCATCTAAAACATATAGAATACCATCTGCAGCAACTAGCTGGTATGGGAGTTCCCCCTGGAAATTTGAATCACCAGGTGTGTCAATCAAAAAAATGTCTATTTTTTTTCCATGTGTATACAGCAAAAGCAGGTTGAATGGATCCTCCCTTTTTGATCTCTTCAGGCTCGTAGTCAAGTACAGTGTTCCCATTGGGAATGGTCCCTAACCTTGTGGTCATCCCAACATTAAAAAAATATCATTTCTGCTAAAGATGTCTTACCAGTCCCAGTACTCCCCAGCAAAGCAAAGGTGCGTTGTTTTTCTAGTATGTCCCGCATATCAACTCCCTTCTTAAAATATTAATTTTTTTGTTCCAGAAAGTTAGTTAAAAACCCTTGTTTAGTCCTTTAAAAGGGGTCTTTCCTTTATATGGGCGGTGGATAAAAATTGTCAAGACAACATATATAAAAAAAATTACTAGTAATAAATTTTCTGCGTCTTCCATTAACTCCTAAGTCTCAAGCCTTGCTGTGTCTGTGTATGCTATCTGTGTCTGTGGGTGTATAAAGTTCAATGTTCAAGGTTCAAGGTTTTAGGTGCTATTCGCCCTTCTACCTTCACCCTTCTCCCTTCTCACTATTCACTATTCACTTTATCCATAACCCAATTAATAATCAGAGCTAAATAGGCAGAATAGATTTTTAATACAGGGTTATTTGAGAGAGGCAAAATTCTTTACAACTCTCTGTTTTTTTTAATACTCAATATTTTAATTTCTAAAAAAATCTTGGAATTACAGTTGAGTTATAGATGAAATTTGAACATTAAAAAGAGCGGAGAGCTGCATATGTCTATTGTTATGGGAACAGCAGGCCATATAGACCATGGAAAAACTACTCTGATTAAGGCATTAACCGGAATAGATTGTGACAGGTTAAAAGACGAGAAAAAGAGGGGTATCACCATTGAACTTGGATTTGCATATCTGGATTTGCCCAGTGGAACAAGGCTCTCAATAGTGGATGTGCCTGGCCATGAAAAATTTGTAAAAAAATATGGTAGCTGGTGCTACAGGGATTGATTTTGTCCTGTTAGTTGTGGCTGCAGACGAGGGTATTATGCCCCAGACAAGGGAACACATAGAAATTTGTTCCCTACTTGGAATAAACAAGGGGGTCGTTGCCCTGACCAAGATAGATATGGTGGATGAAGAATTAAGGGAGCTGGCAATAGAGGATGTATCTGATTATTTGTCCAATACTTTTTTTAAAGGATACCAAAATCATCCCAGTTTCAGCCCATACAGGAGAGGGACTAAATAACCTGGTTAAGGCAATTGAAGAGATAGTAGCAAAAATAAAACAAAGGGACACTTCAGATATATTTGTACTCCCTGTAGACAGGGTCTTTACCTTAAAAGGTCATGGAACAGTTATAACTGGTACACTTATATCAGGCATATCTCAGTGGGAGAGGATGTCTTTGTGTATCCCAGTAAAAAAACCTTCAAAAGTAAGACAGATACAGGTTCATGGAGATTCTGTTAAAAGTGTATCTGCTGGAAGAAGAACTGCTATAAACCTGGCCCAACTGGAAGTTGAAGATATTAAAAGAGGAGATATAATAGGACGACCTGATACCCTTTTTCCTTCCACCACCTTTGATGTGGAAATAACGTGTCTATCATCTTCTCCCAGGCCAATTTTGCATAGAAAAGAAGTCCATCTCCATCACGGGACCACAGAGATCATGGCCAGGATATATCTCCTTGATAGGGATAAGCTTGAACCAGGGGAAACAGGATATGCGCAGGTTAGGTTCCCAGAACCAATGGTGGGGCTTTTTGGGGATAAATTTGTTATAAGGTCATTTTCTCCCTTAAGGACCATTGGGGGTGGGACAATAATAAATCCCATGGGACAGAAAATTAAAAGATACTCAAACCAAGTAGAAATTTTGAAAAAGATTATAAATGCAGACCTGGAAGGAAAAATAAGGCTCCATCTAAATAACATAGGTCTTAAGGGATACAGTCTAAAAGAGCTTCATGTGCTCACAAATGTCTCTTTGAAAAAATTGACTGGAGCATTGGAAAAACTCCAATCTAGGCAAGAGATTTTTTTTGTTATGACAAGGAAGAAAAAATATACATAGCCAGGTCCTGGGTGGATAGTCTTTTAGATAGTCTGGTTGAATACATAAATAAATTTCACGCTGAAAATCCAATTGATCCAGGGATTTCCAAGGGGCAGATAATTTCTCATTGGGGAAAAGATCTGAATTCAAAACTAATACATTTTATTTTGGAGTATGCCTTTAAACAGAAATTGATTGAAACAGAAGAGGAACTAATAAAAATAAAAGGCCACAAGGTATCCCTAAAAAAAAGATCAGGAGCAATTGAGGAAGCGGATTTTGGAGCTTTTTGAAAAAAAATAATTACTCTCCTCCAACTGTCAAAAATTTAGTGGAACAATTGGGTGTTGAGAAAAAAAGATGTATACCCAATTCTCAAATTACTCACTGACAGCGGCGATTTGATTAAAATCAAAGAAGACCTGTTTTATTTAAAACATACCCTGGAAGAAATAAAATCTAAGATGATCAAATTTTTTGAAAACAGTGAAGAAATGAAACCCCAGAATTTTAAAGAATTAACAGGCCTTAGCAGAAAATATTCAATACCATTATTGGAATACTTTGACAAAGAAAAGCTAACTATAAGGGTTGGTGATGTGAGAAAGCTTCGAAGGAAATGAAAAGGGTGGGTGACAGGACTTGAACCTGCGACCACTTGGGCCACAACCAAGTGCTCTGCCACCTGAGCTACACCCACCACAGATGAAAAAAATATTTATATGAAAAAGAAATTGAGGTCAAGCAAAAATGGATAGGTTAGTAATAGAAGGCGGAAATAAATTATCAGGTACTGTGAATATAAGTGGTTCAAAAAAATGCTTCACTTCCAATTTTATTCGCAACTCTTTTGCTTTCAGATAGTGCTTATCTTGCTAATATTCCCAATTTAAGAGACATAGAAACAACAGTTAAGTTGCTAAATATACTTGGATGCGAAGTGGTCTATAACAAGAACAAAAAGACGATCAGAGTGAGTCTCCTACTTTTATAAATGATGAAGCACCTTATGATCTTGTGAGGACAATGAGGGCATCTATCTTGTGTTTAGGGCCTCTTTTGGCCAGGAGAAAAAGGGCAAGGGTAGCCCTTCCCGGTGGATGTGCCATAGGAGTTAGGCCTGTTGATTTGCATATTCAAGGTCTATCAAAAATGGGTGCTCAGATAAATGTAGAGAATGGCTATATTGATGCTAGGTGTGATAGACTCAATGGTGCACATATTATTTTTGATTTTCCAACTGTAGGGGGAACTGAAAATTTACTCATGGCAGCAACATTGGCAAAAGGGGAAACTGTTTTAGAAAATGCTGCCAGAGAACCAGAGATAGTGGACCTTGGAAATTTTTTTGAACCAATGTGGCGCGCACATTGAGGGACATGGCACCCATGTGATAAAAATTCAGGGTGTAGAGGAACTATCAGGCTGTGAATATGAAGTGATCTCAGACAGGATAGAGGCAGGTACCTATCTTGTGGCAGGGGCAATTACAAGGGGTAACATTGAGGTCAGAAATGCGCCTGTCTATGCAATGGATGGTATTCTATCAAAATTACAGGAGATGGGAGTAGATATTACAATCAATGAGGATAGACTGATTTTAGATGCAAAAGATCCCATAAATTGTGTTGACATAATAACTCAACCATATCCTGGTTTTCCAACTGACATGCAGGCCCAGTTCATGGCCCTTATGTGTACAGCTAAGGGTTCTGGTGTTATTAAAG
>BBBM01000045.1 GCA_001311565.1 Desulfothermus okinawensis JCM 13304
TACTCTATCTTCTATAAAACTTTTGAAACCGATGATTACTCCTTGGAGAATTTATATGCCTTTACACAAAATTCTTGACAAGTGCCCCTCGTGCCCAAATCAGGACGCTTTTTCTTTAAATTCCTAATAGTTACCCAGTCTTCCATGCTTATCACCTCTCTTCCCTCCTATATCTATATATTATAGGAGGTTTATTTATCATTAGGTGGGTCAATTTACAATGAAAATTTTCACATAAGAGAAAATTTAAGGACCCTGGTGAGAGTAACAACCACCATGAAAACTAAACAAAAAAAAGGTAGTTCATTTAAGACAGACATCAGAACCAGAGCCATATCACATAAAGATACTTAATGCCTTAGATATACCACTAAAACCTCTAAAAAGAGTAATAAAAATCAGTTAGTTAGAAAATTTGTAGTGGGAAAATAAAAAAATAAATTACAATTATTACAATATGTTATCAAAAATTTTGATAAACTTGGGTTAGCAAGGCGTAAAGAGGTTTACAAAAAGGCCCGGTCCAAACATCCAGAGCGCTGGTCTGCAAATATTCGCAACTGGGATCCAGTCCTTACAGTAGACCTTAATCCAGTTAATGAACAACAATGTAAAAAGGCTGCTTGATGGAAAAAATGGTATGGCTTTTGGCGACATCTTTATTGACAAACTCTGATAATGATACCGGTTCATCAATGACTGCCATCTCGACATCTCTTCCTTACGTATTATACGAATTGCTAAAGGCAGCCTTGAAACTTTTATCTTTCCATGTTTCAACAACATAAAAAAAATTATATCTCAGTCAGGTAAAAAAAGGACAGCAAAAAAATTATCATGTTGATATTTTTAGATGATTGACGACTTTGACGTAGTCCTGTTGATAAAATAATTTCATTTGAAAAAAATCTAAAAATAGGATAAGTATTTTATAGATTGATTATAATTTATAATTGATTAAATCTTATGGCCTATGTATACTAATTTAATAAATAAAATAAAAAAATATGGCATCAATATATATAGCTGTATGCAATGTGTCAGCTGTTCAAATGGATGTCCTTTTGTCAATATTATGGACTATCCACCTCATATTGTTATTAGATATGCTCAAATTGGATCTATAGATAAAATATTGTCCTCAAAAACTCCATGGATATGTGTTGGATGCAATAGTTGCTCTTTTGTGTGTCCTATGTCCATTGATATACCAACATTTTTTTGATATTATTAAAGAGTATATCATAGAAAATAATTTAAATATACCAGAACCTAAAATATTTGAATTTCACCAAGAAGTATTAAATTCCATAAAAAAAATATGGCAAGACCCACAAATTGGAAATAATGTTTAACTTTAAATTAAAAAATCTTGATTTTTTTTACTGACGTGGGAACGGGTTTGAAAATGTTTTTAAAAAGGAAAATCCATTTAAGTCCTCCAAATTTTGATCATATAAATGAAATAAAAAAAAATATTTAATAACTATAATGATGAAGATAAATAATCTATACCAAGTAACTTTCTTTCCTGGATGTTCTCTAACTACTTCTGCACAAGAAAATTATGCATCCCTTAAAATTGTTTACAATAAAATAGGCGTATATTTAAAAGAGTTAGATGGATGGAACTGCTGCGGAACATCTTCGGCACACTCCATTAATTTAGAGATTGCTATTCAATTGGCATTGAGAAATATAGCCCTTGCATATGAAAAAAAAAGAAATGCTAATTGCCTGTCCCTCTTGCTTCTTAAGATTAAAATATGCGCATACAATTACTAAACAAGATCCCAAAAAAAGTCGACAAGTTTGAAAAGGATTTTAAAGTTCCTTTTCCCCATAGATTAAGACTTGTCCATATACTTGAGTTTTTAAATGAACATAAACATAAGATTAACCCTAAAATCCCACTAAATGGATTAATTGTGGCTCCATATTATGGATGCATGAAAAATATTCCACCAAAATTAAGAGAAGAGCTGTTCGAACCCACTTTAATTGAATCTATTATACAAGTGTTAGGAGGAAGGAGTATTATTTGGTCTGATAGGACAAAATGTTGTGGAACCTTTTTGGCTGCTGTAAAACCTCTTGAGATAACAAAAGTAATAAACAATATATTTAAAAATGCTGTAAATTCAAATGCTCAATGCATTGTAACTGCATGTTCAATGTGTCATCTAACTTTGGAGATGAGATCTACTATAAAAGATAGAATTCCTGTTTTTCATTTTTCAGAAATACTTGCATTAAGCTTTGGAGAAAACTCTCATATTGATTGGTTTAATAGACACTTAATAGATCCATTACCCCTTCTTAAAAAAAATGGGACTAATATCCAAATCCTAATCCCTTTTTTTCCACTACATATTCCACCTTCACTTTGTATATCTGATCCTTTATCTTTAAGGCAGGATCTAGCTTCAGTCCCACACTTATTTCCCCTGATTTACCTATGTTATCAACAGGTACTTTTTCTGTATAAATAGTTGAAATTGAATCTAGAAAACTTTTTGGCCCTATAACATGAACTTTGGCAGGGATCACTTTGACATTAGTTATCAATATATCTTTTTTTGAGCTTACCCACCCAGTCCACCTGGACAGGCAATTCCTTGGTTATTATCTTGTCCAATTTTATTTTAATCCTTGAAGGATTTAATTTAACTATCTTTATACCAGGTGGTAGAGAGACATTTTTTTTCTGTAATATCGTATAAATACGTGCCAGGTTCTTGATCTTTTACCCTAACATATAAATCGATATCATTTTCATTAATGGAACGAAGAATAACCCTGGGCCCACTCAATGTTAATTTCACACTGTTTGGAGAAGTACTGACTATATCAATATCTGATGATTTTTTCATGATCTCCACTGGAACACTAAGTGATGCAAATGATGTTTGTCCTCTGGTAAAAGTAAACCAAACCCCACTAATAATAAAAAAAACAAATAAGGGCAGCAAATGTGTACGAGACATAATCTTTACTCAGCTTATTTTTGGCAGTATCACCTAGGTGACTATTTAATATTAAATCCAAGTCCTTTTTGTCGTAAATTTGAAAGATTTCTCCTCCAATTGCAATGGATACACTTCCCCTTTCTTCTGACACTACAATCACCAAAGCATCACAAACTTCACTAAGTCCAAGTGCAGCTCTATGTCTAGTACCATAATAGGCAGGAAGATCTTCTTTTTCTGTTAAAGGCAATACAACTCCAGCCCTCTTTATTTTACCTCCTTCCAATACAATGGCTCCATCATGTAAAGGCCCCTTTGACATGAATATGCTTTCTATTAATTCCTGGCTTATTAGTGCATCAAGTCTAGTTCCTCCTGCTATAAAGGGATTCACACTGTTTTTTCCTGGAATTACAATCAATGCACCTACTTTTTTCTCAGATAAAGAAAATACACTTTCTATAAGATCAAAAAAAATTTGATTTCTCAACACGCCTTATCCTAATTCTCCAAAATATATCACCAATATTTTTTGTCTGTAATATACCCCTTAATTCATGTCTAAATCCAATGATTATAACAAATAAAGCAACAGTAATAATACCTTGAATTATGTAACTTGTCATCACCAAACCGGCATATGAAGAAATTCTCTGACAAATAAGAAGTAATACTAGACCAATTAATGCCCTAAAAATTGCAGTTCCATAAAATAGTACATAAATTCTAAACAATATATAGCTATTTATCAAAATATCTAAAAGATCTTTTATAGTAATGGTAGATAATATAACATTAAATAAATCTTTCATCTTATTCAACCACGCTAAATCGTAACGTATAAATTACACTACCATTTTCATCTACTATATCAACTCTCCAAGGGCCAATATCAGAGTCCCTTATGTATATCCTGCTAAAGGTGGCCCAAACAGGTGGTTTAAGCTTTAATTTCACCTTTGATACCAATTTATCTTTAAAATACCAAAGATGATATATAAAACCTTCCTTTGAGATATTATTAAATGAGCTATAACAATAAATTTTTTTTTATGGATGAAGAAAATACCAAACTCATATATTTAGGCTGACCATTTACTATGTCCTCACAAATTTGTGCTGAGGAAAGCTCGTACCCATATACCTTCAGTTGAAGGACAATCAATGAAAAAAACAATCAAAAATACCTTTAACCAACTAATTTGTTTCACAATCTACTCCATATTTTAAAATGTCTCTTTAAAATAACTATTTTGTCATTCCATTTCAACAAATAAATAGACTATAATATTTTTACACTACCTTGATCTTTTTTACCCTTTAAGGTATATTCATTTGCAAAATTAACGACAAGTAAGTAAAGGGGGATGTTGATGCAAAAGATTGCCACTATAGTATTTCCTGGGACTAAATATTTCAAAAAAACTTACCATAAAGACAGTATTTTTTATTTTAGGTAGGTCTTTAGCCAGCGCATCTAAATTTGAATCACGGATCAGACGAGAGGTAGCCAGCTGGGATGAAGGATTTTCAATAAAAATGAACGTACTTCCATCTGGTCCTTGTGTTGGCTGGAAGAAGGAAAATGGAAGGTTGCTTTATATGGGCTCAAAATTAAAAGAGGCTGATTTAAATATCAACTTTAAAAATCTCACCTGTGCATTTTTACTGATGACTCCACAAGTTGGGGTTGCTGAGGGTTTTGCACAGCACAGAATGAATGTAATTGGTGACCTGGCCAAAGCAGTATCTTTTAATCGCTGTTTAAATGTATTAATACCTTATCTTTACCCAGATTTTATCTGCAGAAAGCTTTTAAAGGAAATTCCTGAAATGAAATATGAAAGATTCTATAGAATGATGTATTTGTACCTACTCGGAATACCATTGGGATTATAATATAACAAAAAAAACAAAAGGAGAAAGTCAAGATGATTCCATCATACTATGAATTTTATTGTCCAGTAAAAATAATATCTGGTAACAAGGCATTGGACAACTTACCTTATGAATTGAGTCAAATGGGGGTTTCAAGACCTCTTGTTATTACTGATAAAGGTATAGTTTTAGCGGGTATTATTGATCTGGTTAAAGAAGTGTTCAAAGAATATAACATGGATGCACCTCCAATTTATGATGAAGTCCCACCTGATTCATCAAATAGGATTGTAAATGAAGCGGCTGCAATTTTTAGAAAAAAATAAGTGTGATGGTATTATAGCAATTGGTGGTGGTTCTGCTATCGATACAGCAAAGGGAGTTAATATAGTTGTATCAGAGGATACAGATGATCTCATGCAATTTGTAGGAGCAGAGAGAATAAAAAAAACCTTTAAAACCATTTGTTGTTATTCCAACAACATCAGGTACAGGATCAGAAGTAACATTAGTAGCTGTTATATACAATGAAGATAATGGAGTCAAAATGGCTTTTACATCTTATTTCCTACTTCCCCAAATAGCCATTTTAGACCCTAGAATGACCTTATCCTTGCCACCCCATATTACTGCTGCAACAGGAATGGATGCCCTAACACATGCTGTGGAGGCATTTTATTGTATTCAGAAAAATCCCCTTAGTGATGGATATGCGATATCAGCTATAAGGCTTATTAGAGAAAATCTAATTGAAGCTGTAAAAAAATGGAAAGAACAAAGATGCCCGGCTAGCATGGCAAATGCAGCCACTATGGCGGGGATAGCCTTTTCCAATTCAATGGTTGGAATGGTACATTCATTGGGTCATGCAACAGGATCTGTTGCCCACGTGCCCCATGGAGTAGCCATGTCCATTTTTCTTCCTTTTGGCATGGAATTCAATCTTGAAAAAAAATGAAAAAGAATTGGCAGAACTCTTGCTCTACCTTGGGGGAGAAGAAGAATACGTCAGCACTCCTAAAGAAAAGCGTGCTATTAAATCAATTGAAATAGTTAGGGAATTAAAGGATAAATTGTATCAGTTATGCAACTTACCAAGGACATTGAAAGAAGCTGGGGTAAGCGAAGATAAACTTCCTGAAATTGCAAAACTGGCAATAGATGATCCTTCAATTATATTTAATCCAAAGGAAATGTCATTTGATGAGGCAATGAAAATTTTAAAAAAAGGCTTATAATTAGGGGAAGATGTATGCAAACTATAATTGGAACCAGCAATAAAGTGCTAGAGGTGGATTTAACCAGATCCACATTTGATATATATATGATATCCCACGAGGAAAGAAAGATGTATTTAGGAGCAAAGGGACTTGGGTTAAAACTCCTATATGATAGATTACAACCTGGTATAGACCCACTCTCTCCTGAGAATATTATTATATTTATGCCAGGTGTCATGATGGGGACAAAGGCCCCTTGTTCAAATCGATTCCATGCCATAACAAAATCCCCATTAACAGGGATTGTCTCCACTTCCTCATGTGGTGGTCCCTTTGGTTTTTACTTAAAAACTGCCGGATGGGATGGACTGATAATTAAAGGAAAGGCAAAAGAACTAACTGTCCTGGAAATTGATCATGAGGGAGTAAAATTTCTACCTGCAAATGGTCTTTCAATGATGGGAACCAATGAAGTTAGAAGAAAATTGGATTTAAAAAAATGCAGGGGAGTTGACAATCGGACCAGCAGGAGAAAAAGTTGTTAGAATAGCAAATATCAGGTCCGCAGACAGATTTCTTGGCAGAGGGGGACTTGGAGCAGTCTTGGGGTCAAAAAAACATAAAGGCCATTGTTGCCAGGGGAAAGAAATATAATATCCTGCCTAAAAATCAAAGACTTTTTGAAAAAAACAAAGAAAAAGGCCATAAAATATATAAACAGAAACGAAGTAACCTCTTATCTATATCGAAATTTTGGAACCAGGGCCAATTTGATTTTAAATAACATGGCAGGAATACTTCCTGTGAGAAATTTCCAAAGGGGACGAGACCAAAGGGCATACAATATTTCAGGAGAAGAATTTAGAGATATGCACCTTGCAAAACCTCATACCTGCAAATCCTGTGCGATTTTATGTGGGCAAAAAGGTGTATTTAAGGGAAAAACAAAGGTGGTTCCAGAATATGAAACAGTAGCCTTACTGGGTTCAAATTTGGAGATATTTGATAGGGAATTTATCGCTGAATTAAATGAAATAGCAGGTGATCTGGGGCTGGATACTATATCTCTTGGGGGAGTACTTGCCTGGTATATGGAAGCAGGTGAAAAAAATATTATTGATCCTAAAATAAGATTTGGATCAAAGGAAAACATAAAAGAGATTATAGAAGATATTGGACTTGCCCGAGGACTTGGCAAGGAGCTTGGTAATGGTGTTAAATACCTTAGTGAAAAATATGGTGGATCTGAATTTGCAATCCATGTAAAGGGATTAGAGGTAGCAGGATATGATCCACGGGGTTCATTTGGCCAGGCACTTAATTATGCAGTGGCAAATAGAGGTGGATGTCATCTGTCTGCATTTTTAGTAGCTCAGGATGTATACTTTGATCTTTTAAATCCATTTACCCATAAGGCAAAGGCAAAATATGTAAAATTTTTTTGAATCCTTAACAGCAGTAATAAATTCTCTGCAACTATGTCAATTTACAATGTTTGCATATATCTTAGAACCTCCAATATCTAAATATACTCCAAATATAAATTTAAAACTCACAATGCAATATATGCCAGATATTGCAATTCCTTTGATTGATTTTGGAATATATAGGGATTTTTGGTCTTCTGTGGTGGGCACAGATCTTAGTAGAAAAGAGTTTTTAATGGCTGGGGACAGAATACACATTCTGGAGAGACATTTAAACTGCAGAGAAGGTATAAATAAAGATCACGATACATTGCCACCAAGATTTTTAAATGAGCTTTTAAAAGATCTAGGAAAATCCCCAAAGATTCCTTTAGATAAGATGCTAAAGGACTACTATAAGATTAGGGGATATGATGAAAATGGAGTTCCTAAAAAAAGAAACCCTTAAAAAAAACTGGGAATTGTCTGAAAAATTTAGGGCCGGCACATCCGGCCTTTTTTTATCCTTTTTTTATTTAAATTTCTGGATTAACCCGAGTTATCAAAATGATAAACTCGGGTTAGGAAGTAGATAAGTTATTTTCAATTATGATTTTTTTTAATTTTTGCAATGCCTGTTCTGCTGCAATGGTGATGGGCTCTGCGCTTGGTTCAGAGGATATGTCTGGATTACAGGCAGAGGTAAAAGTTGTTAAGTCAGAGATGGTCTTACCACCAAGGATAAATGCAGTAATGGCATCTATTTCCCTTGCTGGCGGGATTGCATGGCTTACAATTTGTCCTCCTAGTAATCTTTGAGTCTTTCTGTCAAATATAAGCTTAATCCTCCAGGGCTTCATTCCTGGAATCATCTTATGTTTGCTCCTTGAATCAACTGTGGCACACACGGTCTCAAATCCTTCCCTTGCAGCATTTGTCTCACTAAGACCTGTAGCTGTGATAGTCATATCAAAAAGCTTACAACCCCCAGCGTCCACTACTCCTGGAAACCCTATATTGAATCCAGCAAGACGCTTTGCAGCCACTCGTCCCTGCATTACTGCAGGCCCCCTCAATCTTCCACCAGTAGGTTTCTTTGTTATAAAATTGATCTTTTCCACACAGTCACCACCTGCCAGGATGTCTGGATTAGAGGTCTCTTGATATTGATTTACCTTTATCCCAAATTTACCCATTTCCAAACCTATCTCCTGGGCTAGTTCAATATTGGGTCTAACTCCCACATTTACAAATACCATGTCTGCATCCAATTTTTTTCCCTGATTCTAGAGCAACACCTGATACCTTACCATTGTTACCAAGTATCTTTTCTACTTTTTCACCAGTTAGAATATTTAATCCCTTTTCTGTTAGGTATTCAGTAACCAAATCAGCCATGTCCTTATCAAGCATAAGGGGAAGTGGGCGATCCATGAGTTCAACAATGCTTATGTTAAACTTACCAGGCATGTTTTCCATAAGAAGAGAGGCAATTTCCATGGAAATAAATCCAGCACCAATAAACACTATGTTTTCAGGCTGTTTTTCAGAAAGGAATGTCTTTATTTTTTCAGCATCACCAAGTCCACGGAGACTCACCACACCTTCTAAATCCTTTCCTTCAATGGGTGGTATAAATGGCCTAGATCCTGTAGCTAAATATAGTTTGTCATATTGAAATCCCTTACCCCCGGCAGTATAAACCTCTTTTTTTTCTGGATCTATTTTTGTCACTTCATCTACAACTACATTAATACCTGCATCTTTTAACATCTTGTCTGGAACTACAATGGATTCGCCTGCGGCCAGACCGGCCACAACGTGTGGCAGGGCTCATCTCACAATAAAAAATTTTTCCTTTCTAACTACAGTAATATCAATATCTGGCATTAACTTTCTAGATAACATTGCAGCAGGTCCTCCAGATCCACTACAACCAACAATAACTAATTTTTCACCCTGTTTCATCTCTTCCCTCCTTTAATTACTTTTTTTCTTTTTTATAAAATCAAAATTAACCATATACCCAATAAATAATTAATGTCAATTAAAACAAAATTTTTAATACATTAGCTCAATACACGGTGATTAAATCTTACATTAATTATATAGAATTAACATCTTGAAAAGAATTAGGGGAATAGGCCGGCTTTGCCGGCCTGTAACACAAATGGAAAGCTTAGTAGACCAAGGTTGAGTGACCTTCTAAAATCTCTTTTGTGATCTCTCCCGAACCACTTGGCTTGGCACCTTCGATTAAATCCTCAGTGCCTATTTTCCTTTCATTAATACATGGTTGACATACAAGGAGTTTTCCTCCCATCTCTAAAAAGCTGTCCATCAATTCCTTTAATGGCTTTAAGCCACATGCCCTAACATGTTCTATATAACCCTTTTTTTGCCAAAAACACTGCATTTCCTTGTAAAAGTACAGTTGCATCAATGTCCATGGCCAGGGCTCCAGTTGCCAGGGTAAACAAAAGTGTTGCTCTCTCAGAATCTTCACCCCCATAGGTTAAGATGTAGACTATTTTTTTCTTTTTTTTTCCATAACTTCTCCTCCACGAGTTTTTAGTTAGATAATGTTTCCTTTAGAAAATTAGCCATATCCTCAATATTAGAAGTCTCTTTTTTAAGGTTTGCATAACAGATTGGGCACATGGTAATGATTGTATTTCCGTTTCCATTTAGCTGGGATATTCTTTTTTTTTCTGATTTCATCTGCAAGTTTTGGAGACAAGGATTCAGCAGGTCCACCACAACAATGGGTGAATTTTCCATTTCTCTGCAAATCCATAACTTCTACCCCTATTCCCTTTAATAGACGCCTGGGACAATCTGAAATTTCCAAATACCTACCATAAAAGCATGGATCATGTAGGGTAACCTTTTTAGACACATCTCCTTCTAAATTTAGAAGTTCAAGATAGGTGACAACATCAAAAGAGATATGGATATATTTAGGATATAGGACCTTAAGTGCATATGTTGTATGTGGATCTACTGTTATTATCTTTGTAACTTTGTTTTCCTTTAGAACCTTAGCAACATATTTTGCATGTTCTTTAAAATATCTTAGATCACCAAGGTCATATAGGAGTATCCCACTGTACATATCGAGTTCAGGTTTGTAATAAAAGTCAATATCAGATTTTTTTGAGTAACCACACAATACTCCTTAAAACCTCTGTGGAGATTTCTTTTTCGTCTTTTGATATGAGTTTGTCCATGACCAGAGACGATAGTGTAGATGGAATAAATTTCCCAAGGGATGTATAGCTTGAAATCTTTTTGTCCTCCATCTGTTCCATCTTTGAAGAGACAACCTCAATATATGGGAGCATTTGATACATAAGTCCAGTAAACAGGAGGTACTCCCCTTGTTCTTTTAAATCTTCTAGTTCCCACCAGGTATTTAAATTCTTTGCGTTAAGACCAAAGGGATTTTTGGTCTTAATTACATTTCTTGCCATAACATCTATTATATCTTTGGGATTAAACATGGATTTGCCTCCTCATTTTCTCTAGCACAAACCTTTTAAGACCTAACATGACCTCCCCAGGATTTGCGCCCCTTGGACAGGAAGATGTGCACAGCCCACAGTGCAGACACTTAAAAAGCTCCATTTTTGATTTTAAAATCTCATCTTCTGCTCCAATCTGAATATAACGCATAAATCTCCTGGGAAAGCTATTTTCAAAAAGGGGACAGATAGCAGAACATGTGCCGCAATTAAAACACATATTCTGACTATCTATACCATATTTTGTGAGTTCCTTATCTAAATGTGGATTAATTATTCTCATCTAATTATCCCCCTGTTTATCCTTATTTGAATCCATATCCATATCTTGAACTAAAATATAGGTAAAATAGTCTCCCTCTTTCTCACCTTCTAACACCTCCCCATATTTTTTTTAGAGAAGCAATATACCACATTACAGTATCCATTTCATATCCAGTTGCCCTGGCTATTTCTGGTACAATCTTTGGTCCATCTTTAAGGGAGTTTTTTTATTGCGTCCTTAACCTTATTTTGTTCTTTTACCATCTCTCTAACTTCTTTTATCCTATCTTTTCTATCTTCCCGAAGTTTTTTTTAGTTTTTCTTTATCTATCATGGCAAATCGTCCTTTTAATCTTGAATTATCTCATCATTTACTATCATATCCACCATTGCCTCATATTGTTCCAATGTTGAACCAGCAATCTGGATGGCCCCTTCAGGACATGCAGGCACACATGCACCACAACCAGCACAAAGTGCGGGCACAACTTCGGCCTTACCGTCCTTCATAATAAGGGCCCCATCCCTGAGACAAGCTTCAATACACTTACCATGACCCTTGCATTTTCCCTTATCCACCTCAGCAATAAAAGGATCCACTTCCACATATCCCTTACCTAAAAGTGCACTTACTTTAACAGAGGCACATGAGGCACTATTTGACACCTCTGATGTGTCCATTGGAGCCTGGGCTGTACCTGCTAAAACCACTCCATCTACAGATGTTTCAACAGGTCTCAATTTTGGATGAACTTCCTGAAGAAAGCCATCATTTCCAATAGGGACCTTTAAAAGATTTATAATTTCTGGAATTGGCTTTGGCTCCATCCCCACCCCAAGCACAACTAAATCAACCGGGATACCTAGCTCTTCATTAAAAGTAAGTGTATCCTTTACTTTAATAAGAAGAGGATAATCTAATATGCCCTTTTCCACCTGAGGCTTTTCTGCTGGTTCAAACCTAATAAATTTAACCCTGTTTTCTGAGGCCCTTGTATATAGTTCTTCCTGAAATCTACCATATGTTCTGATGTCCCTGTATAGGTCGTACACCTGGGTATTTGGATATTGAGCCTTTATTTTATTTGCATAATTTAAAATGGTTGAACAACATACCCTTGAGCAGTATTCATTTAAGGTCCCATCTTCTTTTTCCTGGTCTATACCTGGTATCTGTCTGCTACCAACACAGTGTATAAAGGCAAGTGATCTAATTTTTCTTCCATTTATCTTTAAATATCCATCAGACGATACTGCCTTTTCAGAAAGTAAAAGAATTAATTCTGGGAGGGTGATAACTTCCTTAAAATTTTTATATCCATACTCACCAGCCCTTGGCTCATAGCTCTTAAAACCAGTGGCAAGGACTATTGCTCCGGTTTCTATGTGTATATCTTTATTTTGAATGTTACTTTCAATATATATTCCCTTAAAGTCCACATAGTACGCATTATCCAGGATTTTGTCCTTTAATACGCTCTCGTCCATGTAGTCTGGTCTTTTTATATTAACACTTAGGTTAAAATTCCCAATATAACCTGAAAAATTCTCCAGAGTTGCACAGGTATAAACATCTATATTTGAGTGACTAAGGACCTCTTTAACTAGAGAAATAATTATTTTCTTTGCCTCAATATTTGTAGGTGATAGTATGTCTAATCTTGCAACATGTCCCCCTAAATATGGGCTTTTTTTCAAGCAAAGCCACTTTAAATCCCTTATTTGCAAGGTCCCTTGCACTTTTTAGCCCAGCAAAACCACCGCCAATCACAGTTACGTGCTTTTTAGTGGTAACTTTGATGGGCTCAAGGGGCTTTAGAAGTGCAGCCTTTTTTTACAGCTGCGGCAACGAGTTTTGTAGCCTTATCAGTGGCTTCTTTTCCATGATGGACCCAGCTTACCTGCTCTCTTATATTTGCATGCTCATAAACATAGGGATTTGCCCCGGCACGCATAATAGCGCCTTTAAAGGTGGTTTCGTGAAGAGAAGGGGCACAAGAGGCAACCACTACTCTATTTATTCTGCCAGACTTTAAATCTTCTATGATCATATCCTGACCAGGGTCTGAACACATAAACATGTTTGTCCTGGCAACTGCAACATCTTCTAATTTTTCCACCCTTTCCCTTACCTTTTCAACATCCACATGATCAGATATATTACCACCGCAATAACAAATATATACACCCACTTTTGGCTGGGAGTTATTTTTTTTCTCACTCATAGGTTTGCTCCTATTTTCATTCTTTTTTTCTTTTGCAAAAAGATTGAAGCCTGCATGGCTGCGTTTCCTGCCTCTGAAATGGTATCCACAATATCCTTTGGCCCTATACAACAACCAGCACCATATATGCCTTCTGTTCCAAGTATGGTTGGATCTATATTTGGATTTAGGGTGTGTATAAAACTATCATATCCGCAGGACAATCCTTCAAATCCCTGCACATCGTTAAGTTCAGGAACAACCCCCAGGGCAAGGACAACAAGATCATGTTCCCTCTCTGATTTTTCACCTGTTGTTTGATCTTCAAAATGGACAATTACTTTATCATTTTCGCCCTGTGTAAGATACGCCACTTTTGCCCTCACAAACTCTATTCCCATTGCCATTGCATTTTGATAAAATTGTTCATATCCCTTGCCAAATGCACGAATATCCATGTTATATATTGTCAAGTCAGCAAGGGGAAGTGCACCAGAGAGCAGCATAGCCTGCTTTATTGAATACATACAGCAAATTCTAGAACAATATTCTATACCCATTGATTTATCCCTGGATCCAGCACACTGTATAAATGCAATGGAGTCTGGTTCTTTTCCATCTGAAGGCCTGAGCACCCTGTTATATGGTCCATGGGGAGCAAGTAGTCTTTCCATTTGAAGTGAAGTTATTACATTTTTTTAGCTTTCCCTGACCATATTGTCTCTTATCTTCTATAGATGTTAATTTAAAACCTGTTGCCATAATCACCACTAGAGATTCAAATTCCATCTCTATTGGTTCTTGAAAATAGTCCACTGCATCTTTAGGACACACTTTAGCGCATTTTCCACACAACATGCACCAATTGGGATCAAGATATGCAATTTGTGGAATGGCATTTGAAAATGGGATGGATATTGCTTTTTTTTGCAACAAAATTTCCCTGTTCAGGATCCGGGACCAATACAGGACAATTTATTTCACATTGTCTGCACCCAATACATTTATCCTCATCAACAAATCTGGGTTTTTTTTAATCGCCTTGACAACATATTTGTCTTTTTCAATTGATACATTTTTTTACCTCAGTATATGTAAAGAGTGTTATATTTTTGTGATGGGCTGCCTGGGCCATCTTTGGGTTGTAATACAACTGGCACAATCAAGGGTGGGAAATACCTTTGATAGTCTTATCATGTTTCCACCAATTGAGGGATTTTTTTTCAACTATAGCAACCTGATATCCCTGATCTCCAAGGTCAATTGCCGCTTGCAGCCCCGCAATTCCGCCACCAATTACAATGGCATCAAATTTTAGATTATTGCCTCTCATATTTTCCCCCACTTTATTATTGCGACTAAAATAAATATATAATAAAATTTGTGATTTTATCCGGACACCTGATTTATATTTTAAAAGGAGGAAGCATGCACACTTATCCTTCAGGTGCCCGGACGAGTTAGTGGACTTTAACTGGCCCTAGTTCTTCAATTATTCTGTTCATATCATTAACTTCTTTTAAAAAGGGCCTGATACAGACAGTGCAGATGGAAGTTAGTTTTAATCTTCTGATATCTATATCTTTTTCCTTCATCATTTGATATACATTATCTATTTTTTTTGGCCAGTGCGTGATAGGCCCCGGGATAGGGACACTCTTCCCCGCAAGACATTATTATTATTCCATCTATACCCTTTTCAAAACACTTAAGGTAAAACTGTTCGGGAAACATAACTGGGGCTTTTACTTTTAAAATATAAGTATTTGCAGGGTAAGAAGAGTGGGCCTGGCCCACTGCGTTTGCTCCTGGATAGGCGCAGGCCTCTGTAGCCAGAATCAGTATTTTCCCTTTATAGCTGGACATGGCTTTTGATCCTATTTATTTCTTTTAATATAATGTTTGTCATAACCATCTGCCTCAACAAAACCCATGTATTCGTGTCCAACCTTATCAGCCCAAGCCTTGAGATCAGACCTTGTTCCTGGATCACTGGAATATATTTCCAATATCTCTCCAACCTTTACCTTTCCAATACCCTTTTTTTGCCTCAAGCAGTGGTCCTGGACACGCACTACCCCTTGCATCAACTGTTGCCTGTGCCTGGATGTTGTTTAGATCTGCCATAGTTACACCTCCTATTTTTTTTTTAATTCTTATATGGAAGCTGTTAGTCTTTCCATTAAAATTGGTCTCTACATAGAGTTTAGATAAATCCAATATCTTTCTTAATTGATCCACAGTAATCTTATCATTGGTTACCACCTCTAATTCATCCCCTTTGTTTAACTCATATACCCTTTTGGTTATTTTTAAGAGATTCATAGGGGTTATAAAGCTGTCATGGATATCCAGATTTATCTTCATATCCCATTTCCCAAATTATTTGTTTGTATTTTTATAATCAAATAATATGCCAAAAATAATAAAACTTTTAACCCCTGAAATATTTGAATTTTATAAAGACCCTTTACAACAATTCAATCATTTGTTAACGTCGCTAACGAAAAAAAAATATTAACAACTATTAACACAGGTAAACATTGATTATGAAGGATCAAGTAAAGGATTTTTGGGAAGCAGTCGTGGAGACCATGCAGGAAGGCTTAATGATTGTAAGCCTCAGGGGATAATAATTTCTGTTAATAGGGCATTTGAAGAAATAGTCCAGTATTCTAGGGACGAGCTTGTTGGGAAGAGTTGCAGGGTCCTTGATTGTGATATTTGCATTGGAATGAGGAATAGCTTAGATGGTCACTGGTGTGAACTATTTAGAAAAAAAGGAAACCAAGAGAAGAAAGTGTGTATTGAGAAGGAAAGATGGAAAGAGAATACCGGTTCTTAAAAATGCAACCCTTTTATATGATGAAGACAACAAGGTGTTAGGTGCAGTTGAGACTTTAACAGACTTAACAGAGGTATTGGAAAAAGAAAGGCAAATTCAAGATTTGAGAAAGGTCCTAAGAAAGGAGAATAGTTCCTTTGGAATAATTGGATCCTCTCCAAAGATGAAACAGATTTTTCAATTGATTCAAAATGCTGCTAAATCAGATGCACCGGTTATTATCTATGGAGAATCAGGAACAGGTAAAGAACTCGTTGCCGAGGCCATCCACAATTTAAGTGATAGAAAAAAAAGGGCCTTTTGTAAAGGTTAACTGTGCAGCTATTGCTGAGACCTTATTTGAATCTGAGCTCTTTGGACATGTTAAGGGTGCATTTACTGGTGCTGTAAAGACAAGAAAGGGAAGGTTTGAACTTGCATCAAAAGGTGACATATTTTTAGACGAAATTGGTGATATGCCAAAAGCCATGCAGGTAAAGCTCCTTAGGGTATTAGAAGAAAAAGTCATTGAAAGGGTTGGAGACAGTACACCTATACCAATTGATGTGAGGATTATCAGTGCAACCAACAGGGATTTAAAAAAAATTGGTTGAACAAGGAGAATTTAGGGAAGACCTATTTTACAGGATAAATGTAATACCTATTTTCCTTCCACCTCTTCGTGAAAGAAAAGAAGATATACCTCTTATTGTGGAACACTTTTTAAACATAAATAGTCTCAAAACAGGAAAACAGATAAATGGTGTCTCACGGGAAGTAATGGATATATTTTTCGCTTATAACTGGCCAGGAAATGTGAGAGAACTTAGAAGTGTAATAGAATACGCATTTGTTGTATGTGATGGTCCAGTAATATCAAAAGAACATCTGATGCCATCACTGTTAACCCAGGAAGTTATAAAACCCAAACCTCTATTTCCCCCGAAATCTTCAAGCCAGGAAGAAAAGCAGATAATTTTAAAGGCACTTGAAGAATCAGGAGGAAATAGAACCAAAGCCGCCAAGATGCTTGGATATTCAAGGGTAACCCTGTGGAAAAAGATGAAAAAAATATGGCTTACTACCAGATAACAATAAATAAGCAGGCGCGAGGATATACCTTCATGCCTGCTTATTGAGCCTGTAACATAATTTCTTTTAAAATGTTGTTTTGCTATTTTCTAAAAAAAACACAGGGTATCTAAAAGAGAATATAAAGTTTTATCTCCAGGTCCGTTATCAATGGTTATAGAATATAAATAATTAATGAAATTATTAGACGAGGAAGAACTATGTCTTGGTAATCTAAATGTCATTATAATCTAAAAAACCCTTTATTTGATTCTTGGTCCTGGTGATATTTTTAGTGTAATTTAGATACAATCTCACAAGGGATCTCAGATGTTGACCCTCTTGTGGTGGTACATATATAGGTTTAAGGTTATTGTTTTCCAGTTCCCTGGCCAGTTTATGAGAATCAATTTTATCAGATTTTTTTATCTTTTTTTTATGTGTAGAAGGAATATCAGCAGGACTTACTACCATACATTTAATGCCCAATTC
>BBBM01000046.1 GCA_001311565.1 Desulfothermus okinawensis JCM 13304
GTCCAATGGTTGTTTTGCAGAAATAAACAGCATAGTCAGCATTTTACCTGTTAAGTATTTTGTTGACAGAATTGGTGGCAAAGATGTCAGTGCACATGTATTAATTCCTCCTGGTGCAAATCCAATTACCTATGATCCCAAGCCAAAGGATATTATGTACATAAAACAATCTCAGGTGTATTTTAAAATAGGAGTTCCCTTTGAAAGGATATGGACAAAGAAAATCAAGACCCTAAATCCCAATATACAAATAATTGAACTCTATAAAGATATAAAAAGGATCCCAATGTCTACTAGATATAAAGGATATACACACCAAATGAATATATCCATGGATTTTTTAGATCCACATATCTGGCTTTCTCCATCATATGTGAGGTTTATTTTGCTTAAGATCAGAGATTTTTTTTATTGCCCATGACAGGAAAAATAAAAGTTATTATTTGAATAATTATTTCCACTTAATAAAACAAATAGATAATTTAGAGGTGGAATTAATAGATCTATTTTCCCAGGTAGGTTCCAGTTATTTTCTGGTCTACCACCCTTCCTGGGGTTATTTTGCAAGGGATTTTGGCCTTATTCAAATTCCAATTGAATTAGAAGGAAAAGAGCCTTCTATTGGGTATCTATCTTTTTTTAATTTCTCTAGCAAAAAAAGAAGGGGATAAAGACTGTGTTTGTTAATCCAGAGTTTTCAAAAAGATGTGCAAAGGTTATTGCTTCAAAAATAGATGCAAATTTAGAAGAAATAGACCCCCTGGCTTACAATTGGATAGAAAATTTAAGGGAGGTTGGGAAAAAAATAGCCAGAAGTTTAAAAAGATAAGGGAAAAATAAATGGATTATATTGTTAAGTTAGAGGAGGTATTCTTTACCTATGGTGGTAACTTTGTCCTAGAAGACGTAAATCTCTCAATAGAGCATGGGGATTTTTTTTAGCCATTTTTGGACCAAATGGAGGAGGAAAGACAACACTTTTAAAGCTGATACTTGGGCTTATAAAACCAACTAAAGGAACCATTTCATATAATTTTAAGAAAAAAAGGTAGGCCAATTGGTTATCTTCCACAGACCCACTATAGGGTGATTTCCCAATAAAGGTAATTGATCTGGTCTTAATGGGGCTTGTTACTTCAAAAAAAATGGGGCTTTTGGTTTTCAAAAAAAGCAGAGGTCAAAGGCAGAGAAGACGCTGGAGCTAGTTGATATGCTAGAGTATAAGGACTGTTCAATAAAGGAGCTATCTGGAGGACAACTGCAAAGGGTTTATCTTGCAAGGGCACTTATCTCTGAACCAGAATTGTTAATTTTAGATGAACCAACATCAAATATAGACCCCCAGGCAAGGTTTTGTTTTTATGATTTTTTGGGGAAATTGGGTAGTGATATAACTCTTGTTATGGTGAGTCATGATTTAAGTCTTAGTGTCACCAAGATAAATAAAATTGCATGTGTGAACAAAAGGTTAATTGTTTCTCCTGTTGTTGGTTTTAATAAGGAGATGTTATCTTTAATCTTTGGTGAACACCTAAATCATTCATGCCCTGTTACGCCCTATTATATGGATGGAGAGCTGCCAGTTCTTTCAAAAAAAGGAGTAAATATGTCCCCAGATGCAATGGAACTTGTAAAAAAATGCTATAATAATTTCAATATTAACCAGTATAGTCTGCGGAATCGTTGGAACATTGGTATATTCCAATAGACTTACCTTTATGGCAGGAGGCATAGCCCATGCTGCATATGGTGGTATAGGACTTGGTATATTTTTAAATAAAAATATACTGGTTACCTTGCTTATCTTTACTGTGTTCATGGCCTTTGTCATGGCCCTTTTGACCAATAAAGATAGAGGTAAATCAGATAGTGTTATTGGACTCCTTTGGGCAGGGGGTATGGCCCTGGGTATTATATTATTAGATAAAACCCCTGGATACCATGGGGATATAATGAGCTACTTGTTTGGAAGTATAATAATTGTATCAAATGAAAACATTGTATTTATGCTTATTTTATCCATATTGACACTCATTACTGTACTTTTAAACTATCATAAATTTGAAGCCATATCCTTTGACCATGAATTTGCAGCCACCAGGGGTATTAATGTATCTTTTATTTATTTAATAATGGTAATACTCATTGCAATAGCAGTAGTTATGCTTATTCAGCTTGTTGGAATTATTTTAGTAATTGCCCTGTTATCAATCCCACCTTATTTATCTTCATTTTCAGCAAAGACCATGAAATCCATGATGTTACTATCATTTATATGGAGTCTAATTTCGTGCATTTTAGGTATTTATATGTCTTATTATTTTAATCTTTCTTCAGGTGCATCAATAATAGCCATATCCGTTTTGTTGGGTGGTGTATATCTATTGTTTAGAAAACTAATAAATGGATAGATTATGAATAAAATCATGGATGTAAAAAAAGCTATCATCTTTAAGAGTAGTTTTAACTACAGATAATGAATATCACTATAAGGAAGACCTTAAAAGCCTTAATAAATTATCAATACAGATTGCAAATAGATTTTCATCTGGAACTGGCACCATTGATTATGTAAAACACAATTTAACTCATATTGTAATATCAGATACTCAAATATCTGATATGCATATAATAACATTACTTAGAAAAATTAGGAAAGAGGTAAAAAAAACTATGTAGTACCAGTGATAGTGATTTCCACTGATAGTGAAAGAGAATTTGTTTTGGATGTAATTGGAGCAGGATGCTCAGGGTTTGTTATTAGACCATATAGAGTAGATACACTTCTTAATTATATAATGTTAGTAATTGAACAGAAGAAATTTTTAGAAATAGAAGAAGATGCAATTGAATTTGCGTCAAAAAAAATATTGCTTCAGGAAAATTTGATGAAGGGATAGAAATAATTGAAGAAATTATAAAAGATAGAGAAAAGGATGAAGCAGAAGAAGTATTTGAGCAAGGCACACAGTATCTAATTGATGGTAAGTATAACCTGGCCATTATAGCCTTTAATAAGGCATTAAAAATAAATAATTTGATGATAAAGTGTTATACTGGTCTTGCTGAAGCCTACAAAGGCAAGGGAGATATGGAGAAATATAAATATTATTTGCAGAAGGCTGCAGATGAATATGCAAAAAGGGACAATTTTGATGAGGTAAAAGAGCTTTTTATAAAAATACTCAAAACTGATCCCAATGCGCCTAACCCTTATAATACACTTGGGATACAATTCAGGAAAAAAAGGTAAGTATAAGTTGGCCATAAATGCATATAAACAGGCCCTAAAGCTAAATCCCTATGATGAGAATATCCATTTTAATATGGCAAAGGCCCTTTTTTTTGCAAATAGATATGATCTGTCATTAAAATTTATCAAAAATGCCAAAAAGATTAATCCAGATTTTACAGAGGCAGATCAGTTAGAGAAGTTGGTATTAAAGAAATTGGAGAAAAAAAGATGGGTAAAAATAAGGAAGATAGATTTTTAAGGCCGTGTCCTTTGTGCGGGAAAATTGTGAATACCAAAGATGAAATCCATACACTGTATGATTGTAGAAATTTTCTTCTGGAAAAGTACTATAAAGAGAGGGATGAAAAAAAAGAGAGAAGAATTAGAGGCAAGGATTGACAAAATTAATGAGAAGCTTGGAACCAAAAGCAAAAACCTTGTGGACAGATAAGCTGCCATATGAGAACAGAGACAGGAGGAACAGGATATGAATAAAATTGCATCAAATAAATTTATTAAATATTCTTTTTTCACACTTAGTCTTGTATGGATAGCCGTTTTGATCTTGGATATTTATCTATCCATGCATGGCAAAAGTGTTTGTCCAACCAGTGAATGTAAGATTGCAGAGAGCTATGTAATTGGTGGTGGATATATATTTCAGATAATTGGGTTACTGTTTTATATTGGATTAAGTTTTTTTGTTTTTTTATTTATCTCAAGAAAAAAATTGAAACTATTTGAGAATATAATATGGTTGGTAATTCTTTCTGCGATTTCCTTTGATGGAGTACTTATAGGTTATTTATTTAAAATGGAGACATTTTGTATTTTATGTACAGTATTTGCAGTATCACTTTTTATTGTACTTATACTCATTTGCCTATATTTAGATAAAAAAAATTTTTTGTTCTCCTAGGTATAGGACTCTGGATATCTAGTTTTAGTGCAATAAACGCTTTAAAATTAGATATAACCACAATTAAACCACCAGATATAGGTTCCAGTGTTATTATAAATGCCAAACCAAAAGACAAGCCAGAGTATCATGCAGATTTGTTTGTTAGTTTACACTGTATCCACTGCATTGATGTATTGTATAATCTAGCCAAGCAAAAGACCTTTGAGAAAATTGAGTGGAATCTTTACTTTTTAGGAAGCTCAAAATCAGATATGCTAAGAATAGCCCATATGTTGAAGGACCCCAATTTGAAAAATGATCCCTTTGGAACCATCTTAAAATTTGCATTAACTAAGGAAATAAAAGACATAGAAATTCCAAAGGAGATTAAGAAGAAATTAGATGAGTCAAATAAATATTTTATCTACAAGGGATTTAGAGGGATACCTCTGCTCATTGTAAAGACCAACTGGTATGAAACCATAGTGGCGGGAGATAAACAAATAGGGAAGTTCCTACTGGAAAAAGGGATTGTTAATAAGTGGTATTTAATTCGAGCAAAATAGGTTATTAAATAGGCCCTATCCAGTATGAAGTTTTTTTCTTTATCAGGTATAATCCTTAACTCTTCCACCATATTTTTTTCTGCATACCTGTAATTTAACTGCAGAGGAGAGTTCCCTTGCCCTGGAATACCATATGATTATTTGAGCAGCTGATTTTATAAGTTCTCCTGACCAGGTGACCTCTTCTGATCTTCCAATGCCTATTGGCCCGGGTATTTCTGAGAGTTTAAATACATAGTCTGACTCCCTTGCCAATTTGAGTAATTTTAGATTTTCACTGTGGTTTCTTCCCACCACCAGCCAGAATCTATTTGACCAAAATTGCCTGCCCACTTTAGCAAGGTAAAAATCTTCTGATAGGAGATTTGTTTTGTTTTCCAAAATGGGTCTATATCGTCTGGCCATTTCTGGGTCAGTTAAGAGGCAGCCCCCTGCGGGAGTTGGAATTTTTTTCTATTTTTAATTTTTTTTGCCAGCTCAAGTTGTCTTTTTCTGGATCTTCCCATTAAATCTAGCAACTTAGACCTATCAACAATGCCCTGTTCTTCTATTTTGGTTGGTGGAAGATTTTTGGCACAAAGTGGACGTAGAAGTATATCTCTTGTGTCTGATTCACGGATTATTGTGTTCATTGAGTCCTTTCTCTGGGACATGGGTCGCTGACCCACAATTTCTCCTGTAATTATAAATTTTGCATTAAAGAGGGGAAGCAGTTCTTTTGTCTTTTTAAGCATGAATATTTTGCAGTCTATGCAGGGATTTAGGTGTTTTCCATGTCCATATTTAGGGTTTTTTTATTATGTCAAAATAATCAGATCCAACATCAATTGGCAAAATATCTATGTGGTAGTCTTCTTCCCATTTAGAGGTTTTTTTCAACGTTACCAAAGAATGGAGAGAAAAAGTGTATGCAAAGTACATCAAGTCCTTGGCTCTGGATTATTTTTGCGGCCAAAATTGAATCCAGCCCACCTGAGAAAAGGGACAGGGCAGAGTAATGGGATTTTAGTTTTTTTTCAGGAAAGTTAAGGTATCTCATGATTTCTTTTTACAGATTCATTTGAAAAAAAGGCAAGGTATAAGATGTTGCCCTATTTAACTCCTTTTGATATAGACAAAGACTATGTTTTATACATGGAATAAATTTTTAAAGTTTTATGGAGCTATTTTATGGCAAAAAAATATAGATCCCTCCATTATGAGAAAAGAGGCCTTAAAGACAGCCCTGTCCACTATAGAAAAAAAATATGGGCAAGGCTCAATTATGTATCTTTCAGACGATGCCCATCAGCGGGTCCCTGTGATCCCAACTGGATCAATTTCCCTTGACCTTGCCCTGGGAATTGGTGGCATCCCCAGGGGTAGGGTCATTGAAATATATGGGCCAGAGTCCTCAGGGAAGACTACCCTTGCCCTCCAGATCCTGCTGAGGCCCAAAAAAAAGGAGGTATGGGGGCATTTATTGATGCAGAACATGCCTTGGATGTACATTATGCCAAGAGAATAGGTGTAAATACTGAAGATTTACTTATTTCCCAACCTGATTATGGCGAGCAGGCACTTGAGATCTGTGACCTTTTGGTTAGATCTGGGGCCCTGGATGTTATTGTAATTGACTCAGTAGCTGCCCTGATCCCCCAATCAGAATTAGAAGGGAACATGGGAGATTCTCAGGTGGGGAGTCAGGCCAGGCTTATGTCCCATGCAATGAGAAAATTGACAGGTTCAATCCACAGATCTAAGACTGCGGTGATTTTCATAAATCAAATCAGGATGAAGATTGGCATGGGTGGTTTTGGATACGGCTCTCCTGAGACCACCACTGGGGGTAATGCCTTGAAATTTTATTCCTCTGTTAGGATGGATATAAGAAAAATTCAGACTTTAAAAGATAAGGATGAGGTTTATGGGAATAGGGTAAAAGTAAAGGTGGTCAAGAACAAATTGGCACCTCCTTTTAGGGAGGCTATATTTGACATATTGTATGGACTTGGGATTTCAAAGGAAGGTGAACTCATTGATCTTGGGGTGGAACACGGAGTTATTGAAAAAAAGTGGTTCGTGGTATGCCTTTGGAAATGAAAGACTTGGGCAGGGAAAGGAAAATGTCCGGGCATATCTCCAGGAAAATAGCGATATAAGACAGAAAATAGAAGATGCCTTAAAGGTTGCATTGGGTCTTGTGGATCCTTCAGAACAAAAATCTGAGGAAGAAAAAGACAAGGTGTAATAGGGTATAAACATAAGGAGAGGGAAGTTGACTACGTCAAAGGAAATACGCAAGAGTTTTTTTGGAATTTTTCAGGAAAAATGGTCATGAGGTGGTGGAATCGTCATCCCTGGTTCCTGTGGACGATCCAACACTGCTTTTTACAAATGCAGGGATGGTACAATTTAAAAAGGTATTTTTAGGCCAGGACAAAAGGCCATACACCAGGGCAACCACTGCGCAAAAGTGTCTCAGGGTTGGGGGAAAACACAATGATTTAGAAAATGTGGGTAGGACCAGAAGACACCACACATTCTTTGAGATGCTGGGTAATTTTTCCTTTGGAGACTATTTTAAGGAACAGGCGATCTGGTTTGCATGGACATACTTGACTAAAGAGTTGGGACTGGACAAGGAGAGGCTTTATGTAACTGTTTATAAGGATGATGATGAGGCAGCCAATTTGTGGAAAAAAAATAGCAAATATTCCAGATTCAAGAATATACAGGTTAGGGGAAAAGGACAATTTCTGGGCAATGGGTGATACTGGTCCATGTGGTCCTTGTTCTGAGATATTGGTTGATCAGGGAGAAGAGATGGCCTGTGGCCCCAATTGTGAGATAGGGGTATGTGACTGTGACAGGTATCTTGAGATCTGGAATCTGGTTTTTATGCAGTATAACAGAGATGAATCTGGGAATTTGACTCCACTTCCAAAGCCCAGCATTGACACAGGTATGGGGCTTGAGCGTATAAGTGCCATATGTCAGGGAGTATATTCAAACTTTGATAGTGATCTGTTTAAGGGACTAATTGAGTTTACATGCAATCTCGCCAATGTAACCTATGGGAAAAATGAGGACATTGACACGGCATTAAGGGTTATAGCTGATCATACAAGGGCCATCTCCTTTATGATAGCTGACGGCATATTACCCTCAAATGAGGGACGTGGATATATTTTAAGGAGGCTTATTAGAAGGGCATTTAGATTTGGTCGTTTTCTCAAATTGGAGGATCCTTTTCTGGCAAAGGTGGCTGAAAAATTGACCCATGAGATGGGAGATGTATATCCTGAGATAGTTCAGTCTTTAGAATTTACTAAAAAGGTGGTCACATCTGAGGAAGAGAATTTTAGCAAGACCCTGGATAGGGGTCTTGGAATGCTCCAGGAAGAGCTTGATAAATTAAAGTCCAGGGGACTTAAGGAAGTTCCTGGCTCTGTATTATTTAAACTCTATGATACCTATGGGTTTCCAATTGATATTGTAAGGGACATAGGGGAAAAGCAGGGCTTTTCTGTAGATGAAGAGGGATTTGAGAACTATATGAAGGAGCAGAGAGAGCGGTCCAAGGCCAGCTGGGGTGGCTCCTTACAAAAAGAGTATGGTTCTGTGTTTGATAAGGTGATAGATAAAGGAATTTCCTGTGAGTTCACGGGTTATGAAAAGCTAAAAGACACAGGTAATGTAATCTTAATATTGTCCATGGATGGAGAAGAGAAAGATCTATTAAATGAAGGTGAGCAGGGTTTTATTCTTTTTGATAAGACCCCATTTTATGGGGAGTCTGGTGGCCAGGTAGGCGATAAGGGAAATATTTTAGGTGATGGATTAGATGCAGAGGTTTTGGACACCCTAAAACCTGCTCAAAATCTAATAGTACACAAGGTTCAGGTGAAAAAAAGGTAGGATTTCTGTGGCAGATACTGTGGATCTATTAGTTGATACTAAACTCAGATACGCAACTGCCAGAAACCATACATGCACCCATCTTTTACATGCAGCCTTAAGGTCAGTTTTAGGGGAGCACGTAAAACAGTCTGGATCCTATGTTGCCCCAGATAGGCTTCGTTTTGATTTTTCACACATAAAACCATTGAGCAAAGACGAGATTCTCAAGATAGAAGAGCTTGTTAATAACTGGATTATGGATAATAGGGAAGTGGTTGTTAAGACCCTTCCCTTTAAGGAAGCAAAAAAAGTCAGGTGCAATTGGTCTATTTGAAGAAAAGTATGGTGAAAATGTCAGGGTAGTGGAGGTGTTAGGTGTTTCAAAGGAGCTTTGTGGGGGTACACATTTAAATGCAACTGGAGAGGCAGGGAGTTTTTATGTTACACATGAGACATCGGTTGCAGCAGGGATCAGGAGGATAGAAGCTGTAGTTGGTACAAATGCAGTATCCTATGTTAGAGAACTTAGAGATACCATCTATTTCTTATCAGATAACCTAAAGGCACCTTATGATAAATTAAAAGACAAGGTAATTGGGCTTCAGGAAGAGATAAAGAGGCTAACAAGGGAAAAGGAAGAGCTTGCAAAAAAAAGGCCTGTTTTCTGGAAGTTATGATATATTAGATGAAGTCAAAAAAATAAATGGGATAAATGTCCTTGTTAAAGAGCTTGATATAAGCGATGTTAAAACCATGCGCAATATAATGGATGGTATAAGGGATAGGTTAAAATCAGGAATAGCACTCCTTTGTTCAAGGGACGAGGAAAAGGCTACAATGCTTTTATATGTGAGCAAGGATCTCCATAATAGATTTACAGCCAATACACTTATAAAAGAGATAGCAAAGGAAGTAAAAGGCGGAGGTGGTGGCAGAGACGACCTTGCACAGGCTGGTGGCAGTTATCCCGAGGGGCTTAATAATGCTATTTTAAAGTTGAAAGAATTGGTTGGTAATTGAATATGAATGGTTAGTGGATAGATGGAAACATCCAGGTATATTATTCTCATTATATAACTCTACTACTAACGCTATACTACTATACATATAGTGAAATTGGGAAAGTTTTTATATGAGAAATTATGTTGGAATCAAATTTAGAGACTATGGACAGGTATATTTTTTTTGTAAATGATCACCTTAAAGTGAAAAAAAGGTGATAAGGTAGTAGTGTCCACTGAAGAGGGTATTGGACTGGGTGTTGTTTGTGTGGTGCGCAAAAACCCTCCAAAAGACATTGATGTATCAGAAATAAAACCAATTGATAGGGTTGCAACAGAAGAAGACCTTATCAAAGAACAAGAAAACAATATCTTAAGCAAAGAGGCCTCTTCCTTTTGTAAGAAAAATATAGAAAAGCTGGGACTTGAGATGAAGCTTGTGGATGTGGAGGTGAGATTTGATAGGAGTAAGATAATATTTTACTTCACCGCACCCACCAGGGTGGATTTCAGGGAGCTTGTAAAGATCTTAGTTAGACAATACCATACAAGGATAGAGCTTAGACAGATTGGTGTTAGACATGAAGCCCAGATGGTGGGTGGGGTTGGTAATTGTGGCAGGATTTGTTGCTGCAGGCTGTTTTTAAAAAGATTTGAACCAGTAACCATTAAGATGGCAAAGGAACAACAGCTTTTTTTTAAATCCTTCAAAAATATCCGGTACCTGCGGTCGTCTTTTATGTTGTCTGAATTTTGAGAGGGATCTGTATACTGATTTTCAGAGGCGTTGTCCAAAAATTGGAAGAAAATACCATACTAGACTTGGGGAGATAAGGATACTCAGGGCAAATATCTTCAGGGATTCTCTAATTGTTGATACTGGTTCAGGTATTGAGAAGGAGATTTCTCTAACAGAGTGGCTTGAGATAACCCAGGGGAAGGGAGACCTTTCCCACTATGAATACCTTTTTTTCAACAAACACCTTTTCTGAGATAAAGCTATCTTCAATTGGTCTGTCTCAGAGTTTTCAGTATGAGGATTTAGAGGAGCTCCAGAAATTATCAGAAGAGGAAGAATATACCTTTTCCCTTGAAGAGATAAATGGGTATTCAATAGAGAAGAAAAGAAAAAAATAAAAATCACAAACAGAGAAAAAGAAAAGCTGAAAAAAAATTGATCCATAAGGGGGATAGTTAGGTGAATAGGACATTTTATGTGACAACTCCAATATATTATGTGAATGCCAAACCACATCTTGGACATGCATATACCACCATATTTGCTGATACTGTTTGTAGATTACATAAACTCCTTGGGGAAGAGACCTTTTTTCTGACTGGCACTGATGAACACGGAGACAAGATAGTCCAGGCAGCAGAGGCACAGGGTAAAAAGCCCCAGGAATATGTTGATGAGATCAGCTCGCTATTTAAAAATCTTTGGCCTGAGCTAAGTATTGAAAATAATAAGTTTATAAGGACCACTGATCCATACCACAAAGAATGTGTCCAGAGGTTTTTGCAGATTGTGTACGATAAGGGAGATATATATTTTGGGGAGTATGGGGGATATTATTGTTTTGGGTGTGAGAGATTTTACACAGAAAAAGAACTTGTAGATGGTCTCTGCCCAGACCATAAAAAGCCTCCAACTTACATCCATGAGGAAAACTATTTTTTTAGAATGAGCAAATACCAGGATTGGCTAATAGACCATATAAAAAAACAATCCTGATTTTATTCAGCCTGATACATACAGAAAAGAAGTTTTGTCCATGTTAAAAGAGCCCATAGGTGATCTATGTATTTCAAGGCCAAAGAAGAGGCTTACCTGGGGTATTGAAATGCCCTTTGATAAGAATTTTGTCACCTATGTGTGGTTTGATGCCCTAATAAATTATTTGAGTGCAATTGGTTGGCCAGATTCTGATATGTTTAAAAAAATTCTGGCCTGCATATCATATAATAGCCAAGGACATTTTAAAACCACATGGTATCTTCTGGCTACAATGTTAAAATCAGCGGGGATTGAAATTTACAAAGGGTTAAGGTCCATGGTTATTGGAAGGTAGATGAGACAAAGATGTCCAAGTCACTTGGAAATGTTGTTGATCCCCTGTCTTTAAAGGACAAGTTTGGTGTTGATGGTTTTAGATACTTCCTTATGAGGGAGATGCACTTTGGTCATGACGGGAATTTTTCTGAAAAAAATATGATTGAGAGGTTCAATGCTGACCTTGCAAATGATATAGGGAATTTATTTAATAGAACCCTGTCCATGATAAATAAATATTTTAAAGGAATGCTTGATCCAAAAATAAATACTCATCAGGTAGATGATGAATTGATTGAACTTGGACAAAATTGCCTAAATAAGTATATAGAAGCATTTGAGAAATTCAACAGTGCAGAGGCCCTTGAAAACCTCATGGTATTTGTTAGGTCAGTGAATAAGTATATAGACAGTGTTGCGCCCTGGACGCTTTTTAAGGATAAAGAGTTAGACAGATTAAATACAGTACTCTGGGTGGTACTCATTTGCCTTAAAAAGATAGCCCTTGCCCTTTGGCCAGTTATGCCTTCAAGTAGTGAGAAGATGCTTAGCTCAATTGGCATAACCTTTAAAGTGGAAGAATTGAACATCAGGACAGAGATAGATGATTTTAGTACTTGGGAGATTTCTAAGAAGCTCCCAAAAAAATCTAAACCTCTTTCCAAGAAAAGAGGTCTTTAAGGAACAGGAAGAGAAAAAAAGAAGTTAAGCATAAAAAGAAAGAAGGAGATTATATTGATTTTGACCTGTTTCAAAAGGTAGATTTAAGGATGGGCAAGGTTGTAGAGGCCAAAAAACATCCAGATGCAGATAAACTTTTATGTCTTAAAATAGACCTTGGAGAAGGGAGCTTGAGGCAAGTTGTTGCAGGGATTGCCAGTTACTATAAGCCAGATGATGTTATAGGGAAAAATGTGGTAGTTGTGGCAAACTTAAGACCCAGAAAACTTCGTGGGGAAATTTCAGAGGGTATGGTTTTGGCTGTTCATGAAAAAAAGGGGCTAAAGGTTTTATCCTTTGATGAAGAAATAGATCCTGGGAGTAAGATTAGCTAATGAGACAGAGGACAGAGAGGAGAGTTAAAAAGGTCATTTCAGTTCTGTCAAAGAGGCAGAAGGATCTCACATTAATAATAGACAATATACATGATCCACACAATGTATCTGCAATTCTAAGGAGTTGTGATGCCTTTGGCGTACATAAAATACATCTGTATTACACGAGTGAAGAGTTTCCCCAGCTTGGCAGAAAAAGCTCTGCCTCAGCAATAAAGTGGGTGGAGCGGGAAAAGCACACAGATCCAAGGGAAATGGTTAAGTCTTTAACCAGAGAGGGTTACAGAATAATTAGGACAGGCTTTAGCAAAAAGGCCAGACCCCTTACAGATTATGATTTAACTGAGCCTGTTGCAATTATACTGGGAAATGAGCACAGGGGGCTTAGTCCTGAGTTGGTAGAACTGGTGAAAGATGAATTATATATCCCTATGCAGGGAATGGTAGAGAGTTTAAACGTATCAGTTGCAGCAGCAATTATCCTGTATGAAAGTTGGAGACAGAGATCAATCAAAGGCATGTACCACAGACCTTCTTTTGATGATAAGACCCTCTCTAGATTAATAGAAATTTGGCTTAGCAAGTGAGGATAAATTTATGTCTGGGAATACTTTTGGTAAGGTCTTTAGACTTACAACATTTGGGGAATCCCACGGTATTGGACTTGGAGGAGTGTTAGATGGATGTCCACCAGGAATTGAATTAAGCGTAGAAGACATACAAGCCGAACTAAATAAAAGGCGTCCTGGTGCACACCTGGTAGTACTACCAGGAAAGAAAAAGACAGGGTGGAAATCTTATCTGGTGTATTTGAAGGATATACAACAGGAACCCCCATAGGATTTTTATAAAAAATGAAGATCAAAGACCAAAGGATTATTCCCAGATAAAGGACATATTTAGACCTGGCCATGCTGATTTTACCTATGAGGCAAAATATGGGATTAGAGATTATAGGGGTGGAGGTAGGGCTTCAGGAAGAGAGACAGTATCCAGGGTGGTTGGAGGTGCAATTGCCCAGAAATTTTTAAAGACCAAGGGGATAGAATTTTTGTCATACACTAAGGAGCTTGGTGGTATTGCTGCTGAAGTAATAGCTCCTCAAACAGCTGAAGAACTGCCTTTTTTTTGCCCCTGACCCCTCTGTAATAGATCTATGGAAAGAGCGCGTTGAGGATGTAAAAAAACAGGGAGATTCCATTGGGGGCATTGTGGAGGTACAGGTAATTGGGGTCCCCCCAGGTCTGGGAGAGCCTGTTTTTGATAAGTTGGATGCAAGGCTAGCTTACGCTGTTATGAGTATTGGAGCAGTGAAGGCAGTTGAAATAGGATCAGGTTTTGATGCAGCACACTTAACAGGTAGTCAGAATAATGACTATATTACAAAGGAAGGTTTTACATCTAACAATGCAGGTGGTATTTTAGGCGGAATATCCAGTGGACAGCCAATAGTTTTAAGGGCTGCAATAAAGCCAATCCCTTCCATTTCTATACCCCAGAAGACAATAAACAAGAGGGGACAGGAAGTATCCCTTGAGATAAAGGGAAGACACGACGTTTCAGCCATCCCTAGAATAGTTCCAGTCATTAAGGCCATGGTTGCCCTAACAATTGCTGATATGTATCTTCTGCAGTTTGGATACGAAAAGGCTGAGCTTTAGCAAATGATCCTCAAAAGCGATTTGTTATATGTGATCTCCATATAACAAATTACCATCTACCATCTAACATATGAAAATTGATTCAAAATCACCATATAAGACAATATTGTCTTTGGCCTGGCCACAGCTGCTAATGATGTTTTTTTCACTTCTGGATTGGTTTTTTTTAGATGTATATGTGGCAGGTCTAATAGACAAAAATGTCCAGGCGGCACTGGGAATAGTTACCCAAATCTTGTTTTTCTTACTTATAGTAGCAATTTCATTTGCAAATGGATCAGTATCCACTATAAGTCAATCCATTGGTGCCAGAAAAATACTCAGAGCTAAAAGGTATGCTGCCCTATCTCTAACCATTTCCTTTGTTGCTGGTATTATTTTATGCATTTTGGGACTTTTGTTTAGAGATGAACTCGCAGGAGTACTTGGTACACCAAAAGAGATATTTCATATTTGTAAATATTTTTTTAAAGATATACACCTTACTTATCCCAGTCTATTATTTGTTTATTGTGTCAAATGCAATATTCAGGGCAAGAAAAAAAAGTATATGTGCCATTAATTAGCATAATGACAGTAACCATTTTAAATGGAATACTCAATTTTACCCTTTGTTTTGGTTATTTTGGTATTCCTAAAATGGGTTTTAAGGGCCTGCCATGGGCCACCTTTATATCTGTATCATCTGGATTTTTGTTGAATTATATAATTCTTTTTACAGATAGATGGATATCAAAAAAATATATACCAAATTACAGATGGATAAAAAGCTTTTTCCCCTATTTGTGGAAGGTAAGCTGGCCAATTGGATTAAATCAGTTACTCTGGCATTTTGCATATGTTATATTGTTCTCCATAACTGCAACTTTGCCAAACAAGAATCTAGTTGCACTTGCAGCATTCACCGCAGGTGTAAGAATAGAATCCATATTATTTTTACCTGCATTTGCATTTAATATGACTGCATCCATATTAGTTGGACACTTCCTTGGTGAAGGAGATTTTATACAGGCAAAGGATGTGGCAAAAAAAGATATGGATAATTGGGATAACATCTATTACCTTTATGAGTCTGATTTTGTGGATATTTATCTATCCAGTATCTGCTATATTGAGTCATGATATAAGTGTTCAACTTGAAATAGTCAATTACCTGAAATATAATATAATAGCTATCCCTTTTACTGTTACTACTATGATTTTTGGGGGTAGTTTTGTGGGAGCTGGTGCCACAAAATTAAATATGATCTGTGTGGGGGGATCTGTTTGGCTCATTCGTGTACCCCTTGCATACCTTTTGGGCCATGTCCTTTTAAAGGAGCCCACAGGAATTTGGGTATCAATGCTCTGTTCCCAGGTAATACAGTCTATTTTTATGACTATTATCTTTTTTTAGAAATATTTGGGGTAACTATGCAATGAAAAAGGAAGTATCCTATGGAAAAATTTAGAGAAATAAAAATTGAGTATAAGGATCTATATCAGAGGTATTTGAGATCAACTCCCCAGGTATCTTCAGACTATACCTTTTTAAATGTCTGGGGGTGGCAAGAGGTGTATGGTCTGAAGTTTCTGTTTGAAGATTCGCTTGTGTGGATAAGACAGGATATACCAGAGGCCTCCTTCTGGGCCCCTGTTGGAGACTTTGACACCATTGACTGGATAAAATACACTGACTTTTTAAAAAAATAAAGAGTTTATAAGAGTGCCTGAACACTTAGCCAATACCTGGAAGAGATGTTTTTCAAATGTGGAGATAACAGAAGACAGGGATGAATGGGATTATATATATTATGTTAAAGAACTTATTGAGCTTAAAGGAAATAAGTTTCACAAAAAAAAAGAATTTACTTAACCAATTTGAGAAGCAATACAAATATGAGTTTGTCCATTTAGATGGTAGGTGGATTAGGGAGGCAGAGAATTTTCAGGTGGATTGGTGTTATTATAAGGACTGCGATAATAAAGATATATTAATCAAGGAAAACCATGTTATTTTAAAGGTTTTTGATGTCTGGGAAAGATTAGATGGAATTATTGGAGGAGGTATTTGTGTGGAAGATAGGCTAATTGCGTTTACTGTTGCAGAGCCTGTTGATGACAAAACTCTGGTAATTCACTTTGAGAAAGGCTGTCCAACTTACAAAGGGGTATATCAGGCAATAAATACCATCTTTTTAAGGAAATGTGCAAGGGATTACATATATGTAAATAGAGAACAGGACCTTGGAGACAGGGGCCTTAGGCAGGCTAAACTCTCCTATAATCCCTGTTGTTTTCTGAAAAAAATATAAGGTGAAATTTTTATAAAAAAAATGGCCTGTGCTTGATTTGTGTGGCACAGGCCATTTTTTTAACCCAAGTTTATTAGATGCCTAATCTTTCAGCAATTTCATACTGGATTCCAATATCTCGTCTAAGCTCAAGCCTATTTCCGTCTGGGTCTTCT
>BBBM01000047.1 GCA_001311565.1 Desulfothermus okinawensis JCM 13304
TCCAAACTAAGGGATAAGGGCAATCTGTCCTTATCCCTTATACTATTCATTTAGAGAGGGTATTTTCCAGTTTAGCAATCCTATCTTCTAATTTAGAAATCTTTTCCATGGCTTTAGCCAAATCCTCTTTTTTTTCACCAGACCCAATGACTTAACAGAGTTTTTTAGCGCATTATTTATCTCTTCCTTATAGGTTTCAAACTCTTTTTCTCCTACTTCGATTATTTCTTTTGTCAAATTTTCTGCTTCCTTAGCACTAATCTTACCTTCTTCCTGTAATCTCTTCATAACCTCTGATACTTTTTTCTTGGTTATAACCACACTACCAAGGCCCGCAAAAATGGCTTTTTTAAAAAAACTCAAGCATATATCTCCCCCCAAAAAGAGTTTTTGTTTACTCACTTAAAATCTCATTTTTAAAATTAACTACTGATGGGGGAGTTGACAAGATGTATTTTTTATATTCTTCTGCCTTTGCCATAGATCTATTTAAAAATATCTCTGCTACCTTTTGTTTTCTTAAGTCCTTAGAAGCATCCACAGCCAGTAGACAGGAAGTAATTAAAAATATTCCAAGCTCTACCAACCTCCGTGCGTGGTAGTTTTGGAACTGCGGATCCCCAATTTGTTTTATATATTTTATACAATTATCAAGATATTCCTTTAATTCCAAAACCCCATCCTTTAAGTTTGAATCCTTTATTTGACCAAGGAGTTCATCTCCAAGAGTATTAACCCCTCCAGTTATAACCCCGCCAATGGCTGCGTTCACTTGAAGTTGTGTAGTTCCCTCGTAGATATTTGTAATCCTCGCATCCCTGTACACCCTCTCCACCTCAAAATCCCTGGTATAGCCAACACCACCATGAACCTGTATAGCGTCATAAGCTACCCTATTTGCCATCTCAGTTGCCAATATCTTTGACATTGGAGTGAGAAAAGATGCATATTTTGAATAAGTCTTAAACTCTTTCTTTAAGCTTTTGTCCCTAGATGTTGTGATTTCTTCTTCCAATAATTCCTTTATATCAACTATGTTGGAGGTAAAATAAACAAGCCTTCTTGCTGCCTCTATGTCCACTTTCATATTAATAAGCATTTCATAAACCTGGGGAAACTCAATTATAGGTGATCCAAATTGCACCCTACTCATGGCATACTCATAAGCCATTCTATAAGCAGCTTCTGCTATCCCCACTGCCTGAGCTGCAACTGCCAGCCTTGCACCATTCATAAGAGAAAAGGTGTATTTTATAAGTCCTAATTTTCTCTCTCCCAAGAGTTCTGCTGGAGCTGATGTAAACATTATCTCACAGGTTGGAGAGCCATGTATGCCCAATTTTTCTTCTATTCTCCTAATCTTTATGTGTTCATCCTTTTTATAGATAAAAAGGGAGAGCCCCCTGGCACCTTTAACCCCCGGCTCTGAGCGTGCAAGCACCAGTATTATGTCCCCACATCCATTGGTGATAAACCTCTTTACCCCATCTAAATACCATATACCATCATCTCCTGGAGCTGCCTTTAGTGATACAGCCTGAAGGTCAGAGCCTGCATCTGGTTCTGTCAGGGCCATTGCGCCTGTATAATCACCTGAGCAAAACCTGGGTAAATACCTCTGTTTTTGTTCTTCTGTCCCAAATCTATATATTGTTTCTGATATCTCTTGAAGTCCAAACAGGTTCATAAGGGATGCATCTGCCCTTGATACCATTTCAATGGCCAGGGAATAAATAGTCTTTGGGAAGTTTAGACCTCCATATTTTCTCGGTATAGTAAATCCCATAAAATCTGCCTGTTTTAGCCTCTCAAGTGCCTCTTTGGTGCCCTTTGCATAATGCACTTCTCCATTTTCAAATCTTGCCCCCTCTAAATCCACATCCCTTGCCAGAGTAGCGATAGTATTTCCACATATATCTCCCAATATATCAAGGGCTATTTTATAATTGTCTATTGCATCCTCCACACTTGATGGGGCATAGTCATATACATCCTTTTCCTTAAAATCCTTTTCCTTCAGCAGGACAATCCTCGAGATGTCTATATTGTCAAGCAAAAATAATATGTCACTGTTATCTTTAAAAAAAATTAGGCACAGCTAAAACCTCCTCTGAAATTAAACACCCTTTAATACCTCTTTATATCCTTTAATCATCATTGGTAGTACATCCTTTAGATCACCAACAATGCTATAATGAGCCGCTTGAAAGATAGGTGCATCCTTGTCTTTATTTATGGCTAAAATCCTCTTTGAGTTCATGATACCGGCTAGGTGCTGAATTTGACCTGAAATTCCACAAGCTATGTATAAATTTGGCCTAATTGTAACCCCTGTCTGACCAATTTGCCTATCTGGACTTAAAAAAACCTGCATCAATAAGGGGTCTGGAACCACCAACCTCTGCCTTAAGTAGCTTGGCCAATTCAAAAATCAACTCCATTGACCCTTCATCAGCAGCCCCCATGCCTGCACCTATTACGATCTTAGCTCCTTTAAGGTTTACATCTCTCTGTTCTATTTTTTTGTTCAATTATTTCAGTTACAAGATCTGACCCCACAAAATCTACTGAAAATTCTTCTATATCTGCTTTTTTTTCCTGAATGAACGTTATCAATAGCAAGAACCCCTTCCCTCACAGTGGCCATGGAAGGTATGGACTCTGGAGATACAATTGTGGCTATTATATTTCCGCCCCATGCAGGCTTATTTGAAGGAGTTGGTCTTTATAAACTTTATTTCCTGCCTTATATTCTCCAATCTTTAATTCAGTGCAATCAGCAGTTAAACCAACACGTAAGTTAGATGCCACCCTAGGGGCAAGGTCCCTTCCAATGGGAGTGGCACCAAATAAAACTATATAGGGTTTATAATGTGAAATTGCAGAAATAACTGCCTTTGCAAATGGAATGCTTCTATATAAATATAACTCTTCATGGGATGCGTAAATCACCCTGTCAGCTCCATACTCCCCAAGCTCAGCTAACTTCTCTAAATTATATCCCATGGCCAATCCCAAGACCTTACTGCCTAAATTTTTGGCAAGAGATCTTGCCTTACAAAGGAGTTCAATACTCACATCCTGGAGTTTACCTTTTTTTATATTCCAGAAAAACCATTACATTTTTTTTCCATCTATTCCTCCTAACCAATTATATGGTCTTCTATTAGGTCTTTAAGGAGCTTTGATATGGCTTCATAAGTTGGCTCAACCTCCTTCCTATCAAATGTCTTGAGCACCACATTCTCAACTTTTTTTGACCCTTGTTTTTGAGCCCTTGAGTCCGCACAAATTGGGATCTGCTCCTATAGATTCATGATCCCACAAAAGGATTAATCCATCACCATTTTCCTTTGTGGCCCTTAAAGCCTTATAGGCCATTGCCCTTTTTACAGAAGGTGGTCTTGGAACATTTGCCTTTGATGAGATGGTGAGAAGCACAGGGAGTGGAGATTTAGCTATTTCATAACCATCACCTATATCCCTTTTTACCACAATGAATTCTTTTGTTATCTCTACTATATTAAAAACATATGTTAGTTGGTTTATGTTTAACTTCTCTGCAACCTGCGGTCCTACCTGTGCAGTATCTCCATCAATTGCCTGTCTTCCACAAAAAACTATATCAAAATTCCCCAATTTTTCTATTGCCTTAAACAGGGAGTATGAGGTAGCAAGGGTATCTGAGGCTGCAAATTTTCTGTCACTTAAAAGTATGGCCCTGTCTGCCCCATATACAGACAATATCTCAAAGCTTCCTCAGCCTTTGGAGGTCCCATGGATATAACCGTAATAAAACCACCACATTGGTCTTTGATTTTTAGGGCCTCTTCCAGGGCACATAAATCCTCAGGATTAATTATGGCAGGGAGGGCTTCTCTGTTCACTGTGCCATCTGGCTTCATGGCATCCTCGACTATATTTGAGGTATCAGGCACCTGTTTTACCAAAACAACCATTTTAAAATTCATTTTATCCTCCAGTAAAAATATTTCCTAGGGGGTTTAAATTTGCAATATTGCACATTTAAAATAAAATGTATAAAGTTATTAATTAAGTTTGGAAGTAGAACATCTATAGATTTTGAGTTATCTTGTCAAAAAAAATAAATAGTGTTTCAGAAAATAAAAACCAATTTTTCATGGAGAACTAGCAATGAAGAGTTATCGTAAGGAACTTTGGCTTAATGTCAAGACCAGAAGGGGTTTTGTAAATATAACCCCTGAGGTGGAAAAATGTGTTAAGGAAAGTGGTATAAAGGAAGGTCTTATGCTCATAAATGCAATGCACATTACATCTTCAGTATTTATAAACGACGATGAACCAGGCCTTCATCAGGATTTTGATGACCTCCTAGAAGAATTAGTTCCCCATGAACCTGTGACAAAATACAAGCACAATGTATACCTCCATGCTGTGGGAGAAGACAATGCAGATGCACACATAAAAAGACAGATTATAGGACGCGAGGTGGTTATTGCAATAACAAATGGAAAGATGGATTTCGGTCCCTGGGAAAAGATTATTTACGGAGAATTTGACGGAGGGAGAAGAAAAAGGGTACTCATCAAAATTATTGGAGAATAACCTTATCCAGTAAAACTGGTTAACAATCGGACACTGAAAATCAACAAGTTCTACACATAGTTAATCTATATCCACATATAGCTCTTCCTCATCTTCAATAATTTCAAAAAAAATTCAAAAGATTTACCAATGATAATGTCTTTTTTTACTGCCCCTGATGGATTTAATAAATATAATTTTGCATTCTTTGTTTTATTTACATTGTTTAAATGCACTAAAAACCCAATGCCAGAGGAGTCCATAAAATGAATATCTGATAAGTCAAATACTATAGATTTATCACTGCCATGTTCGTCAATAAATTTCATAATTTCTTCTTTCAATTCCTCAACAACATCCAGGGTCAACTCTCCTGAATACTTTATAATATTGTACTTTTCCCCTTCTTTAAAATCCAAAGTTTCCATTTCAATTCTCCCCTCTTATAATTTGTTATTCTTAAACTTAAGCCATAATGCACTTCTATCATCCCTATACATTGGAGGAAGCTCTAAACAATTATTAAGATAGTCTTCCAGCATATCCAAATAAAATTCCTTTTCCTTGCAAAAGATCTCTGCCAGTAATTTTTTTTAAAATTATCAAATCCCCAAATATTATCCCTGTCCAGATTCCACTCATAATATCCATCAGTTACAAGCAAAAGACCTCTTGCATTATTTATTGGCACATCTTTTATCTTAAATTCCTGAGGGAAAAAGCCAAGTACACTAAAATCTGCCTCCAATAACTCTATGTAATTTTCATTTGTTATCAACATCCCTGGACAATGACCTGCATTAATATATGATAATTTTTTTTTCTTTAATATCTATATCAGCTGCAAATAGAGTGACAAAATCTATATCTTCTCCTATTACATCTATTAGTTCATTATTTATTATACTAACTGTCTCATCTAAGGGCATATAAATTTTTTTTTGACATCCTAGCAAGTGCCCTTACCATGGCCATTATAAAGGCTGCCCTTGACCCATGACCTGATACATCAGCTATTACTGTCCTTAAAATACTTTCCTGCACTGGAAAAAAAATCAAAATAGTCACCACTGGCCCTCCCTGAGGGTTCATAAAAAAAATCAATAAACACTCCAGGGAATTTAACCACTGACTTAGGGAGAAGTTTTTGTTGCAAAATACTAACAGTATCAATTTCTTTAGATAGACGATTATATGCAATTGTCAATTGCTTATATAGTATCACATGCCTCTTTGCTACATTTAACCTTGCAACTATCTCCTCTTCACCACAAAAAAAAGGCCTTATTAAAAAAATCATCTGCTCCCTGGTTTAAAAGATCTTCCTTTTTTTTCCAGTTCTGATTCATCCAGTATAACCAATATATATACATCAGAATCATTTGCCTGGTCTCTAATATAATTTATAACTTCATTGGAAAATTTGTATGAATTGACTAATATTATATCTGGTTTTAATAGATAATAATCTTCCAGAAAAGTATTTGAGTCCTCACTGTATTTAATCTCAACTGAATCCCTTTCAAAAAACACTTTCTTAAATGCTTTATCTAAAAACTCATCTTTTTTTAGAACAAAGTATCTTTATTTTTATAGAACTTATCATAATTACATATAATCACTATCCAAAATTAAGGTTACAGGTCCAAAATTACACAAATTAATTTCCATATTTTCTCCAAAAATCCCCTGTTTAACCCGTCCTGGGACAATTTTTTTCCAAATCCTTTATAAAGGCATCATACAGTTCTCTGGCTTCCTTATAAGAAGCTGCATCTATAAAAGAGGGTCTTTTACCTTTTCTCATATCACCGTATAGGGTAAACTGAGAAACTACCAATATTTCTCCGTCTATATCCAGTAAACCTAGATTAAATCTACCTGTTCATCTGGAAAAATCCTAAGATCTGGAATTTTTTTTTACAATTTTGTTCCACACCGGGGAGTTTCTCACCTCTTTATCCTTATTTGAAAATCCCACTAACAGAAAGAGGCCTTTTTCAATCCTAGACACACATCTGTTCTCAACCATGACTTCTGCAAATTTAACCCGCTGTATTACTATTTTCATATCTATTCTTCCATTTCCATAAAGTAGGCCCAGGATCCTGTATTTTCTGCAACACCCACCTGTTCTATCTCCACATTCTCAAATGGCTCAAGTTTTTTTTGCCATCTCTTTATAAATGTACATTGCAAGGTTTTCAGAGGATGGATTTATCTTATCAAAAGGAGGGTAATTGTTCAAATGGATATGATCTAAGGGATCAACAATTTCATTCAATAATTTTTTTTAATATCTTAAAATCTATTAAGTATTCCACCTTCTTGTCCAACATACTGCCCCTAACAATTACTTCCACAATAAAATTGTGGCCATGGAGATTCTCACACTTTCCTTTATAATTCCTTAGTTGATGGGAAGAACTAAAATGGGATGATACCTTTAGCTTATAAATTGGATTTTTTTTTCATATAAAATCTCTCCTGTTCAAGGGATAAACCGTGTTTTGTCTTTCCAATGGCTAATTTCCTTATCAAATTTTTCCGTTAATGCAACACAAAATTCTGGACCGAGCCTTATTTCACAGATAGAGTCTTTAAGTAACACCCTTAAATGGACTGGATTTGTACCAGGATTATTCTTAATTATCTGTTTTAAAATCATAAGATTTTTATTGGTTAATGAATTTTTTTTCAACTTCAATTACAAAGGGTTTATCATCTCCTACTTTTATCTGTTCCAATAGTTCTGCATCCAGGCAAACAAAATTAATTTTCTTGTAATTTCCTTCTCCATCTGATGCTGTTTGCTCAATTTCCTTTAAGTCGGTTTTCACCCTGCAAAAAAGGGGAGTATCGCTTTCCAAATACCTTTTTATCTTCTTAAACATATCTGGAAATAGAACCATTTCAGCGATACCAGACAGGTCTTCTACCTGACAAAAGGCCATCTTATCACCTTTTTTTGGTGAGCTTCTCTTTAATTGAGGTAATTATTATTGCAATATTTGTTTCACTACCACTGGTAAGTTCCATACACCTCTTAATTGAAGTTATATCCAACAGTCTAATTTTATTTTTATATTTGAGTAAGGGATGAGAAGATACGTAAAATCCCAGGGCCTCTTTTTCATACCTCAATTTCTCATCCTCTTCCCACTCATGTATATTTAGATCAGAAAACCTCTCTTCTTCTTCCATTATATCCCTTGATACACCCTTGGTGTATTCCAAAAGGGTTGGTTCTAAAATGTTTGGCCTTTTTTTTCTCCTGGCCTTTTTTTTGGGCTTTACCAACTATTTTGTCTAGACTATCAAACATGCCCCTTCTACTATGACCAAATCCATCAAAGGCACCACTTTTTATCAAATATTCCAAGACCCTTTTGGTAATTTTTCTCAAAGATACCCTACTGCAGAAATCCCATAGAGACTTATAAGGTCCGTTTCTCTTACGTTCAGCTATGATCTCCTTGACCGCATTAATCCCCACATTTTTGATTGCACACAGTCCAAATAATATGGCGTCTTCCTGGACTGAAAAATATTCAGAACTTTTGTTTATGTCTGGTTTCAGGACCTGGATTCCCATGTCCCTACATGCATTTATGTGTGTTATTACCTTATCTGGATTCCCAACCTCAGAAGTGAGCAGGGCTGCCATGAACTCCACTGGATAGTGGGCCTTCATGTATGCGGTTTGATAAGAGATCAGTGCATAGGCAGCACTGTGGGACTTATTAAATCCATATCCTGCAAATTTTTCCATTAAATCAAATATATAATTAGCTGTATCCTCGTCCACCCCATTTTCTTTTGCACCTTTTAAAAATTTTGTCCTCTGCTCTGCCATGACCTCTGGTATTTTCTTTCCCATTGCCCGCCTCAGGATATCACCATCTCCAAGGGTATAGTTTGCAAGGTCAGAGGCAATCCTCATTACCTGCTCTTGGTACAATATTACACCATAGGTTTCTTTTAATATTGGCTCCAATTTGGGATGGGGATAGGTTACCTCAACCCGGCCATGTTTCCTCTCTATAAAATCATCCACCATACCACTATCCAGGGGACCAGGTCTATAAAGGGCCAGCAATGCTATTAAATCTTCAAAACAAGAAGGCTTAAGTCTTATTAATACATCTCGCATTCCAGAGCTCTCTAGCTGAAACACCCCATCTGTCTCCCCCCTGCAAAGGAGTTCAAAGGTCTTTTGGTCATCCAGGGGAATTTCTTCTAAAACTACATTGTCTTCCCTATTTTCTTTGACAAACCTAACTGCATCACTGAGTACTGTTAAGGTCTTAAGCCCCAAAAAATCAAATTTAATAAGCCCCACCTTTTCCACCATCTTCATATCATACTGGGTGACCACTTCACCCTTTTTCCCCAGATATAGTGGTAAATATTCCATCATGGGCTTATCAGAAATCACTATCCCTGCAGCGTGTAGATGCGTGTCTACAAAGTCCCTCAAGACGTCTTGATACCTCTATAAGCTCCTTTACTTTTGGGTCTTCTTCTGCCATTTTTTTTTAGCTCAGGCTCACTCTCCAGGGCCTTATCAATGGTCATTTTAAGTTCATTTGGAATAAGTTTCGCTATTTTGTCTGTTTCCTGATAGCTGAGTCCAAGGGCCCTGCCAACATCCCTGACAACTGCCTTTGCCTTCATGGTACCAAAGGTGGTTATCTGGGCCACATTGGTTTTTCCGTATTTTTTTTGTTACATACTTTATAACTTCTTCCCTTCTATTATAGCAAAAATCCACATCAATATCAGGTAAACTCTCTCTTTCAACATTTAAAAACCTTTCAAAAAGAAGATTATACCTTATGGGATCTAAATTTGTAATCTTGAGCGCATAGGCAACAAGGGAACCAGCAGCAGATCCTCGCCCAGGACCAACTGGTATACCCTTTGACTTTGCCCAGGTGATAAAGTCCTGAACAATCAAAAAAATATCCAGGAAAACCCTTTTTACAAATAACATCTATCTCAGTCTCTAGACGATCAAAATATTTTTTTTCATTAACAGGATACTTAATGGCATTTAACCTCTCTTTTAACCCCTCCCTCGCCAACCGCTTAAACTCTTCTTCCAGGCTCCTACCATCTGGAGGCTCATAGACAGGAAAATGGTGGTCACCAAGCTGAAGCTCCACCTTACATTCTCTGGCAATTTTCAGGGTATTTTCAAGGGCGTCGGGAACATGAGAAAAATCTTTTGCCATTTCATCAGGAGACTTAAAATATAATTCCATGGAACCAAAACGCATTCTTTTTGCATCATTAAAACATGAATTGGTCTGGATGCACAGCAAAATATCGTGAGCATGGGCATCTTCTTTAGTTAAATAGTGACAGTCATTAGTTGCAACTAAAGGCAGGTTAGTTGCTTTTGATAGCTCTATTAATCTTTCATTTAGCTCCTTTTGTTCATCGAGACCATTTGCCATGAGCTCTAAATAAAATCTGGAAGGAAATATTTGAGAATATTTTTTTGCAACAGAGATAGCTTCATCTATTCCGTCTCTCATGAGCACATAGGGGACTTCTCCCTTAAGGCAGGCTGAAAGGGCTATTAAACCCTCATTGTATTTTTGAAGTAATTCAAAATCTATCCTGGCTTATAGTAAAACCCTTCTAAAAATCCCAGACTCACCAATTTGATTAAGTTATGATAACCTGTCTCGTTTTTGGCCAAGAGCACCAGGTGATAACCTATCTCACCACTGGACCTGCCATCCTTCTTTGTCCTGTGTTCTGGAGCAACATAGACTTCGCATCCTATAATGGGTTTTAAGCCATATTTTTTTTGCAGTAAGATAAAATTCCAGACATCCAAACATTGCCCCGTGGTCAGTTATTGTCACTGTGTCCATACCAAATTCTACTGCCCTCTCACACAGGTCTTTTATCCTTATGGCTCCGTCTAAGAGGGAATATTCTGTGTGGCAATGTAGGTGCACAAAATCCATTTTTGTTTTCCTCCAGCAAAAAAAATAAAAAGGGCAGGAACCCCTGCCCTTATAATTAACTGTTTGAAATCTTTCTTTATAACATGGAAGCTACTTTTTTTGGTGAGTCTTACAAGCTGATTTGAAAAGCCAGATTCATTGTCATACCAAATAATCAACTTAGCGAGCTTCCCCCCTATGACCTCAGTGAGCAACCCATCTACTATACCTGCATAGGATGTAGACACATAATCTACAGAAACCAGGGGAATTTCTGTATAGTCCATTATACCTTTGAGTTCACCTTGAGAGGCGCTTTTAAGAGCATTATTTACATCTTCCCTACTTACCTCTTTTTCCAATTCAACTGTCAAATCCACTAAAGACACATTGGGAGTGGGAACCCTAATAGCCATGCCATTTAACTTTCCCTTTAGATCAGGGATAACTTCTGTAACTGCCTTTGCTGCGCCAGTTGTTGTGGGAATCATGGACATTGCCGCAGCCCTTGCACGCCTTAAATCCTTGTGGGAACCATCCAAAATCCTCTGGCTCATTGTATAAGAATGCACAGTGGTCATAAGGCCACGAACAATAGAGAAATTTTCGTGGATTACTTTAGTTGGTGGTGCCATACAGTTAGTTGTACAGGAGGCATTGGAAATTATGTTGTGTTCTGGCTTTAGGCTGGAATCATTAACCCCCATTACAATGGTGATATCAGAATTTTTTTCCTGGAGCTCCAATAAGGACCTTTTTTTGCGCCACATGCAAGGTGTTTTTCACAAGACTCCCTATCCCTGAACTTTCCAGTGGTCTCAAGTACAATATCAACTCCAAGATCACCCCATTCCCATTCACCAGGCCCTTTTCTGGTGACCTTAACCTGTTTACCATTTAACAAAAAAACCTTCATCATTTGGAATAACTTCACCATCAAATTTCCTATGAACTGAATCATACTTTAATAGATGGGCCAGGGTATTGTTATCCGCACGGGCATTTACTGCAACTATCTCCACATCTGGATCATTTGCAAGGAGCCTTGTTACATAACGGCCTATCCTACCAAAACCATTCAGACCTATCTTTACAGCCATCTTGCCTTCCTCCTTTTTTTAAAATTTTTAAACTTGTTATTTATTAAAAATACAATAAGTTATCTCTGGAAAAATTCAACACAAAAATTTTTTTTCAAAAAAACACTTTACCCTCGTGTGGTTATGGATTAACTGGTATCAGAAGGTTCATCATATCTGGCTTCTCATTGTATGCAACTTATCTAACCTAGAGCAATAAAAATTTCAAGTATGGGTAAAAAAAATAAATCAAGGGCTGATCAGCTATTAGTTGAAAAAGGACTAGTAGAAAGTAGAGAAAAAGCCAAAAGGATTATCATGGCATCTCTGGCATTTATTTATAAAAAAAAACTACCTGGAACCAATAAAAAAAGCCAGGGCAATTAATTGATGTAGATGAAAAAAATCGTTCTAAAAGATACAGAGAGATTTGTCAGCAGGGGAGGCATAAAACTGCTTACTGCCATAGAGGAATTCAAAATAGAGTTTAATGACAAAATCGTCTTAGATGTGGGAGCCTCCTCTGGAGGTTTTACTGACTGTGCCCTTCAACACGGTGCAAAAAAAGGTGTATGCAGTTGACGTGGGGTATGGCCAGCTCCACTATAAACTCAGGACAGATCCAAGGGTAGTAAACCTTGAAAAAAACTAACATTAGATATATAGATACCAATATTATTGGAGAGAAAGTTGATATTGTAACCATAGATTGTTCCTTTATCTCCTTAACTAAAGTGATTCCCCCTTCAGTTCAATTCTTAAAAGATAGAGGAGAGTTAATATGTCTTATAAAACCACAATTTGAACTAAACAAAAAAAGAGGTTGGAAAAGGAGTTGTCAGGGATGTTAATTTGCAGCAAAAGGCCATAGATAAAATAACCAATTTTGTAAAAACTAAATTTAACTTCAGACTTGCTGGAATCGTTCCATCAAAAATTAAAGGACCCAAAGGCAATCAGGAATATCTGGCTTATTTTATAGAAAGGAATGAATAATATTACTAAACTCCTTTAGCTGATCTTTAATACCTTTGATAAAAAGCGCATTCCTATTATTCCAAAGATTCTCAGGAATGCCAGTAAATTCTAATCTACCATTTTCAATAACAAATATATTTTCTCCCAGGTAAAATGCCTCTATTGGATCGTGGGTTACATGGATAATTGTGAGGGAAAAACTCTTTTTTTATTTCTTTTAAAAAAAGCCATTAATTTCATCTTCAGATGAAAATCAAGACCAGTTAAAGGCTCATCTAAAAGTAATACCTGTGGCTTTGTTACAATGCAACGTGCAAGTGCAACCCTCTGAGATTCACCGCCACTGAGCTCCCTGGTATAGCGATCCATAATATGATCAATTTTAAACTCCTTTGTTATTGTAGAAATAAAAGGAAGATCAACTGGAATTTTTCTCGCTTTATAAGGAAAAATAATCTGATCTTTAACTTTCATGTGTGGGAAAAGGCCAAGATTTTGCGGTAGATAAACTATATTTCTCTTCTCTGGAGGGAGATTAGTTATATCTCTTTCTTCCAACTTCACATAGCCTTTATTTATCTTCTCAAATCCAGATATAGCCTTTAAAGTAAGACTTTTTCCAGATCCACTGGGTCCAAGAAATATATTATAACTATCTTTCCCTACACTAAACCTGACCTTTAGACAAAAATTGTCCGTGTATTTATTAAAAATACTGACGTCTAGCATATTTTTTTACTAAAATACATTAACATAGAAAAAAATAGCCACACACACCAAAATTACAATCACTGTAACCGGTCTGGCTGATTTTAATCCATATTCTTCAAACCTTTCATACATAAGAATTGGTGCTGTTTTTGGATAATATGCAATAATCAAAATGGCTCCAACCTCACTAATGCTTCTGGCAAAGGCTAAAATTGCGCCCCTTAAAATTGAAGGAAAGGCTAGAGGAAAGGTTATGTGAAAAAAGGTATAGCTACGAGATGCCCCAAGGGTCCGGGCAACCATTTCCATCTCCGGTTCAATACTATCAAATCCACTTAAAGAGGATGATATTATAAAAGACAAACTCACAAATAACATGGCTATTATAATTCCATATGCTGTGTCCACAAAGGAAATATGCAATTTATTAAAAAAAGGATCCCAGAAGAGTCCTGTCATTAAATAGGGAAAGCAAAGCTATACCAACTGCAACATGGGGTATTGCAACAGGAAGGTTTATAATACCTTCTACAAGGGAGTTTGCCTTTAATAATTTATTTTTACTCAATAAATAGGCTAGAGGTATACCCATTATACAGCCCAAAATTGTGATGATAGAGCACAACCTATTGATAAGAAAATTGAAGACCACACTGATTTATCTATAAGTGTGGAAATTAAAGATTTTGCTGATATTTTTATAAAAATGTGAATAATAGGAGAAATTATAAAAAATAATGTCAATATACTCAAAATACATACTGATTTTCTAAAAAGATTTTTAAACATATGACCCAATCAATGTCCTCTTTGACGCCCATCCTGCTAAAACTGCTTTTTTTTTCACACTCTGGTGCATGAACCAAAACCAGATCAACCTGTCTATCTTGCAACAATTTAAGTGCATTACCTGAATCTGGTTTTATCCAACAGATTGATACTGGATTTTTTTTATTGTAAATTCTTGTGAAAGAACCTTTAAAAGGCCAAGCTCTCCAGAACTACCTGTAGCCAATCTCAATCTGTTTGGACTAAAATATATTGCCTTACACTTTTGACATCTTAAAGGATTTGCTGAAATAACCTTTGCTGGATAAATAGGTGTTTGACTATATTTTAAAAGAATTTCTTTTCCCCTATAACCTGTAACAAAATCTTCAAATAGCTTTGCCTCCTTAGGGTGCTTTGAATCTTTTAACACACTAATTCCATATACAATTGGCTTTCCCTCAACTTCCTTTTTGTTAAATAGAGTTATTTTTGCTTCTTATAAAATTTTATATAATGAATATTTCCAAGATTAATATCAGGAGGCAGATTTATATACATAAGTCCATGTTGCTTGGCTACACTCTTATATTCAAAACAATAATCAATAGCACCACTTTCAAGTAGACCCAATAGTCCCACTGACTTATGTCTTATAAAAAGTTTTTTTTCTTCTTGTCTTTATATCAAGTGGTGCAAAAAAAATGTACTCCATATTTAGCTTGTTTAATCTTAATATTTGTATTCTTAGTTAAAAGATTATTTAATATTCCTTTATTTTTATAATAAATAGATGCTAAACCAAGAGATAAGACCGTTCTATATCCGCATGGATCATCATTAGGATTTGAAAATCCCCATTTAACTTTTTCCTTATTTAATATTATATACCAATTATTTTTATTTATTTTTTTTGAATAAAGCGATCTTGATGTATAACATAAAACTAATTCATTTCTTGCAAAGAGTTTCACATAATCTGTATATTTTCCAAATAACATTTGAGGAATTAATGAATAATCGGCAACTGCAATTACATCACAAGGTTTATGTATTTCTGTAATTTTTCTTATTGCCTTCACACTTCCACTTATCTCCCGCCTTACATCAATATAGGGATATTTTCTTTCAAATTCTTGTTCCATTTTTGCAAATGGCACAGATAAGCTGCCAGCATGAAAGACCTTTAAAATAATCTTATCTCTGGCGTAAACCAAATTAGGAGAAATGAAAATAAGAAATAGAAAAACAAAAAAATAATCTTTTTATTTTTTTTTAACATACTAGTTACCTTCTATAAATTTTTTTCAAAAAAAATTTTTAGGAAACTTTATTAAGACTTTAAGTTAAAATTATTTTGATATTCATATCTAAATTTTAAAAATAGACCAAAAATGTAATTTTTGGCGATTTTTTAGTATTTATTGTATAACAAAACACATTAGAACTGATAAAAAGAAAAATAAAATAACTCATTAAAATTTTATATCTAATTGATATCATAGAATATAATATCCAATAATTTTTTTTATAAGACTTTGTTTAATAATTTTTATTCTACTATGTCAAGATTTTTTTGTTAGTTTTTTTATATTAAAAGTAATTTTTTTTCTAAAAAAAATAATTACTAACTGCTATATTGACAATTTTTATCCATCTTATTAATTGTTAGTTAATAATTTTCTAAATTTAACCATCAAATTAAATATAAATTTGGAGGTTGTTATGATCAAATTAGAGGTATTTCACAGTGGGAATCCAGCGTGAAGGACATGTAAAATGGCTATAGGAATAGCCAAGGAAATGAAGGATATATTTAAGGACAAACTGGATTTAAAGATATATACTATGGATTCAGAAGAGGCAAAAAAAATATAATTTTAAATCCTCCACCAATATGGTTTTAGATGGAGAAAGGCTACATATTAAAACTGCTCTTGATAGTGAAAAAGTAAAAAAATCTAATTCAGGAAAAGTTGGCCAGACAAAAATAAAGTCTTAATGGTATAGGAACTTTAGATGTCCATATTATTTACCACCAAGGAAGTTGCAAACTACCTGAAAATAAATGAAAAAAAAAGTTTATCAACTGGTAAAGGAGGGCGCTATTCCTGCAACCAGGGTTGCAGGAAAATGGCTTTTTCCAAAAGAAATGATTGATCAGTGGCTAAAAAGAAGCGTAAAGACTAAGCAGGATATTTATATTGCTGGAAGCAATGATCCTTTCCTTAGCTATTTAATATCCATTTTTACGAAAAAGTATTTTCCAGATATATTAATTTTTTTATGCAAGTATTGGGAGTGCAAAAGGTCTTATATCCCTTTCTTCAAACAAAGCAACTATTGCAGCAACACATCTTTTTGAACCAAAAAGTGGAAAGTATAATCTACCTTTTATTAAAAAAATATTTAAATGACACACCTGTGGTAGTTGTAAATCTGGCATATAGGGAACAAGGATTTCTTGTTAGAAAAGGAAATCCCTTTCAAATAAAAGAAGTAAAAGATTTAACTAAGCAAAATGTTCGTTTTATAAACAGAAACCAGGGTTCTGGTACAAGACTTTTATTTGATTATCTAATGCAAAAGTCTCAAGTAAAGAGCTCATCTATAATTGGATATGACACAGAATTAAATACCCACCTAGATGTAGGTCTTTATGTATACAGTGGAAGA
>BBBM01000048.1 GCA_001311565.1 Desulfothermus okinawensis JCM 13304
ATTGGAGTAATAACATGAGGGTTAAAATACAGCTTCGTTGCACAGAGTGTAAGTCAAAGAACTATTCGACTACCAAGAATAAAAGGAACACAACTAAATTAGAGTTGAGGAAGTTTTGTCCAAAGTGTGGTAAGCATGTAGTGCATAAGGAATCAAAATAATAAATTTTAAGTGCAGGCCAGTAGCTCGAATTGGCAGAGCATCGGACTCCAAATCCGAGGGTTGGGGGTTCGAATCCCTCCTGGCCTGCCAATTTTTTTTGTGTGTACCTATGAAAAAAAATAAAAAAAAAGTCAGTAAACGGTCAGAAAAATCCCATTGAAAGGTTTAAGGAGTTTTTTTGAAGAATCCAAGGTGGAGATGAAGAAGGTGGCATATCCTTCACAAAAGCAAACTGTGGCCACCTGTACTTCTGTCTTGGTTTTGGTCTTGATAGTTTCAGTGTATCTTGGAATAGTTGACATTCTCCTATCTAAGATAATTCAAGTCATTTTATCCTAAAGGCCTGATTATTTAAAGTAGAGACTATGGAAGAAAAAAAAGCAACAAGCCAAGTGGTACATAGTACAGACCCTGTCTGGTTGTGAGTACAAGGTAGAGAAGACCATACAAGAGATGATAAAAAAAGGGTAAGGCAAAGGGTTATATTGAAGATGTGGTTGTTCCTACTGAAAAGGTAATTGAGATGGTGAAGGGGCAGAAAAAGACTACAACCAGAAAATTTTATCCTGGTTATGTCTTGGTAAAGATGATTTTGACTGATGAGTCCTGGCACATGGTGAGACAAATTCCCAGGGTAACTGGTTTTATTGGTCATAGGACCCGACCTGTACCCTTAAAGGACTCTGAAGCAGAGGCACTGCTTAGGTTAATAGAGCAAAGACAGGAACAGCCAAGACCTAAATATGATTTTCACCCAGGTGACAGGGTACTAGTAATAGATGGGCCATTTGCAAATTTTGATGGATATGTAGAAGAAGTAAATCAAGACAAGGGCACACTAAAGGTAACTGTTTCAATCTTTGGAAGGTCTACCCCGGTGGAACTGGACTTTGTCCAGGTATCAAAGACACAGTAATTAGCACCTTAGGATATACACCCTCTGGTGCGAGGATAAATCCAGAAGTGAAGGAAGGATGTTATGGCAAAGAAAGAGATAGCAAAAATCAAGTTGCAGATTCCTGCTGGATCCGCTAATCCGTCGCCACCTGTGGGGCCTGCTTTAGGTCAGCACGGGGTAAATATTATGGAATTTTGTAAGGCCTTTAATGCAAAGACCTCTGATCAAAAGGGCATGATTATACCAGTTGTTATTACGGTGTATCAAGACAGGTCCTTTACATTTATCACTAAAACTCCACCTGCATCTGTTTTGCTAAAGAAGGCAGCTAAGGTAGATAAAGGATCTAGCGAACCAAAGAAAGATATTGTTGGTAAGGTTACAATGCAGCAAGTGGAAGAAATAGCCAAAATCAAAATGCCGGATCTAAATTGTAGTGACCTTGATGCTGCTGTGAGGACAATAATGGGAACCGCCCGTTCTATGGGTATAGAAGTTGTTAAATAGTGGAGTTTAGTTATGGCAAAAAGAGGAAAAAAAATATTTAGAAGCAAAGAAAAAAAGTAGGGGATAGGAAATACGAGTTAGATGAAGCAATTAAGCTTGCCATAGATATAGCCTATGCGTCTTTTGATGAGACAGTTGACGTTGCTGTAAGGCTGGGCGTTAATCCTAAATATTCAGATCAAATGGTCAGAGGAGGGATTGCATTACCCCACGGTCTTGGTAAGGAGATAAAGGTTGTGGCCTTTTGTAAAGGTGAGAAGCAACAGGAAGCGCAAGAAGCAGGTGCTGACTTTGTGGGAGCAGAAGATTTAGTTCAGAAGATTCAGGAAGGATGGCTTGAATTTGATAAGGCAGTTGCAACCCCTGATATGATGTCTCAGGTTGGGAAGGTGGGTAGGATATTGGGCCCAAGAGGCTCATGCCCAATGCAAAGACAGGAACTGTCACTTTTGATATAGGAAAGGCAATATCTGAGCTCAAAAAAAGGAATGGTTGAATATAAGGTTGACAAGGCAGGTATTGTCCATGCCCCGGTTGGTAAAGTATCCTTTGGACTTGAGAAACTAAAGGAGAATATCCAGGCCTTGTTAGACAGTATTAATAAAGCAAAACCCCAGACTGTAAAAGGGGCATATTTTCTAGGTATGGCAATATCCACAACTATGGGACCTGGGATAAAAATAGAACCAACTAAGATAACTAGTTATATTGAATAAAAATTATAAGAGTCAAAGACAGCAGGTGGCCAGTGAGCCTTAATTGCCTGCCGAGACCGGCTTTGGCTCTATACATGGGGAGGTGGATGTGAGTAAGACACGTCAAGAAAAGGCTGAGTTAATTCAGAGAATAAAGGAGAGGGTCACAAAGGCAAATATCATTCTTGTGACAGATTTTAAAGGACTTACAGTTGAAGAGATGGAGACACTCCGGGGAATGCTCAGGGAAAAGGGTGTGGAGTTTCAAGTTGTAAAGAATACCCTTGCCAAGATAGCCTTAAAGGGAAGTGAATTTGAAATCTTGGGTGATCAGCTTAAAGAGAATTGCGCCTTCGCATTTGGGTATGACGATCCAGTTGTTGCTGCAAAGGTACTTGGGGAATATAAAAAGAAAAAGAAGGATTTTAAAATTAAATTTGGTGCTTTTGAAGGACAATTGCTCGATGAGGCAAAAATTGAACAGTTATCAAAGCTTGCCTCCAAAGAAGAATTGCTTTCTCAGATGTTGTGTACATTGAATGCTGTGCCAACTAATTTTGTATGTCTGTTTGCCAATTTAATAAGGGGACTTTTATATGCCTTACAAGGCATAAAAGACCAGAAAGAAGGTTAATTAAGCCAAAGCCAAAAATATTTTAAGGAGGATCAGATGTCAGAAATTACAAAGGAACAAGTAATTGAATTTATTTCAAACATGACAGTGTTGGAATTGGCCGACTTCATAAAGGAGCTTGAAGAAAAATTTGGAGTTTCAGCTACTCCAGTTGCAGCAGTAGCCGGGGTTGCAGCTCCCGGAGGAGAAGCAGGCGGAGCCAAGAAGAAGAAAAGACAGAATTTGACGTAGTACTAAAGGAGATTGGTGGCAATAAGATTGCAGTGATCAAGGCCATTAGGGCATTAACTGGTTTAGGTCTCAAAGAAGCTAAGGCCAAGGTAGATGAGGTGCCATCAGTAATAAAAGAAGGGGTATCCAAAGAAGAAGCAGAAGAAGCTAAGAAACAGCTCGAGGAAGCTGGTGCTACTGTAGAGCTTAAATAACAGAAGAATATAAAGGGGCAGCTAGGTTTTAGATCAGGGGCCAAGCTGCCCTTTTTGATTTCCCACCAGGTGGTTTTCATTCCAAACCGAGTTCGGTTCTGGTCTCCGTGTGTTGCAAAGCTTAACTAAAAAAAATTTTATCAAAGTGTATAAAAAAAGTCCAATTCAAAAATTTAAGGTGAAATTATGGGAAGACTTATAAAGAAGTTTGGAAGGATAAAGGAAGTTTTAGATACGCCATATCTTTTACAACTTCAAAAGGAATCTTACAAGGATTTTTTTGCAAAAGGACTTACCCCCCGCAAGTAGACGGGAGGATGTAGGACTTGAGGCAGCTTTTAGATCTGTATTTCCCATAGAAGATTTTTACAAAACAGCGCGCTTGGAATACGTTAGTTATGAAATCGGAGAACCCAAATATGATGTGACTGAGTGTTTAATAAAGGGTTTAACCTATGAAGCGCCCATCAGACTCAAGGTGAGACTCATTGTGTATGACGTTGACGAAGAAACTGAAACTAGGTCTATTCGTGATATCAAAGAGCAGGATATCTACTTTGGAACCCTCCCCCTTATGACAGACAGGGCACATTTATTATAAATGGGACTGAGCGTGTAGTAGTAAATCAGTTGCAGCGTTCTCCAGGTATTTTGTTTGATCATGACAGTGGCAAAACTCACTCAAGCAAAAAAAGTACTCTACAATGCCAGGATAATCCCCATGCGAGGTTCATGGCTGGACTTTGAGTTTGATCACAAGGATATACTTTATGTGCGTATCGATAGGCGCAGAAAGATGCCAGCCACTATTCTCTTTAAGGCAATGGGTTTAACCAAAGAGGAGATATTAAATTACTTTTATGATACTGAACAATATAAAATTTTAGGAGACAAGGTATACAGGCAAGTAAAAAGGGAGTTTTTTAGAAGGGAGAGGTTATTTGCTGATGTGTATGACAAAGAGGGGAACATCCTATTTCATAAGGGTAGTGAATTAAATAAAGCCATGTGGGCGGTGATGGTTAATAAGGGCGTTCAGTGGCTGGAAGTAGATCCACATAGTCTTGAAGAGGAATATGTTGCCCAGGATATTGTTGATCAAGATACAGGAGAGGTTTTAACCTGTGTAGGTGATAAGATTAGTCATGAACTTATAGATCTATTATCTGACAAGGGTGAATATCTGCTTAAAGTTTTTCACACAAAAGGTGTTGATATATCAGATTCCATCTTGAAGACTTTGGAGATCGATAAAACAACTGACCAGCAAAGCGCACAAGTGGAAATTTACAGACGTCTAAGACCGAGCTCTCCTCCCACTCCTGATGTGGCAAAGACTTTTTTTTGATAACATTTTTTTCAAATCCTGATTATTATGATTTATCAATAGTTGGTCGTTATAAATTAAATAAAAGGTTGGGTCACAACCTGCCAATGGATTTAAGGGTGCTCACCAATGAAGATATTCTCCTAACAGTAAAGAAGTTAATTCGATTAAAGGATACCCATGGACCAGCAGATGATATAGATCATCTTGGAAATAGAAGGGTTAGACCGGTAGGTGAGTTAGTAGAAAATCAGTTTAGGATTGGGTTGGTCCGCATGGAAAGGGCTATTAAGGAGAGAATGAGTCAACAAGAAGTGGCAACCTTAATGCCCCATGATCTCATCAATCCCAAGCCAGTTATAGCAGTGGTCAAGGAGTTTTTTTGGTACATCTCAGCTCTCCCAATTTATGGACCAGACAAATCCATTGTCTGAGGTAACACATAAAAGGAGGCTTTCAGCACTTGGTCCAGGTGGTCTAACTAGAGAACGTGCTGGATTTGAAGTGAGAGACGTACACCCAAGTCATTATGGAAGGATTTGCCCAATTGAGACCCCTGAAGGCCCTAATATTGGCCTGATTGTTTCTTTAACCACCTATGCAAAAGTAAATAAATATGGATTTATAGAGACTCCGTATATCAAGGTAGTAGATGGAAAGGTAACTAATGAGATTGTATATCTCGATGCCCAAGAAGAAGAGAACGAGATAATAGCACAGGCAACAGATTTAATAGATGATGAGGGAAACATTATCCCTGACAAAGTACCAGCCAGGGAACAAGGCGAATTTGTTGTAGTTGATAAAAAAACGGGTAACATTAATGGATATATCTCCACGGCAAATTGTTTCTGTATCTTCGGCACTTATTCCTTTTTTGGAGCATGATGACGCAAACAGGGCACTTATGGGATCAAACATGCAACGCCAGGCAGTACCATTGCTTATAAGTGAGCCTCCATTGGTTGGTACAGGTATGGAATCAACAGTTGCCAAGGATTCAGGAAATTGTCTGTTAGCAGAAGGAGATGGAGTTATAGAATATGTGGATTCACAAAAAATTATAGTAAGATACTATGATGAGTCTTATGCCCCTGAAACATGTGGAGTAAAAGTTTATGACTTAGAGAAATTTCAAAAATCAAATCAGAACAGCTGTTATAATCAAATTCCTATTGTAAAGATTGGGGATAAAATCTCCAAGAGGCAGATTTTGGTGGATGGTCCTTGTATTAAGGATGGAGAATTAGCCCTTGGAAAGAATTTGATAGTGGCTTTTATGCCCTGGGGTGGATACAATTTTGAGGATGCCATCTTGCTGTCTGAAAGGTGCGTAAAAGATGATGTATTTACATCTATCCATGTTGAGGAATTTGAAGTGGTTGCTAGAGATACAAAATTAGGACCAGAGGAGATTACCAGGGATATCCCAAATGTAAGTGAGGACATGCTAAAAGATCTTGATGAAAGTGGTATCATTCGGATTGGTGCAAAAGTAAAACCTGATAGTATCCTTGTTGGAAAGATTACTCCAAAGGGTGAAACACAGCTAACACCAGAAGAAAGATTACTTAGGGCCATTTTTGGGGACAAGGCAAGGGATGTGAAAAACACCTCATTAAAAGTGCCTCCAGGAATTGAAGGAACAGTAATAGATGTCAAGGTATTCAATAGAAGGTCCACTGAAAAGGATGACAGGAGTAAACAGATCGAAGCTGAAGAGTTAAAAGAGATAGATAGAAAGGAACAACTACACATAAAGGGAATAACATCTGCTATTAGGGAAAAATTATGGAATATAATTAAGGGTAAAAATCTATCTAAGACCATAGTTAAACAGGAAAAGGGAAAGGTATGGGCTGAGGCTAATAAACCCTTAAAAAAAGTCTGTATTTGAGTCCATTCCTCTAAAGAAGTTAAAGGGTGCCTTTGGAAGTAAAGAAGTAAATGAGCAGGTAGATGAGATACTAAAGGAATACAATAGAAAAATTGAATTTGTTCAGGGTGTGTACGAGAAAAAGCGTGCCAAAGTTATTGAGGCGACGATCTGCCTCCTGGTGTTATAAAAATGGTAAAGGTCTATATTGCAATTAAGAGGAAAATCAGCGTGGGAGATAAGATGGCCGGAAGGCACGGTAACAAGGGTGTTGTTTCCTGCATTTTGCCAGAAGAAGACATGCCATTTTTTTAAGGATGGTAGACCTGTGGATATTGTCCTAAATCCTCTTGGTGTTCCCTCTCGAATGAATATAGGGCAGATTATGGAGACCCACCTTGGTTGGGGGTTGAAGGAACTGGGAGAACAACTGGCTGAAATGGCTAAAGAGGCAGTTGACATTGATAAACTAAGACAAGAAGTAATGGCAGTATTTGATTCAGAAGAGATTAATACAATTATAGACGAGATGAGTGATGATGAGTTTATAGAAGAGGTAAAATCTTTTAAACGGGGTATAGAAGCCAAGACCCCTGTTTTTGATGGTGCCAGTGAAGAAGAAATATGGAATTTATTAAAAAGGGCAGGGCTTCCATCTGACGGTAAAGTTGTTCTATACGATGGAAGGACTGGTGAGCCTTTTTATAGTCCTGTGACTGTGGGTTATATGTATATGATGAAACTACATCACCTTGTTGATGAAAAGATTCACGCCCGCTCAACAGGTCCATATTCTCTGGTAACCCAGCAACCCCTTGGTGGGAAGGCCCAGTTTGGAGGACAAAGGCTTGGTGAAATGGAGGTTTGGGCCCTGGAGGCTTATGGGGCAGCCTATTTATTACAGGAATTTTTAACTGTTAAGTCCGATGACGTACATGGCAGAGTAAAGATGTATGAGAATATTGTTCGTGGAGAAAATTATCTAACTTCAGCTATGCCAGAGTCATTTAATGTTTTAGTAAAAGAGCTCATGGCCCTGGCCCTTGATGTTGAGCTCTTAGTGGATAAAAGGAAAAAAAACAGGGTTTCAAGAAAAAAAGCCGATATAGTTGACTAAATAAAAGTTATTAAGTCCCTTGAAATAAAACTTTTTTTCAAGGAGAAGAAAAAAATTATGTCTTTAGATGAGTTATATACAATGCAAAGTGGCACAGATGTTCAGGTAACATCGCAGGATTTAATAGGAATAAAAATATCTATGGCCTCCCCGGAAAAGATAAGGGAATGGTCTTACGGAGAGGTAAAAAAAGCCTGAAACCATAAATTATAGGACTTTTAAACCTGAAAGAGATGGACTTTTTTTGCGCAAAGATTTTTGGGCCTGTAAAAGACTATGAGTGTAATTGTGGAAAATACAAGAGGATGAAACACAGGGGGATTGTATGTGAGAAATGCGGTGTTGAAGTTATTTCTTCTAAAGTGAGAAGGGAGAGAATGGGCCACATTGAACTCGCTGCTCCTGTTGCACACATTTGGTACTTAAAATCTGTTCCATCTAAAATTGGTGTTCTGTTGGATATGACCATGGCAGAGGTGGAAAAGGTGCTCTATTTTGAGTCTTATGTGGTTATAGACCCAAAAGAGACTTCTTTAAAAAAAGAAACAGCTTTTAACAGAGGACCAATATGTTCAGGTTCTGGAAAAATATGGAGAAGATGCCTGTCGTGTGGGCATGGGAGCCGAGGCCATAAAAGAGCTTCTAGAGGAAATTGATCTAGAAACGCTCAAAGAGGAATTAAAACAAGAGACGCTTAGTACAAAATCTGTCAATAAGAAGAAGAAAATAACTAAGAGACTAAAGATAGTTGAAGCCTTTTTAGAATCTGGAAACAAGCCAGAATGGATGATTTTAGAAGCACTGCCTGTTATTCCTCCAGATCTAAGACCCTTAGTTCCTTTAGATGGGGGTAGGTTTGCTACAAGTGATTTAAACGATCTCTACAGAAGGGTGATTAACCGGAATAATAGGTTAAAGAGATTGTTAGAGTTAGGGGCGCCTGACATTATTATCAGAAATGAGAAAAGGATGCTTCAGGAAGCGGTTGATGCGCTTTTAGACAATGGTCGAAGAGGTAAGGCAATCACAGGTACGAATGGACGTCCCTTAAAATCACTGAGTGACATGATAAAGGGGAAGCAAGGGAGGTTTAGGCAGAATTTACTTGGAAAAAGGGTTGACTATTCAGGGAGATCAGTAATTGTTGTTGGTCCAAAGCTCAAGCTTCATCAATGCGGTCTTCCAAAAAAAAATGGCCTTGGAACTGTTTAAGCCCTTTATTTATCAGAAATTAGAAGAAAGGGGTCATGCCTCGACCATTAAAAGTGCTAAGAGGATGGTGGAAAGGGAAGAAGTAGTTGTATGGGATGTACTGGAAGAGATTGTTAAAGAATATCCTATCCTGTTAAACAGGGCTCCTACACTACATAGGCTGGGAATTCAGGCATTCGAGCCATTGCTTGTGGAAGGTAAGGCAATACAGCTACATCCCCTTGTATGTACCCCTTATAATGCAGACTTTGATGGTGACCAAATGGCTGTGCACGTTCCTCTATCCATTGAGGCGAGGATTGAGTGCAGGGTACTCTTGATGTCAACCAACAATATCTTGTCCCCAGCAAATGGTGAACCCATTATCCTGCCTTCACAGGACATAGTTTTGGGACTCTATTTTATGTCCCTTATCAGGTCCTTTGAACCTGGAGAGGGTAAGGTTTTTTCAGATCCTGAGGAGGTAATTGCCGCATATGATGCTGGTGTTATTTCTATCCACGCCAAGATAAAGGTGAGAATGGATGGAAAGTTGGTTGAGACATGTGCAGGAAGGGTCCTCATAGGAGAACTCTTGCCAAAGGAGGTGCCCTTTGATCTGGTTAATTGTGTTATGAATAAAAAGAGTATCGCCCGTTTAGTTGCTGAGGCATACCATCGGGCTGGTACCAAGGCCACAGTGATTTTGTGTGATAGGTTAAAAGATTTGGGCTTTGAATACGCCACTAGGGCAGGGGTAACTATTTCTGTTAAGGACCTTAAACTACCTTCAAAGAAAAAAAGAGATAATTGAAACAGCAAGGCGTGAAGCTGAAGAGATTTTAAGTCAGCACAGAGAAGGTATAATCACCAGGACAGAAAGATATAATAAAGTTGTTGATGTTTGGACTAAGGCCACTAACGAAGTTGCCAAAATGATGATGGAGGAGATTTCCAAGGATATTTTGGTAAATCCCAAAACAGGCGAAGAAGTGGAAAATGACAGTTTAAATCCAATCTACATGATGAGCCATTCAGGATCAAGGGGTAACCCCGATCAGATGAGGCAGCTCGCTGGTATGAGGGGTCTTATGGCAAAACCCTCTGGTGAGATCATAGAAACTCCAATTATTGCCTCGTTCAGAGAGGGATTATCAGTGTTGGAGTACTTTACCTCAACACATGGTGCCAGAAAAGGTCTTGCAGATACAGCCCTTAAAACTGCGAATTCTGGTTACCTAACCAGGAGATTGGTAGATGTAGTTCAAGATGTCATAGTTTCTGAACTGGATTGTGGAACAGTGGATGGTATTGAAATTACTAGGGAAGTTAAACCAGGAGAAGTACAGGAAAAGCTATACAGCAGAATTCTCGGCAGGATAGCCCTTATGGACATCCTCCACCCAGAAACAGGAGAGGTATTGGTCCCTGCAAACACCATGATAGATGAACAAAAGGCTCGATTAATTGATGAGGTAGGGATAAATTCTGTAATTATAAGATCGGTATTAACCTGTCAGAGCAAAAGGGGTGTATGTGCTTATTGCTATGGTAGGGACCTGGCCAGGGGACACCTTGTGAATGTGGGAGAGGCCGTTGGTATTATAGCTGCACAATCTATTGGTGAGCCTGGAACACAGCTTACCATGCGTACTTTTCACATTGGTGGAACCGCGTCTAAAGAGATAGAACAGTCTTCCATAGTGGCTCGCTATTCTGGGAAGATTACCTTTAATGGTGTGAGGACGGTTAAAAATAGGCAAGGATATCTCTTGGTTATTGGCAGAAACGGACAAATTGGAATAGTGGATGAACAGGGTAGAGAACGTGAGAGATATACTCTTCCCATTGGGGCAAGGCTGCATGTGAATATGGGTGACGATGTAAAGAAAGGACAGTTAATTGCTGAGTGGGATCCCTTCCAAGAGCCGTTCATTGTGGATGTTGACGGTGTAGTTCACTACAGTGATATTGTAGAGGGAATGACTTACGAGGAAAAGGTGGATGAAATCACTAATAAGGCCACTAAGACAATTGTGGAATATAGGTCAACCAATTATAGGCCAAGTATATCTATTGTAAATGAAGAGGGTGAGGTAAAGAAGAGGCCTAACTCTTCACTAGATGCGGTATTTTATTTGCCAGTTGGTGCTATTCTAATGGTTGAAGAAGGTCAAAAGGTATATGCTGGGGATATTATAGCGAGAAAACCAAGGGAAACTGCAAAAATTAAGGATATAGTTGGTGGTCTTCCACGGGTAGCAGAACTCTTTGAGGTAAGAAAACCAAAAGAAATGGCCATTATATCAGAAATTGATGGAGTGGTCAGCTTTGGTCCAGATATCAAGGGTAAACGTAGGATCATTGTCACTCCAGAGACTGGTGATTCCAAAGAGTACCTGGTTCCAAAGGGAAGACACATACTTGTACAGGAAGGCGATTATGTGAAGGCTGGAGATTTTTTTAACGGAAGGGTCTCCAGAACTCCATGACCTACTAAAAATTAAGGGCGAAAAATACTTGGCAAAATATCTGGTTGATGAGATACAAGAGGTGTATAAGTACCAGGGCGTAAATATAAATGATAAACACATTGAGATAATTGTCCGTCAGATGCTTAAGAAAGTAAATGTTGTTGATCCTGGCGATACCAACTTCCTAATTGGCGAACATGTAGAAAAACACAAGTTTTTAGAAGAAAATATGAAGGCAGTAGAAAAAGGACTAAAGCCTGCAGTTGCTGAGCCCCTGGTTTTGGGTATTACACAGGCCTCATTGTCCACAGATTCATTTATCTCAGCCGCTTCATTCCAGGAAACCACGAAGGTTTTGACAGAGGCTGCCTTAGAGGGAAAGGTGGATTATTTAAGGGGACTTAAAGAAAACGTAATTGTTGGAAGATTGATTCCAGCAGGAACGGGATTTAGATCATATCTAGATATTGAAATAGAAGTACCTGAACAACCAGAAAATCCCGAATTATTCCTAGACGAACTAAAAAAAAGAATTGTGGAGTCAAGAGGAAGAGTATTAAGTATTTATTAAACCTTGAATTTCTTTGATTGACAGCTTATAAAAAAATAGGCTACGTAAAACATCTTTTGAACACATATTTTTGTTGGTTGTTATTGATATAATAGTTTGAAGGAGGCGGTATATGCCCACGATAAATCAACTTATTAGGAAAGGGCGTGAAAAGGTTAAGTCTTCAAAGAAGAGGGCGGCACTGCAGGGATGTCCCCAGAGGAGAGGGGTTTGTGTTAGAGTTTACACCACAACTCCAAAGAAGCCAAATTCTGCCCTTAGAAAAGTGGCAAGGGTAAGACTAACAAATGGTATAGAAGTTACATCATACATCCCAGGAGAAGGCCATAATCTGCAGGAACACTCTGTTGTGTTGGTTAGGGGTGGTCGTGTTAAAGACCTTCCTGGTGTGCGTTATACAATTATTCGTGGCGCTCTTGATGCTGCAGGAGTTCAGGATCGTAGAAAGAGTAGGTCTAAATATGGTGTAAAGAGACCAAAATAGTTTTTTTAAGGAGATGTAAGATATGCCTCGTAAAGGACCTGTACCTAAAAGAGAAATTTTGCCAGACCCAAGGTATAAGAGTAAGTTGGTAGCCAAATTTATCAATGGTGTAATGAGGGATGGGAAAAAGAGTGTTGCTGAAAAGATAGTTTATAAGGCAATGGAAGAGCTGGCAAAGAATACATCAGACGAGCCTTTGACTGCCTTTGAGAAGGCTCTTAATAATGTGAAACCCGAGGTTGAGGTTAAGCCAAGAAGTAGGTGGGGCCACTTATCAGGTTCCAGTGGAAGTTACTCCCCACAGGCAGCTCATTTTGGCAATTAGGTGGTTGATTGGAGCGGCCAGGAGCCGTGGAGAGAAAGGTATGGTACGGAGGCTCAGTGCAGAGCTTACCGATGCTTATCATAATAGGGGTATTGCAATAAAGAAGAAAGAAGATACCCATAGAATGGCGGAAGCCAACAAGGCCTTTGCTCACTATAGGTGGTAAGTTAAGGGTCAGTTTTTGAAATTTTTTTTATTGAGGTGAAATGTGGGAAGGATAGTACCTATTGAGAAGCAGCGAAATATTGGTTTTATGGCGCACATCGATGCAGGGAAGACTACAACTACAGAGCGTATCCTCTTTTATACCGGTGTGTCTCATAAAATAGGGGAAGTTCACGATGGTGAAGCCATTATGGACTTTATGGCCCAAGAACAGGAAAGGGGTATAACCATAACATCTGCTGCAACAACTTGTTTTTGGAAAGGTTATAGGATTAACATAATTGATACACCGGGCCATGTGGACTTTACTGTGGAAGTGGAAAGGTCTTTAAGGGTATTGGACGGCGCAGTAGCTGTATTTTGTGCGGTTGGTGGTGTTGAACCACAATCTGAGACAGTATGGAGACAAGCAGATAAATATAGGGTGCCAAGGCTTGCATTTGTCAATAAGATGGATAGGGTTGGGGCAGATTATTTTAGGGTTGTGGACATGATAAGGGAACGACTCAAGGCCAAGCCTGTGCCTATCCAGATACCCATAGGTAAAGAAGAAAATTTTATTGGGGTCATAGATTTAATTCACGGTCAGGCCCTGTACTTTGATGAACAGACCCTAGGGAAGAAGACTTATTCTGAGACTATTCCTGAGGAGTTAGTGGAGGAAACAGAATATTGGAGATCTCACTTAGTGGAGGCAGTTGCAGAAGAAGACGATGAGTTGCTGGAGTTTTATTTATCAGGAGAAGAAATACCTACTGAGAGGTTAACTGAGGCAATTCGGAAAAGTACAATAAATTTGAAGATATGTCCTGTTTTTTGTGGGGCAGCTTTAAGAATAAGGGTATACAACCCCTACTAGACGGAATTATAGACTTTTTGCCTTCACCAGTGGATTTACCACCAGCTGAGGGACTTAGACCAGACAGTGATGAAAAGGTAATTTGTGAATGTAGAGATGATGCCCCCTTAAAGGCGTTTGCCTTTAAATTGATGACAGATCCCTATGTTGGGCATTTGACGTTTTTGAGGATATATTCTGGCCACATTGAAACAGGAATGAGCCTTGTAAATACAACAAATATGAAGAAGGAGCGAATTGGAAGGCTCCTTAAGATGCACGCAAATAAGAGAGAGGAGATAAAAGAGGCTTGGGCAGGGGATATAGTAGCTGCTGTTGGCCTTAAAACTGTTGCCACAGGCGATACCCTGTGTGATCCCAAAGACCCAGTTGTACTTGAGAACATTGATTTTCCAGAACCAGTAATAGATGTGGCCATAGAGCCAAAGACAAAGTCAGATAGGGATAATTTGTCTTCTGCACTTGCCAAGCTGACAAAAGAAGATCCTTCCTTTAAGGTAAAGACTGACGAGGAAACGGGGCAGACAATTATTTCAGGAATGGGTGAACTCCATATAGAAATTATTGTAGATAGATTGATCAGGGAATTTAAGGTAGATGCCAATGTGGGGCAGCCAAAGGTGGCTTACAGGGAGACCATCACTAAGCCAGCCAAGAGTGAAGCTAAATTTGTTAAGCAAACTGGTGGTAGGGGACAATATGGACACGTGGTTATTGAAGTTGAGCCAGCGCCTGGTGAAGGGTACATATTTCAAAATTCCATAGTAGGTGGAGTAATACCCAAAGAATATATACCGGCTGTGGATAAAGGCATTAAAGATGCCTTGCTCAGTGGCGTCCTGGCAGGTTATCCTACAATTGACCTTAAGGTCAATTTGGTATTTGGGTCATATCACGAGGTGGATTCATCTGAACAGGCCTTTTACGTAGCTGGATCAATGGCAATAAAGGACGCATGTTTGAAGGCCTCGCCTGTAATATTAGAACCCATAATGTTAGTGGAAGTTCTCTGTCCAGAAGAATATGTGGGTGAGGTTATGGGAGATTTAAACAGTAGGCGGGGAAAGATATTGGGTATGGAATCCAGGTTAGGTACCCAAATTGTGAGAGCTTATGTACCTCTGAAGGAGATGTTTGGCTATTCAACAGTAATAAGGACCTTAACTCAGGGTAGGGCCAATTTTACAATGCAATTTGATCATTATGAAAAGGTACCAACAACAGTAGCAGAAGAAATTATAAG
>BBBM01000049.1 GCA_001311565.1 Desulfothermus okinawensis JCM 13304
TGGATATTTTACTGAAAAAAAAGACTAATATTTGATAATAATATAATAAAATATTTTTTTGTTTCCATCTCCATCTAACACTGAAAATTTATTAAAATATGTCCTAAACAAAGAATTAAATGTAAAGATATCATATAAAAAGCCTGAAATACTTCCAAAAATTTTTTATTGCTCATCCCTACTCTGACAAATTTTTTTACAAATATTGAAGATTATCTAAGATGGTATAAAAGTTCAAAGCATTTTAAAAAAAACATGGTTTTTGGGTGGCAATTACATATTATAGCTCTATGGTAAATAATACATTAATCAAAAAAATTGGTGCAAAAATTTGAGGCAAATAATATAAATGTAATGGTAGTATATGGATTCCCAGCCTACATGGGAGTTAGGAAGTTTCTACTTCCCCATAAAGTGGATTTTATTATAGGGATTTCCTATAAATTTTCTGCATCATTAGATGATAATGGCAAAAATACACTAAAGGAGCTCAATGTCCCTGTTTATAATGTTATTTCCTTGCTGAATTTAAGTAAAAATAAATGGGAATTATCTAAAACTGGACTTACTCCTTTTGAGGTTAGTTTTCAGATATCCATACCTGAATTAGGTGGTATTATTGAACCCACAGTTATTAGTTCCAAAGAAAAGAGATACAATAGTTCTGTCCAAAAATATTATTTTCAAGATGAAATAATTGATTATCAAGTTGATTGGCTAATAAACAGGATTAAGGCAATGCGAAGACTCCAGATAAAAGAAAATAAATATAAAAAAAATAGCAATAATTTATTACAATCATCATCCAGGTAAACAAAATATAGGTGCAAGTTATTTGAATGTTATGAAATCTTTATCCAATATATTAATTAATTTAAGAAAACAGGGATACAATATAGGAGAGAACATTAAACTAGACTATGAGACTTTAAAAAAAATGCAATGCTTTTGTCAGGTAGAAATGTTGGAAATTATGCAAAAGGAGAAATCCAGAGGTTAGTAGATTCTAAAAAAAGTAGTACTTTTACCAATATCAAAATACAAAGAATGGATAAAAGATTGTCCTGAGAATTTTATAGCCCCAGTTATGGAAAAATGGGGAGCTCCTGAAGATAGTAAGATAATGGTTTATAAGGGAAATTTTATTATTCCAATGGTAAAGATAAGTGATAATGTTATTATCTTGCCCCAGCCATCTAGAGGATGGGGGCAGGATCCAATAAAGATGTATCATGATGTGACACTACCTCCTCATCATCAATATGTAGCAGTATATCTATGGCTTAAAAATAAGTTTAAGGCAGATGCAATAATCAATTTGGGAACCCATGGTACCCATGAGTGGATGCCAGGGAAGCAGGCTGGAACCATTTACTGGGATAATGGGGATTATCTAGTTCAAGATATACCTGTATTATATCCTTATGTAATGGACGATATAGGAGAGGCAATACAGGCAAAGAGAAGGGGCAGGGGAATAATACTTTCCCATTTAACTCCAGTTATAAAAAAAGGGAAACCTCTTTGATAAATATTTAAAACTTGAAGAAAAATTAAATGAATATGAAGTTGCAAAAAAAATAAAAATAGCAGGGTAACAGAGGAAAAACTTTTAGAGATAAAAAGACTTGTAAAGAAAACAGGGATAGATAGGGATCTTAAGATCAAAAAGATCACAGAAGAATCTTTAGAGGATATAGAACATTATCTAATAGATCTAAAACAGCAATACCTGCCTTATGGTCTGCACACTTACGGAAAAATCCAGGACAAAGGTGCAAGGGATTTTGCAAAAACACTTGCTGAAAATTATAAGGATATCTCTAAAGACCCCATTAAATATTTTTATAGTAGGCTTAAACAAAGCGCTCAACTTGAGATAAAAAAAATCTAATTAATGGCCTAAATGGTAGGTATATCCCGCCAGGTCATGGAAATGACCCCATAAGGTCTCCTGACTCACTTCCCACTGGAAGAAATCTGTATGCATTTGACAGCTCCAAAATACCTTCAAAAGAGGCATATAAGGTTGCAAAAAGATTGGTGGATGAGTCCCTGGAAAAATATAAAACATACCATGGTGGAAGATATCCAGAAAAAGTAGAGGTGATCTTATGGAGTGTGGAAACATGTAGAGATGAAGGGATAAATATTTCTCAAGCCCTATATTATATGGGGATTAAGCCTGTTTGGGATTCAAAGGGCAGGGTGATAGGGGTGATACCAATTTCAGGTAAAGTGCTACAAAGGCCACGTATAGATGTGCTTATGCAACCATCTGGCCTATTTAGAGATATGTTTCCAAATATCATTCAGCTTTTAGATGATGCAGTGAAAATGGCGCAACGACAAAAGGATATTGAGAATTTTATAGCTGCTCATTCAAAAAAAATAGAAGTAGAATTAATTAAAAAGGGTGTAAAGAAAACCATGGCAGAAAAGTTGGCTGGAATACGAATATTTGGTGCGCCACCTTCTGCATATGGTACAATGGTGGCTGAACTCACAGGCAACTCTGGGATGTGGGATAATTCAACTGATATTGCAGAGGTGTATATAAATAGACTCTCATATGGCTATTCAAGGGATTTTTGGGGGAAACCTCTAAAAAAACATATTTAAAACCCAGTTAAAAGATGTGGATGTGGTGGTGCATAGCCTTTCTACAAATCTATATGGAACCATGGATAATGATGATTTCTTTCAATATGCTGGTGGAGCAGTGCTTGCTGTAAGGACATTAAAGGGAAAGTCCCCTGAACTCTATGTGGCAAGAAGTGCTGATCCTAAAAATTCATTTGTTGAAGATATATCCAGGACCATAGGAAAGGAATTTAGAATTAGATATACAAATCCAGAGTGGATCAGGGCAATGATGAAAGAAGGCTATGCAGGTGCAAGGGAAATGAGTAAATTTGTGGAATATATGTGGGGATGGCAGGTAACAGTCCCATCTGCTGTTGATGATGTAAAGTGGAAACTAACATACAATGTATATGTGAAAGATTCCTATAAATTAAATATAAAAGAATTTTTTTGAAAAACAAAATCCATGGGCATATCAATCAATAACAGCAAGGATGTTAGAAGCGGTTAGAAAAGGATATTGGAAGCCTAATAAAAAGATTATACAAAAATTAGCAGTAGAATATGTAACAAATGTTGTAAAAAAATGGTGTTGCCTGTTGTGACCATACATGTAACAACCCTATGCTAAATCAGATGGTTGTAAATATTGTATCCATCCCTGGTGTGCTTAGCCCTAAAATAGTAGAAAAATTTAAGGCCATCCTCTCTAAGGCACTGGGAAAGACTATTGAAAAGCAATTAAAGGAGAGAAAAAAAGCTTTTAAAAAGAATTGGCAATATAATAAAGGATATGAAAAATAAAAATGTAGATGGTAAAATAAATACAGCTAAAAAGATAAAAGGATTTGAATTAAAAGAAGAAACCAAAAAAGAAGATAGTGAGCTATCTTCTTCTGGAGTTCAGTGGTATTTAATGGCGCTTGTTGGAATGATTATATTTGTGATGTCAATTGGTACTATCACAAGACATAAAACAGACAGGAGATAAGATGAGATTTATAATTTATTTAATGGGAGCGGTCTTAATGTTTATACCTAAAATAACAATGGGATATTATGTATCTTTTACAGATAATAGTAATAAAAAAAATTATTTTGTCTGTAAAACCTAAAAGGATTGTATCTGTTAGCCCAACAATAACAGAAATATTAGCTGAGATTGGAGCAAAGGATCTTTTAAAAGGCATTACCTATTATGATAGATATATAATAGATGGTGCAAAGATTGTTGGTGGTTTTTTATATCCATCAACAGAAAAGATAGAAGAGCTTAAGCCAGATATAGTGTTTGTTTCTAAGATTAATGCTCACAATCTGTCTCAATTGGAAAAAAATAATATTAAAGTTATACTCTTATCTCCTAATAATCTAGATTCGTTATTTAACACAATAGAGATTTTGTCAAAGATAGTTGATAGAAGAGAAAAGGGTCAAAAATTAATTGCAGATATAAAAAGACAGATAAAACATATAAAGACAAAGTTAAAACATATACCTGCCAAAAAAAAGACTCAGGGTTATGAGGATAATGGGGCGTGATACAATTATGACTCCAGGTGTTGATTCTTTTCAGAACATGATAATTTCCCTTGCTGGAGGTATACCACCTCGTTTTCAGGGACCTGGGAAAATGGTAAGCGTTACAGAGGATGAATTCATTAAATTTAATCCCCAGGTGATATATGGATGTTATGGAGATAAAAAAACTAATAGAAAAGATAAAAAAAACTCCTGAGTATAGTTCTATTTCTGCAATAAAAAAATAATAGAGTGTTCATATATCCCTGTAGCCTTACATGTAGATTATCTGCACACACTGGTTATTTTGTTTCATGGCTTGCAGCAGATATTTATTCTGAGCAGTTTTTAAATGATAAAAACTGGGAGTACAAAGATCATAAGATTTCAGAAAAGTCATTAAAGATAGATTTAGACTATATAAAAAAAGGCTGCAATTATAAAATCATATGTATTTGACTTTATAAACAAGACCCTTCTAATTCAATTTAAAAGGCCCATGTATATAGTTTCTTCTTTAGAAGGGCCAAGGGGAAATATAACATATGTGGGAAATCACTATACTCCCCCTCCATGCTGGAGAATCACACATTACCTTGGATTAGAGAAATCCAGAAATAGGATTTACAAGGCATTAAATCTGGATGAGAAAAATAGCTCTCTTTTGTTCACTGGGGCAAATATGGACAATCTCGCAGTGGCAACAAAAGAATATAAAAGTCTTAAGGTAGTAGTCATTGCCACAGCCGGGGTTGAGTCAAATGCAATGAGGATGTCAAAAGATGTAGGTAGTTATTTTGAACCAGGTACAATAAATATGATTATTTTATCCAATGCAAAACTCACCAAAAGGGCAATGACCAGGGCTATTATTACAGCCACTGAAGCAAAAACAGCAGCATTAAATGATCTGGATATAAGGAGTTCATATAATCCATTAAAATACCAGGCCACAGGTACGGGAACTGACAATATAATAGTTGTTCAGGGTGATGGTGAAATGGTACTTCACAATGCAGGTGGCCATTCAAAACTTGGAGAACTAATTGCAAGGGCTGTATATGATGCAGTAACAGAAGCTATTTCAAAACAAAACAAGATAATATTCAATAGAAATATATTTAAAAGACTTAAAGAAAGATATATAAATATATATGATATAATTTATAAAAGTCCAATTATTCCAACATATAAGAAAAATCAGTATATCAAAGAAATGGAAGGCCTCCTTTTAACTCCAGAATATGCATCTGTTTTTGATGAATTTCTCATACTATCAGATCAATATGAAAATGGCAGAATTTATAATTTATCTATGTTAAGAAAATTAGCAAAACACATAGCATCATCTATAGCAATGAATAATAATATTAAGATTAAATCTTATGTTAATGATAAATCTATTCCCCTACCCATAAGAATATGTATTGATTCAATGTTAAGTGGTATATCAGATAAATTTAATAACATTAAACATATGAGCACAAATAAAAGTAATCTAAACTAATTGTATGTGTTATGGAATGCTTGACTGACAACAACAATTGATGTACATCCATACGCATGAAGATAATAAGATGGTGTTTTGGATGTTTTGGAATAGTAATGATAATAATATATTGTAATCTAATGTTAATTTCAGGACATTGTGAACAAATAAAAGATATATCAGGGACTACTATAAAACTACCCTTTTATCCAAAAAGAATAGTATCCCTTGCTCCCAGTATAACAGAGTGTCTCTTTGCAATTGGTGCTGGAGATAGGGTAGTTGGTGTAACACAGTTTAGTAATTATCCACAAGAGGTAAAAAGATTACCAAAGGTAGGGTCATATATTTATCCAAGCATTGAAAAGATATTATCTCTAAAACCAGATCTAATTCTGGCAACTAAAGATGGGAATCCAAGGCACATAGTCTTAAAATTAAGGAATATTGGCATAAAGGTCTTTGTAGTAGATCCAAGGGATATTCACTCTTTATTTTCCACCATGCTTGTTCTGGGAAAACTAGTAGGATGCGAAAAAAAAGGCCAAATCAACGGTGGACAGATTAAGAAAAGAAGTAGATAGTATCACACAAAAGGGAAAATTGTTTAAATATCCACCAAAGGTCTTTTTTTCAAATAGGAATAGATCCCATGGTGACAGTTGGAAGGAATACATTAATAGATAATTTGATAAAGATAGCTGGAGGTAAAAACATCTTTGGGAGTTTTCATGGTTATCCCAGAATATCCGTTGAACAGGTAATTGGACTAAATCCAGATATTATCATAATAACTTCAATGGTCCATTCTGCTTCAAATTTAAATAGACTGAAAAGTCTCTGGGAAAAATATAAAGAGATTGATGCAGTTAAATACTCAAATGTGTTCGTGGTAAATTCAGATTTTTTTTAATCGTCCCGCTCCAAGGGCGATTAAAGGACTAAAACTTTTGTCCATGATCTTTGAAAAGGCAGTAAATAAAATTAGCAATTAAAAATTGTTCAGGTGCCATTTAAGCTTAAAAGGGAATCCGGTGAGATTCCGGAACCGGCCCGCGGCTGTGATAAGGGGACGAAAGTTGCAAAAGGCCACTTTCCCCCGCCACCTTTTCAAGTGAAGGACTTGCTATTTGCAAGTAGCAGTATGTGAAGGTCAAAAACTTTTGGCTTCACCTATGTCCTTGCTTAAAAAGGTGGCGGGGAGAGGGAAGGCGCAGCGAGTAGGATGATCCTTTGAGTCAGAAGACCTGCCTGAACAATGAGATTTTTAAGTTCCTTCGGGGCAAGGGGCTTAAGACAAAAGTCTTTGGGGATAAAAACGGGAAATCCCTGAAGTCCTTAACTAATTAGGATTTCAGGGATTTTTTTTATTTAAAAACCAGAAAAAGGAGGAATGGTTATGAAGACAGGAGTTATTTGTTATGTAAGGACAGACACAGAGAGATTGGATTTAGACCAGGTAAAAAAATGAGTTAAAGAAGGTTTTTAAGGATGCAGACTTAATAGAAATTGCCCATTCTCCAGGGAGTGAAGAAGACATAATGAGGGCGTGGTGGCAGATGACCACCAAAGGCATGAAAAGAATTTTTCTCAGATTTGTTGAAATTGGAAGGGACATGGGAATCAAGTTTACTGGCAAAGAAATGAGATTATATGGTTAACAAAATTTATTTTACCCAGGTTTTGGCAAACTTGGGGTAGGAGGTAAGTAAAAATGAAAAAAATGGATTTTTCTTGTTGGTATTTTAATCTTTACTGTTTCACAAAATTCATTTGCACAGCAAGGTAAATATTCTCTGGATACAGTGGTGGTAACTGCAAGTAGATACAAAGAATCTATAAAAGATACCCCTATGAATGTTGAGGTTATTGGACAAAAAGAGATAGAGGCATCATCTGCTAAAGATTTAGGGGAGCTTCTTGCTGAAAAAGGGATAGGCACAATTAGGGAGTATCCTGGTACTCTCACGTCAGTAGGGATCAGGGGTTTTAGGACAGATACACATGGAAATGATTTACTTGGGCATGTTCTGATCCTTTTGGATGGACGCCGTGCTGGAACAGGAAATGTTGCAAAGATCTTAACAAAAAAATATTGAGAGAATTGAAATAATCAGGGGACCAGGGGCAGTACAATATGGCTCAGCAGGTATTGGTGGTGTTATAAATGTAATAACAAAAAGGGGAAAAGGAAAACCCCATGCATTTTTAGAAGGAACCCTTGGTAGCTTTAATTACCAGGATGGCACAGTGGGCTCTTCTGGAAAAATCAAGAACTTTGATTATTCATTTGCATACAGCAGGGGTAAGATGGATGATTATGACACAGCAGATAATGTAAAATATAAGAATACGGGGTATGATAAAAAAAGAAGACTATTCCTTTAATGTGGGATATGAGTTTTTGCCAGGAAATAGAATTGGGGTTATTTATACAAAATTCGATACAGACAGGGCAGGTTCTCCTTCATATTTAAGTAAAAATGATTTAGACGATTATTCTGATAAGTCACTTAGTTCTGCTGATTTTATATATGAAGGAACACTTCCATCTCTGCCCATTTTCTGGAAAGTAAGATACTTTCAAGGGTATGATAAAAATAAATGGGTGGATCCTATTTTTAGTAATCCAGATGGTTGGGATGATGGTACCCCGTCTATTCAATACACAAAGCATAGAGGCGCACAGGCACAGATTACCCTAGACCTGGACAAATACACTCTTACCACTGGTTTTGATTGGGTTTATTACAAAATTGAATCCTCTTATTCACCAAAAGAGACAAAGTACAAAAATCCTGCAGGGTTTGTCCTGGCAAAAATAAAGTTACTAGATAATAGCCTTATTTTATCAGGTGGAGCCAGATACGACAAATATAAGGTAGAAATTGAAAAAGGAGAGGGTAAGGATAAAGACAAAACACATCTTTGCCCAACCATAGGAGCAGTATATCTACTTACTGACAATATAAAATTAAGGGCAAACTATGGACAAGGATATAGAATGCCCAGTGCCCAGCAACTGTCTTCAGATTATTATGTATGGGGAACACATTATAGGGGTAATCCAGATCTAGATCCAGAGAGGAGCTGGACTGCAGAAGGTGGTGTGGACACATCATTTGAGTTTTTGGATGCATCCTTTGGATATTTTTACACTTATTTTAAGGACAAAATAGAGACTAAATCAGATTATATAAATGGAGTAGTAACTTACGAAAATCATGGACAGGCAAAGATTCAGGGGATTGAGGGAAGCCTGGCTTTGTATATTGGAAAAATGTTTGATCTTCCTTTTCAAATAAAACCCTATGGAAACATAACTTATCTATTGGAGAGAAAGGATGAGGAAACAGATAAGGATCTAAAATACACAGAAAGGATGAGTGCCAGTTATGGAATATATGTCTCAGATAGAAAGGGCTTTTGGTCTAATCTGAATTTTGAATACCATGGAAGTCAGTTTGTGGATGACTGGGAATCTGGGTGGCCTGCTCCTGTAATAAAAAAAAGGTGGCTTTACTGTTGCCAATTTCACAGTTGGGAAAAAGCTGGCACAAATTGGCAAATTTGGTAGCTTTTCAGTAAAAGGCGAGATTAAAAATCTTCTGGATAAAGATTATAGCTATGTTAAAGGTTTCCCCATGCCTGGTCGCTCTTTTTACATTGGGATCAGGTATGACTACTAAATCAATATGCTAGGCCCCTACTCTCCATAGAGAAGGACGGCGAATATAAGCCCCCCTTGTTTCGCCGCCCTTCCTTATAAACTATACTTTATCTTTTCCCCTTGTTTTTATCAAATCTTCTCCTTATAGTGCTTGGTCAAAAGATCTTTTAGGAGGTGTGTATGAAAAAAAGATTCAGATGTGGTAATAGTTTCTGCATGTAGGACTGCCATTGGCAAATTTGGCGGTATATTTAAAAATTTTAGGGCATCTAAACTGGCAAGTATTGTTTTGGATGAAGTAGTAAAAAGGGCAGGTATTGAAAAACAAATAGTAGATGACATTATCCTGGGAGATTGTATACAACACCCAGCAGAGGCCAATACTGCAAGAACTGCTGCCCTTATGGCCAACTTTCCTGTGGAGGTGCCTGCATGTACCATTCAAAGACAGTGCTCATCTGCCATGCAGGCAACGGAGCTTGGATATCTAAAAATAAAAAAATGGCGATGCAGATGTTGTAATTGGGGGTGGTGTTGAATCCATGAGCAGTGCCTATTACTATGTTGATGGAGCAAGATGGGGTATGAGACTGCAGCATGGGGAATTTACAGATTCAATGTGGGAACTTTTACATTCAGGTAGCAGAATCCTGGGAGAGCCCATGATAATGGGTCAGACAGCAGAAAACCTGGCTGAAATGTACAATATATCCCGTGAAGAACAGGACGAAGTTGCCTTAAGGAGTCACAACAACGCAGAAAAGGCAATTAAATCGGGGAAATTTAAAGAAGAGATTGTTCCAGTTGAGTTTGAAAGAAAAGGTAAAAAAATATGTATTGGATACAGACGAACACGTAAGATATGGGCTTAAGATTGAGGATCTAAAAAAAATTAAGACCTGTTTTTAAGAAAGATGGCACTGTTACAGCAGGAAATTCTTCTGGATTAAATGATGGGCTGCCGCCCTTCTGCTTATGAGTAGAAAAAAAGGCAAAGGAACTGGGCCTAAAACCGCTTGCCAGGATCATTGGATTTCAGGTGGCTGGAGTGGATCCCAAAATCATGGGCTTTGGACCTGTGCCAGCAACTAAAAAGCTCCTGGAAAAGACTGGCATTTCTCTGTCAGATATTGGGCTAATTGAATTAAATGAGGCTTTTGCTGCCCAATACCTTGCCTGCGAAAAAAAATCTTGGGCTTAATAGAGAAATCGTAAATGTAAATGGAAGTGGAATTGGCCTTGGACATCCAGTTGGTTGCACAGGGGCAAGGATAATAGTTTCCCTTCTCTATGAAATGAGGAGAAGAAGTGTTGGCTTAGGTCTTGCCACCTTGTGCGTGGGTGGTGGAATGGGAATGGCTACAATAATTGAAAATGAAGATTAAAATACAGGTGGTAATTTATGTCAGTTAAACCATGGCAGCTTATAAAAACAAAAAAAAGACAGCTCATATAAGGTCTTTGATTTAAGAATTGATACTGCCATATCCCCAAGAACAAGGAAATCCTATGATTTTTATATCCTTGAATCAGGGCCATGGGTGAATATCATACCAATTACCAGAGATAATAATGTAGTTTTTATAAAACAATACAGGCATGGTATCAGGGATGTAACATTGGAGATTCCAGGAGGGATGGTGGAGAAAGAAGACACACCCAAGGACGCAGCTCTAAGAGAACTCAAAGAGGAAACTGGCTACACAGCTCATAATATAGAATTTTTGGGGAAAGTACACCCCAATCCAGCTATATTAAACAATGAATGTTATACCTACCTGGCAAGAGATGTGGAAAAAACTAATCCTCAACACCTAGATGAAAGGGAAGACATTGAAGTTTTGTTAATGCCTGCAGATGAGGTCCCCAAGTTAATCCAGGATGAAAAAAATCACTCATTCACTTGTAATATGTGCATTTACGTTTTTATGGTTAAAACACCCCCGATTTTTTTAAGTTATAGATAATTCATATAATGGAGTGGTTAAATCAAGGAGTATAGATGGTTATACGATTTATAACCATCAACTCCCTTGATCTTTTGTAGATTAACATCATCATAGCTCCTTATTATCTTCAAAAACTCTCCCACCCTACATTTTTCAATATTTGAAGCTATGGCAAAAGATTTTTTTATCCTGTTTCAATTCAACAACAAAACCCAATTTTTTTTAAGTGCTTCTATAAATTCCTGAATTATAAAAGATGGCAATCTAGTTACATCAGACAGATCTTCCAGATAAACTTCCCCATCACCTTTTTTTTAAATACATCAATCATATAACATATAATCTTTAAAAAAAATAAATTCTTTTAATGCTATATTAAAACTACCCAACCTTTCTTTTACATTAAACTTACCATATTTTATTGACTTAAATTCATACGCAATTACAGCTCCAATTAGTAGCATGAACCAGGAAAAATATAGCCATAGTAAAACCAATAAAACTTTGGCAAAGCTTCCGTATATTGCATTATATTTTGGATTAAATGGTTGATAGTTAATAAAAATATATCTGGATGTTTCCCACAAAAATGTTGAACAAAAAGAACCTACTAGAATACTTTTTGTATCAATTTTTCCATTTGGGATATAATAAAAAAGAAGAAATATAGAAAACCATAATACCAAGAAAGGAACAATTTTTAGGAGCAAAAGATATACATGAGATATTAAAGAATAAGACAATAATTTTTTTAATAAATGGGATATTGGTCAGTGAGGAAGAAAAGGTAACCAGAACAATCATTAGCATTGGCGATAGAAGGGTAATGGAAAAATAACTGGTTATTTTTTTCCTTTAATGTACGATTTTTGGGGATTTCAAATATTGAGTTTAAGGTATCTTCAATAGTACCAATTAGTGATACAACAACAGCAAGTAAAGTGACTACCCCCATACTTCCCAATTTTCCAGCATTTGTGTTATTTATATAAGAAAGTATGTTGTTAACAACGTCCTCTCTACCAGCTGTGACCTTTAACAAAAAGTTATGTATAAATTCTGTATGATGAAATCCCAGACCCTTTGAAATAGAGAAGCTATTGCCAGAAATGGGACTATTGAAAGGGTGGTCACATAGGTAAGTGCTGCTGCCCTGACTCCACATTTATTCCTCTGGATAGACAACACAACCGCTCCCAGGAAATATTCAACTTCATTAACCACGTTACGAAGGGTAAGTTTTTTTTATAGCATCTATATTTTTCTTAAAAATCATATAAAAGCTCCTTACAAAGGGCTCAAACCAATTATTTCTAACCAGTCTATATACCGGAATTTGTCAATAAAGATGTCGCCAAAAGCCATGTCATTTTTTTTCAATTAAGCAGCCTTTTTACATTGTTGCTCATTAACAGGATTAAGGTCTACTGTAAGGATTGGGTTCCAACTGCGAATATTTCCAGATACGAATTTACACAAATATAATAATGATAATGTTACGGTATCTTTCTCAAAAGATAAATATCTTTTCTGTGTCCTATTTTAATAATTAAAACAACTAGTTCATCGTCTTGAATTTTAGTTGTTATTCTGTAATTTCCTATTCTATATCGCCAAAATTCTCTTAATTGCCCTTTGAGAGGTTTACCTATCGCTCTGGGATCCTTGCTACTTCTTGTTTTAGGAAGTCAAAAATTTTCTGAACCTCCTGAGCGGGAATTTTTCTTAATTGTTTTTCTATCTTTGAAACAAACTTAATCTTCCAGGCCAAGTTTTTTTCTCCATTTCTTCTAAAGAAATAGCTTCTTCTCTGCTTTTTAAAAATTCTTCATACTCAGTTTCAGCTAGATAAGCATCTTCTAGGTCCTCAAGTACTCTTTCCAGAGCTTCTCTAATAAAATAACTTTTTGGCCTTTTTGTGGCTGGGCAAGCCTAGACAATCTAAGATTTAGTTGCTCAGGCAGTCTAATGGTTGTTACATTCATCTATAGTCTCCTTTTGCATTCTTTGTAATACGAATAATACCTTAAAAAATGAATGTCCAGAACTATTGGAAAAAAACTTTTGAGTTTTTATTCGTCTCACTTTTTTTGGCTCTTCTGTTTTCAGTCAAATTTAGACAAATAATGACTGTGTAACTCCTTTTTCTGTGAAAACAACGCTTGATGTCTTCTATTGGAACATTATGGCACCTTCAGCCTCTGTTTTTTCACCTAACCTCATGATTCACTTACCGGTATGAAACAAGGCCAAAGGCCCCAGCAAATTGTTAATCGATCTTATTTCACGCCCTTGATTACAATAAAAGCGCCCCTTCCAAAGCCATCCAGAATGGCTCCTGGCAATTCTCCGGGAATTAGAGTCTGTCTGATTTTTACGATTTCAAAGCCCACTTCTTTGAGATACTTCAGCACCTCTTGAGTAGAGAAAAAAAGTGGCATATTGGTAAAATTTGCTTTTTTTCTTTTTTTATCCGCATACTGTCTGCCTAGTTCGCTTTCTTTGTCTGCAAATCCTACAATGATGCATCCGCTTGGCTTTAATACCCTGAACGCTTCCCTAAATGACTTAATAACATCATCAACAAAACAGATCGTGGTTACCATCAGCACAAAGTCAAACCTGTCACCAGGAAAAGGCAAATCCTCTGCTATGCCGCGATAAACGTTGATACCCTGCTTTCTCGCTTTAATTGCCATCTTTTCTGAGGGTTCAACGCCGATTTTTATTCCTAGCCGTGCGGCGAATTTACCAGAGCCAACACCTATTTCCACCCCTTTGGCTTCCTGCGAAGGAATAAGTTGTTGGATGGCTCTCAGCTCGACCTCATACAGATCACGGTTTTTTTTCAAACCATTCGTCATATGCATCGCTGTATTTTTCGAATGGCTCTATTTTTGGCATACTAAACTCCACGGTAGCTAGTCAGTCTGCGGCTAACGCTCAAACTCACTTGCCGCTGTGTAGCAACCCCGAAGGGCACAGCGGATTGGCCCTCTGGTGCACTGACATATTGGGATCTTTAAAATGGTTAGTAGTGATAGCGACACTGCACAAAATCTATTCTGTCATGACCAACGACATAAACCAATCGATGTTCCTGTGTTATTCGACGTGACCAAACGCCCGTGCCTAAAAACTTTAAAGCCTCCGGTTTGCCTATTCCCTGAAACGGATCTCGCATTACAGCCTCGATTAGTTTGAAAATTCGAACCGCCGTTCTACGATTGGTTTCAACCCAGTATCGCAAATCTTCCCTGAATTCAGGCTGAAATACGGCTTCTCTTTTTTTTCTTTGATTTAGATCGGCTACTCAAGGCCGACCTCTTTACGGAGCTCATC
>BBBM01000050.1 GCA_001311565.1 Desulfothermus okinawensis JCM 13304
GTCTTCATCAAACTTTCTGCCTGATCCAACCTGTAAGACCATCCTGAAACTATCGACCTTTTCCCCTATGACCCGCGGCTTCTTGAACCATGGATTAGTCCCGAGCTCTCGTTCCTCGACTCGGGACTAATCCTTTATTTGTTAGGCGTCTTTTTTTGTTAGTTATTTCACTGAATTTCCTCTCAAATTCAACATACTCATTCCAAGCATTACTATTCATTTCATTCAAATCAATTTCCAAATAATTATTTCTTATAATGCTGTTAATCTCTATCAATGTATCACGCATTTCATTTAATGAATTCTCTATTACCTTCCAAGCTTTTTCCTGTCTTTCATTCAATGGCATAGCTAAAGGATTTGAAAAAAACATATCTGTCTGAATAAGAAATGTCTTTATAGAATTCTCCAAAAGAAAGAGTCATCTCCCATGATCTATATAATTTTTCAAATTTTTCATATAACTCTCTATCATAAATGTGAAACAGATTGTTTGTAAAAACTCCTCGAAATGATTCCCAAAAATGAAATATAGAACCATTTATAATTCTAGGACCAGATTCTATATGATCTTGAAGTGTAGGTTGGTGAATAGTAGAAAGTATCCATTTAATATTTTCTATATCTCTATTTCTTTTTAACTCTTCAGGAGTTAGATTTTTCTTCTCAATTTCTTTAATTGGATTTTGCTCTACAATAATTGAGACAGCTTCCTTTAATAAGGAACTTAAATTATTCCTATCTGATTTGTATGTATCTATACTCGTTCCTTTAGCAACAAAAGTTGTGACCCTATGCCGGTCAAAGTCAAACGGTAAATCTCTTTCATTTGAATAAGCTTTATTTAATAATAAGATAATTCTGTTCCATCCAAGTATGCTTACTGCAAAACCCAGTTCAAAAACAACATTTGGATTTGGTGTCTTCCTGTCACAACTATCACATTCATGATTTATAATGGTTACATCAGCTACAAAAATATCGGAGCATTTGATTTTTTTCCATTATTGTTAAAGGGATATTGGGACTTCCTGCTTCCTCACGTGTTGCTTCGTCGATAAATATTTTAAGTCTATCGTTTTCCAATTCTGGTATTATTAGATGTAACGCATCCCTAATCAATTTACGATTTGTATTGTCTGGCAAATCAGATTGCCACGAATAAAAAATTGTCAGCTCATCCATGTTTTTAATCGCCTAACGGCAAGGGGCACTTGCCGCTATGGAGCGAAGCGAGGTACGAGCGCAGCGGAATAGCGGTCAAGTGCACCCGATTGTTCGGCGAAGCCAATATTAGTCTTTATCCTTCTTTTTTTTAAATCAAATGGTGGATTCATTTTTAATTTAATATCTGGGTTTATCTTAAATGCAGTCCATGCTGTTTCAAGTACATGAACTATTTCTCTTTGACGTTGATAATGTAAAAACATTTCTATATGTCGCCTTGATGTTTCACCAATAACTACAAAAGATAAAACAAACAAAAGCACAATAAAAAAATGAAACGAATTCTTGTTTAAAAACATTTAAAAACTTATCATCATTAGCTAAATATGCTCCGAAACAAGTAAATGACAATATTAACAGAGCGATAACAGCTCCCCAAGAAATAACGCGTCCTGCATACCAAGCTGAACACGCTAGGCGAACATGGGCTTCATTCCTAATTAATATTCCACACTGATTAGGGAAAAAGAATCTGATTCTGGTTTTTAAAATATTAATAAAGTTTTTTTGTTCTATTTTTTTCTAGCCTCCCCTTTCCAAGGTACAAGATCTTTTAGATATCCTAATCCTCGATTTTCTAAATATTCATCAAAATAAGGGAAGGGGAATTGACAATCATCTTCTGAACTACATGCGTATTCCTTCCTAATTTTTTTCATTAAAGTCTTTAAATTTCGTATCTGACCACTTATCCTCATCTTTCTTTTTATTTTCTTTTAATTCACTAAGATATTTTTCGAGGTTAATGCCCTCTTTTTTCGCTTCTTTCTCCATTAGTCGTTTTAGACTCTTGCGATTTGGTTTCTGAGGATCTTTCCTATAGAATATATGACCAATGATATAAGAAATGAAAAAAAACAATAAAAGCGATAGTAAGCCATAGAATGTTGGGAGTTTGTTGGATAGCTTTTAATAACTCAAAAAGGCTCGCAAACAGGCTCTTATTTACTGAATTGCCTTTCACCGCATTAATAATATCTCCACATAAGAATAAAGTTGGAGCGAATATCAAAATATAAGAAACTATCACTAAGATACCAGGCAATATTCCACCTAAAACATCAATCCAATATTCTTGGCGGATTATGCGTGGTACAATTTCTTCAGTATTTTGATTTTGTCCAATTATATTCATTTGTTAAACGCCGAACGTCATGGGTCAGTTGCCGCCAAGGAGCGCAGCGGATTGGCGGTCAACTGCACCCAATTGTTATGCAATTTAATATCATTCATTTTTACATAAAATTGAACCATTATATTTAAGATCTTTTATCTTTTCGATAATACTTAAAATTGTTGGGGGCAATAAGTCTCGATGTGATTTACCATCATCACCAATTAAGCTACAAAGCTGTGTGGCCACATATTTATGTTTTAATGGTTTACCTGATGGTCCTATTTCTTTTTTTGCAACTTTCAACTAGATCATTGTATTTTTCAATCTCTTGTTCCATCATTTTTTTCATAATCTTCTTCGAGAACAGCAAAATTATCTGCCACTATTGTTTTAAGTTGATCTATTGAATCTAACTGATAATCTAAAAGTTTAAGTAGCTCCAAAGTTTTTTTCTCTCACTTCTTTATCTTTATTGTTTTTATCTCCGTCAAACCATAAAAATGTAGGAATCATAAATCCATTAAATATTCGCAGTAATCTATCCATTTGTCCCTTACCATCAGCATGAACTATAGAAATATTATTTCTATCCAGATCATAACCAACCGCCTTCGAATAAATGGGGAGGGAATATTTTTCCGAATCACCCTCTACAATTACTACCTTATCAGCAAAGAAACCTTCGTTTATATTCTCATCAAATACATGAGAATATTGTTCTCTTATACCTCGTTCAGTAGCCTCAATTCCTTTTCTAATTTTTAAATCTTTAATTAAATCCTCAATTGAAAGTTGGAAAGGTGCACTTTGTAAAACACGTTCTTTTTTTTCACGCCGCATTAGACATATTTCATCAAAATTAGAGATGCTTATAAATAAATTCGATTGAGTACTATAAATTATCTGATCTCTTCCCTCTGAGATATCTCTAAATACTCCCATTAAGGTCCTTTGTAGTTGTGGATGTAGATACAATTCAGGCTCTTCAATTGCAAAAATTGTTGATCGTTGCTCTGCCTCCTCGCCGGCCTTGATAATATGAGATAGTTCTGCGTAGGCTCGGAGAATAGTAAATATCATTGACCGTTGTAGACCATGACCTTTGGCCTCTATTTTAGTTCTAACACCGTCATTCGCATATAAAGATGCCCCTCCAAAAACTTCTTTTATTTTTGGAAGAGCCATTTCTATTTCTATATCACAGTCTATTATTTCGTTTATTAATTGATTTAATTTATTTTCGATTTCTCTAATTTCTTTAATTCTATCATCAGAACCTCTGTTTAGTAATTTTTCTACTTCCTTGATACCTTTTGAGATAACATCTTTTTGCTCCTGAGAAATTTTTTTCTAATATTGAATTAATCAATTGTCCAAAAGGATTATTTCTACTTACCTTAGCTTCATCGCTAATATCTCTAACAGCAGGAACATAAATGAATTCGGGCAGCGCTCCTTTTAGCACTCCTGGATATCCCTTTGGATTTTCAATTTCTTTCAACGAGAATGGAATGGCATATTTGTATTCTTCCATAAATTCTTTGGCCTTCTGTTTCCAAGTTCCCACATTTGGTTTGGTACCGCCAACGAACTCCACAAAATCACAACCGTTTATTCGTAATGAATCTCTCTGAGACCACCATTTTTTTAATGTTTTCTCCATTGATATTATCTTCAACCAGCCACTCAACATCAGGAACACTTTTTATTGCTAATGTTGTTACGGTGTAAGTGTCGGTTCCAGAACAAGAATATTTTCTGCCAACTATTAATCTTTCTTCTTCTAGCCAAGGAGCGAATTGTTTTTTTTCCCATTCACTTAAATCTTCGAAAGTTATTGTAATACTAATCGGATTTTCTATGTTGTGATTATAGAAAACTTCTTCATTAACAAGTTTTACGCCCCCATCAAAAAAAAGCTGCAATGCTTTTAATACATTAGACTTGCCGCTATTATTTCGACCAATCAAAGCTAATAAATTCTTAGGGAAAATGGTAACTTCTTTAAGTGAACGATAATTTAATATTTCAATTTTAAAGATTTTCATATAAATCTCCTATGCATAACGCAAAAAGTCAGTGGCTGGTTTGAGCGCAGCGAAAAACCAGTCCACTGCACTGATTTGTTGGATGATATTCTTTATTTAATAAATATTTTTCCGATGACCTATCTTTAAAATATATATTTCCTTTTTCTCCCAATTAACATCAAAAAGTATCCTGTAATCTCCTATTCTTAATCTGTAATCTGCTAGGTAATGATTTTTGAGATGTTTTATTTGAGATAAGTTAGGGAAGTTGCTTAACTCTTCTATCCCTTCTCTTATCCTATTTAAATTTTGGGGGGATATCTTCCTTAAATCTTTTAAAATACTTTTAGGATAAATTATTTTGAACATCTATTTTGTTCCATATTTCCTCATGGGTAAAGATTTCTCCCCTTTCTATCTCTTTTTTTCCTTAATTCTACCTCTTCTTTAAGTTTTCTATATTTCTCTTGATTAATAAGTAATTTCAAAAAAATATATTATCTTTTCTTGATCACTCTTCTCTAATCTTTCTATTAGGTTTAAAGCTCTAATGTCCATATTTTCATCCCTCTATTATATTTCCATCCAACGATAAAGGTCAGTGGCTGGTTTGAGCGCAGCGAAAAACCAGTCCACTGCACTGATTTGTTATATTTAAAATTTAAGATTATTTTACTTTTGCTTTAATATCTTCTACTATTGTTGAATACTCAGACAAAAATCTTTCTGTTTTTTTCAGCAATCTCTTCAAAGGGAGTTACCGCAAAATTAAATGAAATTTTACAGAGACTGTTACTTTTTCCATATCTATTTTGACATTTCTCCACTTCAGAACCCATTCTTTCATACATTTTTTTGATAAACATTTTCTCTTAATCTTTTTATCCAATTTTTATCTTTCTTTAATTCCCAATTCCCACACTTTACGAAAAGGGATTCCCAACAAAATTCAACATATATCTCAACCCCATCAATTTCTATCCAACTTTCATCTGCATTCATCACAGGATTATTACTACCACTGTAAATAGACCATTTATTAGATTTTAAAAAATTATCTCTAAGTATTGCATATAAAAGATAGAATACCGGAAATGGCCATCTGTATCCTTTTTCTATCAAGTCTTCCTTTAAGTTCCAGATAGAATCTGATTTTTGTATTTCCACTAAAATATTTCTATACCTTTGAAGCTCGAACTCTATTGCTTCTTTCCAAACTTGAACATTTGGGAGATTGATATCATCAAGATAGGAAAGAAAATCATTTAACCTAATAATTTTGTATTTACTTATATCACTATCTCTTGTTGCTTTTGCGGATACTCCCATTAGTACCAAAACAACTTCAATATCTGTCTCTCTATATTTCTCTTTCAAAGCCTGTTCTGTAACTTCAAGCTGTTCTTCCTTAGGTATACTATCAACTTTAAATTCCAATCCCAAAACTTTTGGCGAACTTTCATATTTACATTCAATAACCAAATCTACCTTAATTGACCTACCTTTAGCCCATTCTAAATATGTTTTTATGGCATTAGGATACCTATCTATTTTCTTAGAACTTATTTTATTAATTAAATCAACTTTCTTTTCAATTGGAATTTGAGTATTCTTCGAATTTACCAACCATGCAAGCACTCCTGAATGCACTTTTTCTATTTGATACCCTATTATCTCTATTAAATTCGTGCTAAAGCAATTCATACCAATACTCCATTTAAATATAACGTCTAAGCTCACCTGCCGCTTTGGAGCAAGCCCGAAGGCGCAGCGGTTTGGCGGTCTGGTGGAGCGATTTGTTAGAAATATATTTATACCAAGTTATTAATTTTAATTATTTTGTTGAAAGCATCTTTAAATGTCTGAGGGATAATTTGATAATGTTTATTTTCAACCTTTCCATGGCTTTCAGCCCATTCTCTAAACAGGTCTTGAGAGTCCTTACTTATATTCACATAAGTAATAAAAGCATCCGTAGTATGTAATGGCTCCCAAAGGTGTCTATCTACTTTATGTGAACAAAATACTCCTATTATTGTAACATGTTTCGCATTCAAAATAAGTTCAGAACACCTATTTTGTTGTGTTGTTATGAAATAGTTGATTACCGTAGGCCGCTTTGACAGTTGATATCGACATATCATTGGAATTTGTAGCATATCGCACGCTTTTAGTATATTTTGATGTTTTAATATGTGGTTAACTCCTGCTTTTTGAACCATTCTAGCGTTCTTTCCAAATACAATGTTCCCTTCACCTTTAAACCAGTTCTGTCCGAGAAAAAAATTGACATGCTCCATGTGGATAACACAGCTCGAAAAGTTGATCATCTCCAAAGCTCGGAAGATGATCGTCATAGAAGGTTACACCCTTAACTACAGTAAATACATAATTACGCATAAATGACTCTTCAAGCAATCTCTCGTAATTTAATGTAATCGCTGCTCCTGTCCATTTTGTGCGTTTAAGAGCTCTTGAAATAGCTTTGGCTAATTTCCAGTATAAGTTAGATGATAAGGCCTAAATCTTGAGAAGTAACGCACCAAATCTAAATCTCGCCTAAAAGACTCTTTATTCCACTCTGTGCTATCATCCAGCGTCTCCATAGCTTCTTCGAATGTGTTTTCTTTAAATAAAGAAACAACCTCTTGGGGTAATTTGTTCCAATATTTTAATTCAGGATCTTTGTAAAGAGCATTAAATAAATCCTTACCCAATGGAGGGAGTTTACCTTTTTCCAGTAAGTGTTTTCCGTCAGAGCCATAACTTGCTCCAGCACCGAAAAAAAAACACGTGTTCAGGCTTGGGACAGATTCTATACTGCAATTTAACTGAGGGTAAATTTTGGATATCTAATTCATCCCATGCTCTTCCCGAAACTTCCAGACTGTTCGTGTTACCAAGCATTTCTTATTATTATTGATATTTCTAACGTTTGAGTCACCTGCATTTTGGAGTGGAGCGAAAAAAATGTCAGGTGCAACGATTTGTTATACATTTTTCTTTCATCTTTCTTCTTAACGGTTTGGTGTATGAGCAGTGGCGGGATTTTTCGCACTTACTTTCATTCTATCATTACCGTTTATTATATTCATATATATTACATTTATAGCACTTTGCCAGCCATTGCTTATACACAATGTTGTGGGTAGTTTTTTTTATATTTTCAATCTATACCTATATGGTTTATTGGGTTTATACATTGCGCATATTTTATCAAAATAGTCTTTACGACAAATCAATTCTACTCCTTCGAACCTTGGTATTTCATCAGATATTCCAGCTATTTCACCATCACCAACATAATCAGAAAGCCAATAATTTAATCTCAAAACAACTTCATTTTTATTGTTTTTAGCAGCAAGACCTTCAATATAATTTCCTATTCTTAGATTTAATGTTTTTATAATAGCAGAGTTTAGCCACAATATATTAAAGTTCTCAAGCGTGTCATATTGATGTATTAATGAAACACAAAGAAATTCGTCTAAATCACTTATCTCAATGTTTTTCCATAAATGAACAGGGAATAATCTATATCTTGAAAATGGTATAGTTTTTTCTAATCCGTCAAAAAAAACAACACCCTCAAATATTTTATAATTTTTTAATTTATTCTCTCCCCATTTTTCGCCAAATAATTCATATTCAACATATCCTAATCTAACCCAGTCGTTTTCTTCTATTTCTAATTTCTTCCAAGTATTTTGTATTTCACTTGGTTTTAATAAATCAAGTGGTCGTTGCGTATATGAAAGTGTTTGTGAAACAATTGTTTTGTAATCAATTTTTAAAAGATCATATAAAAAATCTTTGTCTAGAAAATTGTCTAATTCCTCATACAACTCTTTATTAATTAGCTCTATAATGTAATTTGAACTATATATATTTTTTTACAAAAATTTCAAAAGAGCGATTACCTAAAAATTCAAATTCTTCTTCAAATTCTTTTCTAAATGTACTTTTATATTTACCAACAACAGTTTCAAAATTGAAGCCATATTTGTTTAAAAGTTCATTTCTATAATTTATACTAGTAAATATATCAATATTTTCTTTTGTTGCAGTAAAACGTAATGTGTTTTGAGTAATTATAATTTTCTTTTTTTGTCCCTAATAGTTTTTCAAGTAAGTAATCTTCTATATAATATTTAGAAGGATATAATTCATTTAATTCATTATAAAAGTTTTTAATGTAAGATTTATTGTTAATATCATATAAAATTTCAAGAATTGTTATTAAGTTACTCGTTAAGAAATAATGACTATTTTTCAAAAACCACTTAGTAGGTTTTATCATTTTATCGGGGAAATATTCATATAAATAGTTTAAACCAGATAATGTCCAATGATGTCTTTCTGTGGTATTTGCATTAAATCTCGTAAATAATAGACAAATAAATACTTCTTCAATACTCATATTCAAATCATCTTTCAGTAATTCATTCCAATTAATAGCTTCTTTTACAGGTAATCTATAGTCCGTAGCATCCAAGAGATTATTCCACATTTTAGTAACAACTTCCTTATCATAATCAATTTTCACAAAAGCATTAATTAAATTTGAAGAAACACTACGGTTGTAACCATCTGGCAATAAAAGTTTTTCTAAATGAGTTGTTAAGGAGCTAAGCGCTAACTCTTGATTGATTAAAAAAAGCTTTATAAAAAGCTTTAATATTAACTAGTTTATTAAACCAACCATCTTGTTCAAAAGTAAATTGTGTAATCCAATAATATGCAGATACATCATCCTCTTTTTGAAAAATTTTAGACAAATCAACATTACTATTCTTAGGGTATTCTTCGTGTTTTTCAACAATTGTTTCTATAAGTCTCTTAATTTCATCGGTTAGAGTATTAATTCCTTCGAAATAGTAGTACAATGAAATTAATTCTGTTTCTGAAATCTTATTTTTTGATAAATATTCGGTCATTTCTTGAATATTCATTTCTGAAAAGTCTTTTCGAGACTTATATTTTTCATCTAGTATATTTATTAATTCCTTTGTATATTCATAATTCCTTGGTGGAGATTTCTTGATTTTTATATTTTTAGGTAAATTAAAATTGAAATCAACAATCTTTTTGGTGATTTTTTTTTATAAAAATTTCACTATAATTATTTTCTTTTTTTTAAACTTATTTTTTTCTCTAATAGAGGTAAAAACAATCTTAGATAGATTTTTATCATTTATTTTCTCAACTAAATTTAGTCCATAAGATAAAACTCTTCCGCTGTTTCGATAGGAAATGTTAGGAGTATGAATGCTTCAACGATGGAGTTAATATTTCCATTCGATTTTATTAACAAATCTTGCAATTGTTCTTCGCATATCCAGTAATAATGTTTTTTCAATTGTGTTAGTAAGTAAAAGGATGCTTCCTCAAAATTAATTTCTAAATATTTTTGAAACCACTCAACAGGGAACCATCTTGTATCTTTCCCGTCTGTATGATGAACAACTGCGTCAGCTAATGATTTTATAGTTTTTAAATCATATACAGCTTTTTTTATAATCAACTTTAGAATAACTCTCTATTGCATAAATTAAATCTTCTAAAGTTCTATCTTTTCTAAAAGTATAGCCTAAATAAAATTGTATTCCTTTTTTTAAATAATTTTTTCTGCTTTATTTTTATCTCCGTAGATTGAATACTGTTTTGATAATCTAAAACAAAACTCGGTAATATATGAATGCAGATAATAAGTTTGTTTCTCTTCAATTAATTCTTCAAATACATTAATTATCTTTTCTCTATTGATGTCACTAGCATATTCATCGAGTAATTGGAAAAACATGTCGGTAGCCAAAGGACCACCAGCACTTTTTTTGAAAAAAATGTTGTTGTTTCTAAGGTGAGCTTTTTTTAAGATATCAATTATTTCGTCCCATTCTTCTTTTATTTTTATAAATTTTAGGCCTTCTTTAATTGAATTATAAATAAAAGCTCTTGCGGAATATAAATCAGATGTTCTAGGTTTTCCTTTAAAAGGCTCTGTATCATATATTAAATAATTAAAGGCTTCTTTTACATCTGAATAACTACTATTAGGCGACAATTGTTTAATTTTGATGTAGTAAATTAACCAATTGTAAAACCAGTTAATACCAGTAAATTTCTTTATTATATTTTTTATTAATTCGTATTCTTCAACATTCTTTTCTACTGCATTGAAAAAAATCTACTAACAAAGGTAAATCATTATCAAAGATATTTTCTTTTTTTATCAATTGATCACTTAGTAAAAGTAAATCATCTTTATTGGTAGTATTTTCATTTTTAGAATTTAAGATTTTTGTAAAAATATCGTTTTGATGTATTAAATCATTTATAAAATCTTTATCAGGATAAATTTGTAATTCATTTTTTTAATACAGGAATATAGTTTTTATAATTATTATAAACTTCAATAGCATCCTCAATTAGTACTTTAATATCCTTAAAAACCAGAAGTCCTCGTATATAGTACTTATAATCTTGAACTGATATTTTTTTTATTTTTTTTCAAAATAATCAAAATATATAGACCAAGGTGCAGCTTCTCTATTTTGACTACATAAATAACAAGCTTTAAGTCCAATATGTAAAGGCAGCGTTGGTTTTTCATCAAAAACTAAATATTCTGCTACTTTTTTAAACCTTTTAAGCGCCCTAAGGCATCAAAATATACAGAAAAATTTTCAAAAGTATTCATCTTCTGTTGAAACTATTACTTTTTTTCAACTCATTTATCAAAATAATTTTAGGAAAATCCTTTAATGCTAATGCGGCTTTTATAGATAATAAAAGTTATTTTTTATTGCTTCAATTGATTTTCCATAGTAAATACTCTTAGTAATAAAAGCTTTCTCTAAATATGATAAAATTTTATTATAGTCACCTACTTCATACAAAATTTTAAAATAAAATCTGTAAGCTTTTGAAAAACCGAAAAACTCCTTTTGACTAAACCATTCTATTATCGGTTTATAAATTGTTTTTTTTAACATCTACTTCCTCTTTTTTTTAACTTCTCAATTATAAATCTTCTAAAACTTTCGTGATATATTATGTACCCTCCATTAGAAAATACTTGCTTTAATATGGGTGATAAAACAACAAGCGATTTATCAACTAAATTCCCTTGTCCGGATATTTCCTTAAGTTCATTTTTTAATAAAGAAAATTGCGCGCCGGATAAAATTTGAGGTATTGTTGTATCTAAATTCAGTTTATTTATTAAATACTTATAATAATTCTCTAAATTGTAATTATAAGCAGGTAACTCATTTAAAACATCGATATTAATAATATCTAGTTTTTTATTTCTTCTATTAAATAGTTTAAATAAAGTGGGTTACCATTACTTTTTTCAAGTAAAAAAATTTGATAAAAGAGCATCTTTGTTTTAATTCAATATTTTCAATTTTATTTTTCTTTAAATATTCTATGATCTCCTTGTTAGACCATTTTGGAATATTTATAGTATGGAAATCTGAAAGACTTTCTAATTCTGTTATTGGCTGTGAAACTATTACAATTTTTAATGTTATTATTTATTTTCTATTTTTTTTAATAGCATCAATTATTGCAACATCACTTAATGTTAAATCGCTTTGATTTAATGTCCAAATCCTTTCAATATGGTCTAAACCATCTATTATTATGTTTGTTTGCTTTTTGACTGAACTTAATAATTCATTGAGTTCTTCCAGATTGCTGGCGTATTTTTTTTTTCTTCCTATTAAATAACTCTGGATAAATACTTATAATATCATTTATTAGATTTGCGTAAAAAAATATTTAAGGTTATTCGTTTCTTAGCGTGTATATCTTTTAATTCTGTATAGCAGTAATGTTTTACAACACTGATATCACGCTTGGATAGTTCATTTTGTAAATTTTGGACAAACCAAGATTTTCCACTACCTGGTTCACCTTTTAATATAATTTTATTTACATTTTTTTATCTGTTTTAAAAAAAGAGGTGATAATTTCCTTTGTTTCGATATTTTTGCTTTTATCAATTGGAAATATTTGTTCTATTGAACCGAAATCTGTTCGAATATTTAATTTATCAAATATTTCTTTTGTTGAAATTTCAAATCCTCTACTTCTGCTTCTAGTTATAAGCCTTAAAATTTCTAAGGCAAAATGTTTAGGTGTGATATGATTATTGGGATATTCTCCTATACCTAATTTATCAATCAGTCCAAGAATAATCTTTTCAAGTTCACCATTAAATGATTTATCAAAGCTTTGTTTAGGAAAATTTGTTTCAATTAATAGATGTCTACAAAATTCAACAAATTCATCTCTATTTATATTTTGACTTTCTGCTCTTAATTTACGCCAACTGTTATCTGGCTCATTATTTTCTGGCCATAACTTGTTTACATCAAATTGGAATAGTTTTGTCGGATAATTTTCAAATGTTTTTTCTCTTGAAGATATTATTATAAAATCTGTTAACTTGTCTGTAGGTTCATTCCATGCTAAACAAAGTCTAATTTCTTCTGGTCTTATTGGTAAGTTTTTCCAGCTATAAAATAAATCATATATTGCTAAGTCATAGTTATGTGGGGTTGAAAAATCATCCTTTTGTGCTGTATGGTTTGATATTTCATTACTATATTTAATTTGCTTTTTAAAAATTCCTAATTCATTCTTAATTGTTAAATCATCAAATTTATCATCTGAATGTTCTTTAGTGTCAATTTTAAAGATTGCATTATGCTCATCCAATATTTCTTGCAATATAAAATAAGCAGTCAATAAGTCTTGATATTCATACCCTTCATGTGCTGTATTTAGTGACATACTTTTTCTTTTTTTCCCTAAATTACCCACAACGACTGTGTATAGTTATTGTTCTTATACCGCCAAATTGGAGGAATAAGAACAATTGTTTATATTCTTCTTTTATCATCATTCTACCTTTATTCAAAAAAAATCATCCATGGGGTTTTTGATCTTATCAATTGCTTTTTTTGGATACATGTGTGTAAATTTCTGTTGTTTTTGAGCTTTCGTGTCCCAATAGTTCTTGAATATATCTTAAATCAGTACCTTGTTCGAGTAAATGCGTCGCAAAGCTATGTCTGAGCATATGTGGAGTTACAATTTTTTTTAATTCCTGCTTTAACCGCTGCCTTTTTTTAAAATATTTGCAACACTTGTAGGGGAATACTTGCCTCCTTTTTGCCCCTCGAAAAGATATCGTTTAGGTTGGTATTCTTTGTAATATTGCCGTAATAATTGTAATAAATTATCTGAAAGCAAAGAAATCCTATCTTTCTTTCCTTTAGCACCATTGATGTGAATAATCATTCTTTCTGAATCAATATCGGTGGGAATAAGATTTAGAAGTTCACTTCTTCTCAATCCAGCTGAATATATCAACATAAGAATACATTTGTGTTTAAGATTTTTTGTTACATCAAAAATCTTTTTGACCTCTTGTTTGCTTAATACCTTTGGTAATTTATGCTCTTTTTTTGGGCGATGAATTTCATAATACTGTTTTTCTCTACCCAATATTTTTTTCATAATAGAATTTAATTGCATTAATTCTCTGATTTTGTTGGCTAATAGAAATATTCTTTGATTTTATAAGATCTAAAATATATGAATTTATTTGACTTGTGGTCACACACTCAATATTCTCATTTCTAAAATACATACAAAATTCTTTGAAATAGCTACAATAGATATCTTGAGTATTTTTACTGTATCTTTTTTGAATGAGTAAATCTTTATATTTTTTCAATCTTGTTTCCATCTCAATATTTTTCTTCTATGTATAACGTCCAGGGTCACTTGCCGACAAGACGCAAGCCCGAAGGGCGCAGCGGATTGGCGGTCAAGTGCAGACATTATGCTAAAAAGTAATTTACCAGCTTACTCCTCCCAGGATATAAGTAGGATATAAATAATAAACCTTATACCCCAGGAGATAGTTTATGAAACACCAAACACAGATTAAAGAAATTTCTTTTAAAAGGTAAAGATTTTTTCATAGGAATTGATGTACATT
>BBBM01000051.1 GCA_001311565.1 Desulfothermus okinawensis JCM 13304
AAAAAATTTAAGATATTAAATTATTTCTAATAATAATTATCATCCATCTTAAATGGTGGACTAATATTAAGGTTAAAATTGCCTAATCTAAATACTAAATCAAAATTTATTGATTACTTTTGTAGTAAATATAATCTATCTATTTCTCAATCTGAAACTTTTTCAAATAGCGTTAAAATATAAAACTATATGTGATATAAAATCTCATTTATATAACATACTGGCTAGATATGAATTAAAACAAGAAAACAAATCCTTAGTTTTTAATGAAAAAACTAATAAAAATAGTTTTAATGAGATTTCTTCAAAAAAAATAATAGAAATAGTTGCCAAACATCACAAGATATCCACAAAAGATATTTTATCAAAAAGCCAGAAAAAAAAATGTCGCCATTGCCAGACAGGTAGCTATTTATTTGTGCAGGGATTTACTTGGTTATTCATTGGTAAGACTTTCAAAAATCTTTAATAGAGATCACAGTACGATTTTGTACTCATTAAAAAAAAGTCAATAATTTAAAATTGTTGGATAGAGATTTCGACAATATGTTGAAAGAGATGTCTAAAAAGTGTGAATATTCCTTTGATTGATTTTCACAAAAGGAAAAATATTAGAATGTATCTTATTTTTAGGTATATATTAACAATATATTTTAAATTATTTCATTAGGTTAAGCCAATTATGTACATACATACAAACTAATAATTAAAATAAAGGAAGAAGATATGAAATTATTAATCACAAGAGAAGAAATAATTAAAGGATTACAAAAGGCGTCAAGTTTAACGTCTCAAAAAAACAGGAACCACTTTTTTAAAGGCGGTGTGGTTAAAATGGGGAAATAATGAGTTAAGAATTATGGCTACTGATTCAAAAATGGAATTTATAGGAACTTATAAGGCTGAGACAACGGGAGATTGTATAGTTGGAGTAAATGGTAAATCTTTTTATGAACTAATTAAAAAAATTACCTCCAGGTGAAATTACTTTAACTTATTCCGATTCTGGGGAACATGAAATTATATTATTGGAACAAGGGCCAAGAAAATATAAAATATTAACTTATGATTCATCCTGGTTTAGAGATTTTGTTGATTTTCCAGAAAGTGGATATATAAAATGGCATGGTGATGAATTAAGAGAATTAATTAATAGACTATATTATTTTACTTCTGATGAGATGGATACGTATAGACGATATATAACTCTCAAAAGATATCATGAAGAAAATATTGTTGTGGCCTTTGCGCTTCTTATGCACAGTTTTGCTATGAAGAGATTTAAACATGAAGAGTTATATAATTTATTGGACCAGGAAGGATATCTTATAGATAAGATCTTTTTAAATGAACTAAAAAAAATGGCTTAATAGTAATGAAATATATATTACTATTCAAGATAATAGATTATTTATTAAAGATTTAGAAAATAATGAAAATATAAGTCTACCAATTGTAAAAAAAGAATCAATTGATTATTCTGATTACCTGGAACCTTTTAATCAACCCAATATAAGCAGATTAGTTGTTAATAAAAATGAACTAAAAGATGTACTGGATAGGATATATATATTTGTATCAGATATTGATGAAATAGTAAAATTTATATTTGATGATAATGATTTGATAATCTATTGCGAGAGTGGTGACAAAGGTGAAGCCAGTGAATCAATAGCTGTAGATTTCCAAGGAAATGTTAATCAAGTTATTTTTATGATTAAACGGTTAAGAGACATTATTGATCATTTTAATTCAGAAAATATAGAGTTCCAATTTATTGGTAATGAGGGTCCATGTAAGATAACAGGTCTGGATGATTTGGATAAAGGATATATTATTATTACAATTACAATAAAAATAAAAGAAGAATATTATTATGAGGATGAGGTAGAGGAGAATTATGATGGAGAAGATTATGAATATTAATAATCCTGGTTTTAATAATGACTATACAGCAGCCAGTATAACTATTTTAGAAGGTTTAAGCGCAGTTAGAAAAAGACCTGCCATGTATATTGGCAGTCAGGATATAAACGGAGTACATCATTTAATATACGAAGTGGTTGATAATAGTATAGATGAGGCAATGGCAGGTTATTGTGATAAAATTAAGATAGTAATACACATTGATAATAGTATAACTGTCAAAGATAATGGTAGAGGAATTCCAGTTGATATACATCCTAAAGAGGGTAGACCAGCTGTGGAAGTAGTAATGACTGTTTTACATGCTGGTGGTAAGTTTGATAATCATACTTATAAAGTATCTGGTGGTCTTCATGGTGTTGGAATTTCAGTTGTTAACGCTTTGTCTGAATTTTTAGAAGTTACTATTAAACGTGATGGTAAAAGATATTATCAAAAATATTCTAGAGGTAAGCCTTTATGTGATCTAGTATGCATGGGAGAATCAAGCGATAGAGGTACTACAATACATTTTAGACCAGATGAGGAAATTTTTGAAAGTATTTATGTTAACTATGATGTTTTGAAAAAGAGATTTGAAGAATTAGCTTATTTAAATAAAGGTCTAGAAATTACTTTTATTGATGAAAGATATTCATATAAGGATGTATTTAAATTTGATGGAGGGATATATTCGTTTGTTGAGAATATAAATCAATCTTATAATACTCTACATTCTATAATTTATAATAAAAAGGAAGTTAATAATGTAATAGTAGAATTTGCAATGCAATATACAGACGATTATAAAAGTAAACTATACAGTTTTGCAAATAATATCAGGACAAAGGATGGTGGAACTCATTTGGCTGGATTTAAAGCAGCAGTGACCAAGTCAATTAATAGTTATTTGAAAAACAGTGATATTCCCAAGAAACTTAAGGTAAAAGAGAGAATTCAAGGTGAGGATATATTGGAAGGTCTTACTGCTGTTATTAGTGTAAAACTACCTAATCCCCAATTTGAAGGTCAGACAAAGACAAAACTTGGAAATAGTGAAGTAGCGGGGTATGTGCAAAGTGTTGTAAATGAAACCCTTGGACAATTTTTTGAAGAGAATCCAAAGGAAGTTTTAAATATTTTAGAAAAGGTAATTGAGACTGCAAGGGCCAGAGAGGCAGCAAAAAGGGCAAAGGATTTGGTTAAGAGAAAAAAATCTCCTGTCTGATACATTTTTGCCTGGTAAGTTAACTGACTGTCAAAGTAAGAACCCAGAGGAGAGTGAGTTATTTATTGTGGAGGGCGATTCTGCAGGAGGTTCAGCAAAGCAGGGAAGGGATCCAAAATATCAGGCAATACTTCCTTTGAGGGGAAAGATTTTAAATGTGGAAAAGACCAGATTTGATAAAATGCTTAAAAATAGAGAAATTCAAAGTTTAATAACTGCGTTAGGGGTTGGAATAGGTGATGAAGAAATTGATATATCAAAATTGAGATATCATAAAATTATAATAATGACAGACGCCGACGTTGATGGAGCCCATATCAGGACATTACTTTTAACATTTTTTTTACAGAAATTATAGAGAACTTATTGAAAATGGATTTTTATACATTGCACAGCCTCCTCTATACAGGGTGCATCGTGGAAAAGTAGAAAAATTTATAAACAATGAAAAAGAATTGAGAGAGTTTTTTTGTGTTGTCAATGGTAGACGATATAGAGGTAACATGTGATGGGAAAAAAAATAGAAAAAAAAGATATTATTTTCATTGTGAATAAATTGAATGAGTTAGAAGATAAAATTAATGACATTTTAAACTTTGGACTTCCCTATGACTTGGTTTTAAATTTACTTACTTATAATGATAATTTAAAAACTATATTTTCAGTTTCTTCTGATGAAGAAGTTTATTATCTTAAACAAAGCGATGATTTTAGAAAAATTTCTGAATACCTGGAAACACGAGAATATAAATTAGATATTTATACCACAGAAATGGATGATTTAAAAAGATATTATTTAAAGTTTATAGATATTAATAACCATGAATTTCTTTTGGGAATGGAATTTTTTTAATTCAAAATTATATAAATCAAGTTATGAGGTTATACAGGTACTTAAAAACTTATCCAAAGATTTGTCTTTTAATATTAAATTTAAGGATGGAAGAGAGGAAGTTGATTTGATTTTATTTGACCTTGTAAAGAGTATTTTGAATGAAGCCAATAAACACTATAATATCCAAAGATATAAGGGTCTTGGAGAAATGAACCCTGATCAGCTCTGGGAAACAACCATGAATAGAGAAAAAAGACAGCTTTTACAGGTGACTATCAATGAGGCTGAAGAAGCCAATGAGCTATTTAGTAAATTAATGGGTGATAAGGTGGAGCCAGGAGGGAATTTATTGAGAAAAATGCATTATCAGTTGATAATTTAGATATTTAAAAGGAGATATGGATGCTTAAAACTGTCACTATAGAAGAGGAAATCAAGAAATCATATTTGGAATATTCTTTAAGTGTAATTATTGGAAGGGCTATACCAGACGTGAGAGACGGTCTAAAACCAGTTCATAGGCGGATTTTATATGCAATGTATGAACTTGGTAATTTTTACAATCGTCCATACAAAAAAATCCGCAAGGATAGTTGGTGATGTTATAGGTAAATATCATCCACACGGAGACTCAGCTGTTTACGATGCACTGGTTAGAATGGCTCAGCCATTTAATATGAGGGACCCTTTAATAGATGGACAGGGAAATTTTGGATCCATTGATGGTGATGCTCCAGCAGCAATGAGGTATACTGAATGTAGAATGTCAAGAATTGCTCATGAATTTATTGCTGATATAGAAAAAGATACTGTTAATTTTAGGCCAAATTATGATAATTCTTTAAGAGAACCAGAGGTATTACCAACAAAAATACCAAATTTAATAGTAAATGGAGCATCTGGAATAGCTGTAGGAATGGCTACCAATATACCTCCCCACAATTTAGGGGAAGTGATAGATGGAATATTATTTTGTATTGACAATGAAAATTCTACTATTGATCAAATAATGAATTATATAAAAGGTCCTGACTTCCCTACAGGTGCTTATATGTACGGCACTAAAGGTCTAAAAGATGCCTATCTAACTGGTAGGGGAACTGTTAAAATTAGAAGTAAAATACATGTGGAAACTACAAAGAAAGGTTATGAGAAAATTGTAATCACTGAAATTCCATACGGAATTAATAAGGCAAATCTATTAAGAAAAATAGCAGAATTGGTTAATGAAAACAAAATCGAAGGAATAAGTGATCTAAGAGATGAATCTGACAGAAATGGTATTAGAATAGTTTTGGATTTAAAGAAAAATTCGCTTTCTGATATAATTATTAATAGATTATACAAATACACCCCATTGGATACATCATTTGGAATTAATTTTTTTATGTGTGGTTAATAATAGGCCAAAGTTAATAAATATAAAAGAATATATACATCTTTTCATAAATTTCAGGAAAGAAGTTGTTTTAAGAAGAACCAGATTTGATTTAAATAAGGCTCAGAAAAGGGCCCATATATTGGAAGGATTGAAACTAGCTTTATCCAATATAGATGAAGTAATTGAAATAATAAAGAAGTCTAAAAATCCATCTGAAGCCAAAGGGAGATTAATTGAACGATTTGGATTTACTGAAGTTCAAAGTCAGGCAATACTTGATATGAAATTACAGAGGCTTACAAATTTAGAACAGGAAAAAAATTCTGGAAGAGTACAAAGAAATTATCAAAAAAAATAGAGTTTTACAATAGTATAATAAATAATCCTGAAGTTCTAAAAAAATGAGATAAAAAAAAGAATTAATTGAGATAAAAGAAAAGTATTCCACTCCGAGAAGGACGGAAATATTGAAATATGATCCTGAAAATATTGATATAATCGACTTAATTCCCGATGAAGAGTGTAATTACATTGACGAAAAGGGGGTATATTAAGAGAACGCCACTTTCTGCTTTTGGTAAACAGAGAAGAGGTGGTAAGGGTATTAGTGGTTCTCAACTTAGTGATTCAGATTTGGTTCAGGATATTTTAATTGGTACAAATCACGAGAATTTGTTGTTGTTCACCAATAAAGGTAGGATGTTGGTTATAAAGGTATTTGAAATACCAGAGGCTGGGAGGAGGGCCCGTGGAACCCATGTTTCAAATTTGCTTTCTTTAAATAAAAATGAATATATAACAACTGCCTTAGTTCAACGGGAACTTGATGAAAAGGGTTTTTATCTGTTTGTAACAAAAAAAAGGGATGGTTAAGAAAACAGGCATATCTCAATATAAAAATGTTCGTTCAAGGGGTATTATAGCCATTAATTTAAGGGAAGACGATGAGCTAATTTCAGTAAAAGAAATTGATGATAGTTGCCAGATTATGTTATTAACTAAGTTTGGATTTTCTATTAGGTTTAAATGTGATGATATAAGGGAAGTTGGAAGAAATGCAATGGGAGTTAAAGGTATATCTCTAAGAAATGGGGATATTGTTGTATCTTGTGTGGTTATTGACTATGATAATGATAATTATTTAATTACAGTAACTGAAAAGGGAAGTGGTAAGAGGACCATATTAAATAATTACAGACTTCAAAATAGAGGTGGTAAGGGAATTATAAATATTAAACCCACAGAAAAAAAACTGGGTTTGTTGTTGGAGGAACCCTAGTAAAAGAAACTGATCAGATACTAATCTTGACCAAAATGAGTAAATTAATAAGAATAGATGTAAAAGATGTTAATATTTATGGTAGAAATGCAAAAGGTGTGAAATTAATTAACCTTGATCAAGATGATAAAATTATAGGTTTTGATAAAATATCCACTTAAGTAAATTCAATATGAAAAAAATCATAGGAAATAGCTCTAAATTAAAAGAGGCTCTAAAAATAGTGAAAAAGGTGGCTAATACTGATACTACTGTATTAGTTACTGGAGAATCTGGAACTGGGAAGGAACTTTTTGTGAGAGAGATACATAAAAGGAGTAAAAGATCTAACAAACCATTTGTACCTATTAATTGCGGAGCAATTCCCAAAGAATTATTGGAATCAGAGTTATTTGGACATGAAAAAGGTGCTTTTACCCATGCAATTAGATCCAGGCCTGGACGCTTTGAATTGGCAAATGGTGGCACTCTATTTTTAGATGAAATTGCTGAATTGGATGTATATTTACAGGTTAAACTTTTAAGAGCTATCCAGGAAAAGGAATTCGAAAGGGTTGGTGGAATAAAGACAATAAAAGTAGATGTGAGAATAGTAGCGGCTACAAATAAAGATCTGGAAAATGAAGTGCAAAAAGGAAATTTTAGAGAGGATTTGTTTTATAGATTAAACGTGGTTAATGTACATATACCTCCACTTAGGGAGAGAAAAGAGGATATTTTGCTTCTAGCAAATCATTTTTTTAAGTAGATTCTGTGTTCAAAATAGAAAAAAACAAATTGAAATTTCATAAGGAAGTTGAAGATGCCTTGGTAAATTATTCATGGCCAGGAAATGTAAGGGAATTAGAAAATTTAATGGAGAGATTAACTATATTGTGCGAATCAGATACTGTTTATTTAGAAGACCTACCTTTAAAAATTTTAAAAGATCCAAATTTATCAAAATCAAAAGAACATGTTAATGATTCAGGGTAGAATTTCAATACCCAACACTTAGCACTTTAAAAAAAATTAGATATGAATTTAAAGGACTTACTTGAAGAGATAGAGAATAAATTAATAATTGAAGCATTGGAGAGAAGCAAAGGTGTGAAAAACAGGGCAGCACAACTGCTTGGTCTAAAAAGAACTACATTGATAGAGAAACTCAAAAAGAAAAAAAATAAAGGTATAATTATTGCATTAAAATTTAAGAAATTTCCTCCCAATTGAGGATTTTTATGAGAAAGATTATAGTATTTATCCTTTTTTTGATTTTCTCACTAAACACCACTGGTGTCTATTCCCTGACTTATTACTGGGGTGTTCACCCTGACAAAGAGAGAATAGTCTTTAAGTTTGAGAAAAAAAATTCCTACACGTTATAGAATATATCAAAAGGGTCCCACACAAATAGAATTAAGTATTCCCCCTGTTTTTTTTAAGCAAGAAAATCTTCCAGGATCTACTAATGTCAAAAATATGTCATTGATTTCAAAAATCATTGTTAATCCAGAGGGATCCATTGAAATTATTACAAAGGAGAAGAACCCTAAATTTACCTACTTTGAGATAGGTGAAGAGAATAAATTAGTCATAGATATTATGAAACAAAAAAAAAATAAAAATAAAAATAAAACTTTAACCCCCAAAAAAAATAGATAGATCATCTCCTAAAATTAACACCTTAAATTCTACTAGAGTTTCTTCAAAAGAAAAGCAAATAGATTTACAACCTAATAGTGATGCTAATAGTTCAGATAATTTACTTAATAACAATTTATCTAACCATACAGAAAAGATTGAAGATAATAAAACCAAAAATAATTTTACAAGAAAGAGTATTAATTTTCCAAACTTGGAAGATTAAAGGAAAAATCGATAAAAATGCAACTATTTATAATCCTAATAATATTTTTTTTAATGATACTAATGAAAATAATTTAATTAAGTCCAATTTCAAAATTCCCAAAAAAAGAAAACAAAATGTATTATACATATAAAATGAGAAGAAAATAAATCAAAAATTAATATATCATCTGAGAATAAGACTATAAAGGCAAATATTAATTTAAATAAATTAAATCAAAAGAATATTAAAAACTTTTCTAATAACACTAAAATTGTAGAAAATAAAAAAAAATATTCAAACTGAAACAGTATCAGCAAATAATACCAATTCACAAATGGAATCAAATGCTACTGCTAAAGTAAACTATTCTGATAAATTATTTCAAATAAAACTTCAGATAAATAATGGTGAATTGGAAACAGCAATGCAAAGGTTTAGAAATTCTATATAATGATGTAAATTTACCAATTAAATATAGAGAAGAAGTTTTATATTATCTATCTGATGTGTATTTTCAATTATATAACGATAAATTAAAAGAAAACTATATTAAGATTTCCAGTGTGTTAAACGAAGCAATAAATCTATTTCCAAAATCAATGTATTTACCCATATGGTTACTGAAGTTGTGTTATTTAAATATACAGGTTGGAAATATTGAGGAGGCAAAAGGTTATTTTTCTCTTTTAAAAAGCAAATATCCTAAATCTTCCTTTGTTGCCGATGGATATTATTATTGGGGTGATTATTATCTATCAAAAAAAAGATTATATCCATGCAATGGAAAGCTTTAAGACAATTGTAGAAGAGTATCAATCAAGTAAAGTTGTAAAAAAATGCAGCAATTAAATTATCTAGGGTACTGTATAAACTTCAAATGTATCAGAAATCCTGGATTGTTATGAAATATTTAGAACAGAGATGGCCTCTTTTTTTATCAAAAAGCTCCTGATATTTTAAAACTTGCTGGTTTTATTGCAATGTTTAATAAAAAAATATGATACATCTCTTCAATATTATTGGAAATATTACAATATAGTACCAAAGATAGAGGATGCAGATACTGTTTTAACCAGGATTGGAGATTTATATTTAAAGAAAGGTGAAGTTCCTTATGCAAAGAAGATGTATTTATATGTAGCAACAAAATATCCTGATAAGGAAGGTGGTCTAATTGCCAAGATGAGGCTTGCAGAAGAGGGAATTTATGATGAACCAACAGTAAAAGATATGTTTACAGTATTTGATAGACCTTATAATCTTAGACCAGTTAAGATTTATACAGAAATTGTATCAAAACATCCAAAAAGCCCTTTAGCTCCTTTGGCTCAATTAAAGTTATCCATGTGGTATCTGTGGAAAAAGGACTATCAGGATTCTTTAAAGGCAGTTAAAAAATTTTACCAAATGTTTCCTGATTCAGAGTTAAAACAAAAGGCTATGGAAGTGGGATACGTAGCCCTTAATTCCATAATTAAAAAGGCAATAAAAGACAATATGTATACTTTGATATTGTCCATGTGGGATAAATACAATTTTTTTGCATGATATGTCAAAGATAGATCCCTCTACTAGAATAGCTGTGGCAATATCTTTGTGGAGGACTGGAAGTCCATACAGGGGACTTCAAATGGCAAGGCCATTAATTGAGAAGTCAGATTCAAAGGAGAATTTTCTTGCTTCACTTGAGCTAATCTTGAATATTTATTTACAGAGCGAGTCATGGAAAGAGATTGAGACCCTTGGTGATAGATTTTTATCAGATAAGAGATTGACTCCAGCTCTTAAATCGCAACTTAAATATGGCTATGTGCTTGCAAAGATAAATCAGGGGAGGGGAGAAGAAGCTATACCCTATTTAAAAGAACTTGCCCTTGATGATAATATATCAGAGAAGCAAAGGGCATATGTCTTTTATTTTCTGGCAAAAGAGGAGTTAAAGAGAGAAGATCTGGAAAAGGTGTATATCTATGCACAAGAAGCCCTTTCAATATTCCTTAAAAAGGATAAAAACAATCCCCATATTTCTGAATGTTTTAACATGTTGATTAATGTTACTGAGAGATCTGGCAGGACATTGGAAGCAATTGAATGGGCACTTAGATATAAAAGATATATTCCAAAAGATTCTCCATTACTTCCATCTATGGAGTACAAACTGGCTGAGCTTTACTTAAAGGCTGGATACGCTGACAGATGGAAAAAGATTTTATCAAGTATTAAACAAAATTATCCAGGGACATTTTATGGGGAATTGGCATCTAATGAATTAAAGGGTATAATTCTAACAGAAGAAGCAAAAAAAATATATTCAATAGCTTCATTAGGAGGGGTTATGGAGAGAAGACCAGTTTATGCGGGACAATTTTATCCCGCAGATAAAAAAAGAATTATTAGCTATGTTAGATTCTTTTTTTTATAGAAGTTGAGGAACATGAGAAAAAGGATATAATTTTAACAATGCTCCCACACGCTGGATATGTTTTTTCAGGAAAAACAGCGGGTAAAACTTTAAGTTATGCTAAAATTAAAAAAAATGTTATTATACTTGGCCCAAACCATACTGGAATTGGTACAAACTTTTCAGTATGGCATGAAGGGAGATGGGACCTTCCTTTAGGTTATTTGGATGTAAATAACGAATTAAGTAATAGGTTACTTGAAAATATTCAGGAATTGGTTCCAGATTTTTCCGGTCATCTAAGGGAGCACTCTTTAGAAGTAATAATACCTTTTTTTGTGGAAAATAGATTCAGAGATAAAGATAGTGCCAATATCCATTATGGAACCAAGGTTAGAAAAATTGATCCAAGTTGGTGAGTCAATTGCCAATATAATTAGAGATGAAGACGTAACTCTAGTTGTCAGTTCTGATATGAGTCATTTTATAAGTCATGATAGGGCCAAGATTTTAGATAAAATTGCCATTGACCAAATTTTAAGAATTGATCCACAAGGGTTGTACACAGCAGTTAGGCAAAATAACATAAGTATGTGTGGCATATTTCCAATGACTGTAGGCCTTGCTGCAGCAAAAGCTTTAGGGGCAAAGCGCGGTGAATTAATTGATTATACCACTTCTGGAGAAATCACTGGAGATTTTCATCGAGTGGTTGGTTATGCTGGAGTATTGGTTTATTAAAGGAATAGCCAGGTTAAGGAGGATTAATGATAGCAATTATAGACTATTTGGCAGGTAATCTAACAAGTGTTAAAAGGAGCCTGGATTTTCTTGGAATTGAGAGTGAGATTACAGATGACCCAAAAAAAATAGGAGAAAGTATAGGAATTATTTTTCCTGGAGTTGGAGCTGCTGGCTCTGCCATGAAAAATCTTATATCAAAGGGATTGGACCAGATCCTAAAAAGAGAAGCATCAAAAGGAAAGCCCCTTTTGGGTATCTGCCTGGGTAGCCAGATTATTTTAGATTTTAGTGAAGAAAATTCAACTGAATGTCTTGGACTGATTCCAGGTAAGTGTATCAGGTTTTCAGACTCCCTTAAAGATGAGACGGGAAATTCAATAAATATTCCCCACATGGGATGGAATCAGGTCTATATAAAAGAAGAAAATCCCTTATTTGAGGGTATTGAAAATGGAATGGATTTTTATTTTGTCCATGGGTACTATCCCTTTCCACATAAAGAATATGTACTTGGAACAACTACTTATGGAATAGAATTTTGTTCTGTCCTGGGAAAAGAACCACTATGGGCTGTACAGTTTCACCCGGAGAAGAGTGGTAGATTTGGTCTAAAAATTTTAGAGAATTTTTATAGATTTTGTAAAAAAAAATTGATATTGGAGTAGTGTTTTTATGCTTTGCAAAAGAATTATACCATGTCTGGATGTTAGGGATGGAAAATTAACAAAGGGTATAAAATTTAAGGGCAATATAGATATAGGAGATCCCGTTGAGTCAGCCAAAAAGTATTATTTAGAAGGTGCAGACGAAATAGTGTTTTACGATATTACAGCATCCCATGAAGGACGGGGAATAATGCTTAAAGTGGTAGAAAAAGTGGCTTCCCAGATATTTATTCCCTTTTCAGTTGGTGGGGGCATAGCAAGTGTAGCAGATATGCGGGATGTTTTACTTGCTGGAGCTGAAAAGATATCTGTTAACTCAGCAGGTGTAAAAAAATCCAAAAATAATAAGCGATGGTGCAGACGCATTTGGGTCCCAGTGTGTTGTGGTTGGTATGGATGTTTTAAAAGTTCAAAAGTCAGAGCAGATACCATCTGGATATGAAATAGTTATTCACGGTGGTCGAAAGAGAACAGGCATTGATGCCCTGTGGTGGGCAAGGGAAGTGGAGAGACTTGGGGCAGGAGAGATATGTCTGAACTCCATTGATGCAGATGGGAC
>BBBM01000052.1 GCA_001311565.1 Desulfothermus okinawensis JCM 13304
GGATTGTTTCTGGGATTATAATATTTCTATACAGGACTTAATGGAAATCCTGGAGTCAGAAAATACAAGGGAGCTAAAAAAAATTATTCCTGAAGATTATTTACAATTCAAGGGACACCTATAACGCAATGCAATTATTTGACAAAGACTTGTTAAAAAAATTTTTCAATGAACCTGAAAATTTCCTATAATAGAAAATATTTGAGCAAAAAAATAGCCATATTAAGATATCTGCTTTTTGAAGAAGACCAACATATCCCAGGACTTGCATGGAAAAAAATATTAGATATTGAACACCTATATCAGTTACAGGATAGGGTTTTTAATATACTCTCTAAAATTTATACAACTTTTTACCTAGCAGGTGGAACTGCTCTTCACAGATTTTATTATAATGCTCGGTATTCTTATGATTTAGATTTTTTTACTCAAAATAATCCTGATTTTTCTCAGGAAGTAAGAGAATTTATTGAATTACTTGATTCGCAAGATTTAAAAATAACAAAGGAGGTTCAAACAAGGGATTTTTTTTAGAATAAGGATAAACAAAGTCCTGCAGGTGGATTTTGTCAATGGTAGAGTCTATAGACATGGAAAAAGCAATATCATAGACAATTTGAAAGTGGATAATAAAATAAATATATTTACAAATAAAATTTCTGCAATAATTGATAGAGATGAAGAAAAAGATGTATTTGACTTCTTTTGTTTTGTGTATAATGAAAAATTTAAATTGGAGAGAGATATTAGATATCACAAATAAAAAATCTTTTATTGAAAAGGAGGCATTAGCATATAGGTTAAAAACATTTCCATTAAATTGGCTTAAGAGACTAAAGACTATTAAAGAAGTAATTATTACAAGAGAGGAGATTGAGAGGGTCTCTAATGATATCTTACAATTAAGTGATAATAGTTTATATGTACAAAAACAAACCTAGATTTAACAATGCAATAAAAAAAATTTAGTTAGGAAAAAAAAGATGAATATTGGTAAATATAAATCCAGCACTATAGTCTGTTTATTTTTACTCCTATTTTTTGCAAAAACTCCCTTTGTTATATTGCTCCTGAGGAAGTTTTAGTTGTTGCAAATATGAATGTAGCAAGGAGTGTATCCCTTGCAACATATTATATGAAAAAGAGAAACATTCCAAAGGAAAATCTCATTAAGATCTGGTGTACAGATTCAGAGAGAATTTCCAGGGATGAATACAATAAAAAAAATCAAATCTCCAATTGCAAAATTTTTAAAAGAACACCCAGAAAAACCAATAAGATGTATCGTACTGCTCTATGGGATTCCTTTGAAGGTCAGTGGTATAGAACCAAGCCTTAAACAAAAAAACAGAACTAAAAAAATTTAGACATAAAACTAGCCCTTTTACAAGAACAACTAAAGTCAGAAAAGGAGTTAAATAAAAAAAAAGGAGATAAAGAAAAGAATAAGAAAAATACAAAATAAACTCAGGAAAATAAAATTAGAACTAGACACCTCTGCATCTGTGGACTCCGAGTTATCTCTTGTAAAAGTAAACAATTATCCCCTCTCTTTTTGGATTCCAAATCCATATTTTATATTAAATCAAAAGAGAAGGCTCAAATATACAAAAAGGGACGTACTACTGGTTGCAAGGTTAGATGGTCCAGATCCAGAAACAGTTAAAAGGATAATAGGTGATTCCATATATGCAGAAAAAAAATAGACTAAAGGGCGTGGCATATTTTGATGCCAGGTGGAAGGAGCCCAAGGACAAAAAGAAATTGGGTGGATATGGATATTACGATTATTCTTTGCACCTTGCAGCAAAGGAACTGAAAAAGTCTAAAATTCTCAAAGTGGTTTTGGAGGATACAAAAAGGCTTTTTAAAAAAAGGTGAATGCAAAGATGCTGCTCTATATTGTGGTTGGTATAGCTTGGTCACTATATCGATTCCTTTGAGTGGCAAAGGGGTGCCATTGGATATCATATGGCAAGTATAGAATGTTCAACCCTAAAGAACAAAAAAATCAAACATATGGTGCGTAAAAATGCTTGAGAAGGGAGTGGCTGCAACCATAGGTCCTGTAGGAGAGCCTTATATCCAGGCATTTCCTGTACCGCACATATTCTTCTGGGCTATAATAGATGGTTATTGGTCTTTGGCTGAAAGCTATTACCTATCCCTACCCTACATATCCTGGAAAATGGTCTTGATTGGAGATCCCATGTATAGGCCATTTATGAAAAAATAAAATCTATTATCTCACTCCTGGGGGAGGTGTTAAATTCATATCTTTCATCTTATAGAGCAAGGCCCTGTAACTTATTTTTAGGAGCTTGGCAGTTTCTTTTCTATTCCAATTTGTTTCATTTAAGATTTTTAAAATAACCATCCTCTCTACTTTCTTTGTGATTGAATCTTTAATCTCTTTAAGGGATGGAATGTCCCTATCTCCAATGCTATTATTTATGGACTCTCCTATCTCATTCATAGAACCATCAATATTTGGAACAAGGGGGTCTTTCCCCTTTGTCTTTTCTCCTATTTCTGCCTTTACAGCATCAAAATCCTCAAGCACAAAAAGCCTCTGAACGTAATTATATAGTTCTCTTACATTACCTGGCCAGTGGTATTTTAAAAAGATCTCTACCATATCAGGAGGCATTGAAACATCTTTATTGGGGTATTGTTTTTTTCATTTCCTTGATAAAATAATCCATAAGGGGAAGTATATCTTCCTTCCTTTCTCTAAGGGGTGGGATGTGAATACATATGGTGCTAAGTCTATAAAAAAAGGTCTTCTCTAAAACTTCCAGCTGTAATTTCTGCCTCCAAATTCCTATTTGTTGCTGCAACAACCCTCGCAGTGGTCTTTATTTCCCTATGTCCTCCAACCCTGAAATAGCACCTGTCTTGTAAAACCTGAAGCAACTTTGCCTGCAATCCTATGGAAATCTCACCAATTTCATCTAAAAAGATTGTTCCAGACCTGGCCAATTCAAATTTACCTATCCTCGAAGAATTGGCCCCAGTAAAGGCACCCTTCTCATACCCAAACAACTCTGATTCCAAAAGTTCTCCAGGTATAGCAGCACAATTAATCTTAATAAAAGGCTCCTTTGCCCTTATGGAATAAAAGTGTAGGGCCTTGCAACTAACTCCTTTCCAACACCGCTCTCACCAGTGATTAAAACATTTAAATCGTAGTCGCCAACCTGTTTAGTGAGCTTTATTATATCTTTAATAATCTTGCTCTTTCCAACAATTTTAGCTTAGCCAAACTCATAATTATCCACCAAACTTTATTGCAATTCTAACAGCTTTTTAATATTCTTGATCAAAATATCCAGGTTATAAGGCTTTTCAATTAAAATATCTGGAGATTCCTCTAGTGCTATTTCTTTAGGATATTCACCATATGCAGTTACACAAATTACTGGTATATTTGGATGTTCTTTTCTCAAACACTTAATAAGTCCTATGCCACTTACATAGGCAATCGTATGTCAGCAATAACTAAATCATATCTAGATTTCTTTATTTTCTCTAAGCCATCAAGTCCATCTTTGGCAAATAACAAAGAAAAACCCAAATCTGAAAGAAATTCGTTTAATAGCTCCCTTTGCACTGCATCATCTTCTATTATAAGTATTGTTGGCTTATCCTTTTTCTTTCCCATAAATTAGTCCTATTTTTTTTGTGAACTATAATAGTCCAATAACTTCAACAATTCAACCTCAAACATTTAAAGATTTCACTATGATACTACTTCCTAAACTTTAAAATTTTTGCTGGATTTCCACCAACAATAGCATACTCAGGAACAGAAGACATAACCACACTCCCAGCCCCCACAACAGCCCCTTTTCCTATATTAGCTCCAACTATTGCCCCATTGCCTATCCAAACATCCTCTCCTATAACTATTTTTTTTTAAATCCCCACCCTGCTCTTTTATTGGGATATCCAATCTGGAAAAAAAAGTGTTGTTTTGTACCACTGATTATATGAACGCCAGTTCCTATCAAGGTGTACTTGCCAATCTCCACATAACCAATGTCACATTTTGGGCCAATATATACCCCGTTACCAATTTTTATACGGGGATCAGAAAAAGTAGTTAAAAATCCTATGGTAGAGTCAATTAAATTTACCTTGGTAATCCACTCCAAAATGGACTTCCTAATCCATTCACCGAAGGCCCCTGGAAACAGAGAACAAGCTTGCATCATATTTGAAAAGTTTCTTCTTTCCTCAAAAAATAATAGCCCAAATAAATAATATGTATACAAGGGCAAAGTAAAGGCTCTAAATAAAATGTGTACTACCTTCTTAACCTTGTTTTTCATTACTTAATGCTTAGCTTTCAAGGAATTTAAACAGTTGTAATAAAAAAAACTTGATATAAAACTACCTATTTATTATATATTCGCTGTTAACATTCAACTTATACCAAAATAAAAACAAATGGGCAATACTCAATACTTACTCAAAATCAAAAAAATTCCCCAATGGTCAGGGAAGTAGCCATATTTTTAGAATTGGCATTCCATTAAAAAAAAGGGTTAATCTATAAAAAAAATGAAATATTAATTTTAGACCAGGATAAAAATCCATATCTCTTTGATATAAATCCAATTCTCTATTGGCCAGATAAAAGTATAAAATGGTGTATCTTGGATATTTTCATTCCCATCTCCCACAAAGACCAATTTTTTTTTATTTTTAAAATCCATTAATGACAATAAACTAGATATTAAACCAAGTGGTATTAACATTAAAGATGAGGAAGATAAAATCCAAATAAATACTGGTTCATTTAAATTTGCTTTAAATAAAGATTTAAAAAAAATTTATTTAACAATATAGACCTGGATTTAAACTTTACTACAAATCATGGCAAACAACTTCTTTCAAAGATTTGAAACAAAAAAAAACTTTCCATATTACATGGTGGGAGACTAAGAGCTGATATTGAAATTAAAGGTAAATTATTTATTTCAGTCAATAAGGCCATAAATTTGCGATTTATATTTTCATTTTTTTTATTTATCTCATGTTGTTAAATTAGATGTGGAAATACATAACCCCAATCCTTCAATACATCCTGGTGGGAAATGGGACCTTGGAGACAGAGGATCCATATATTTCACGGATTTCTCTATACTATATAAATCAAATAAATCTATACAAGAACTTAGATGTTTGTTCAATTTTGATTAAAAAAGATTATTTTGTTTCTAATTGATTTTGATACATTCATCATCCACCAAAATTCCAGTGGTGGAGAAAGATGGAATTCTCTAAATCACATTGATAAAGATGGAAATCTAACTGTTAAGTTTAGAGGTTTTGAATTAAAAGAGATCAAAAACAATAAAGAGACAAAAAAAATAACAGGTCTTAGAACTAATCCAATAATAATTATTAAACAAGATAAGAATATCTCTTTTTCAATAAAAAAATTTTTGGCAAGATTTTCCAAAGGCAATTGAAGTAACAAAAAAAGTATGTTAGATTATCTCTGTTTCCAAGAGAATCTCAAAAATATTTTGAATTACAGGGAGGAGAGAAAAAGACTCACACCATATATATTGACCTTGATTCAGATAAAAATGGAGACAGATTAATCCATTTTTTTAAATCCACCTCAAATAAAAATCAACCCTAAGTGGATAAAAGATTCAAAAGCTATTGACTATTTTGTACCAGATGAAGAAGACAAAAATATTACATATAAAAATTATATAAATAACATTATACAAGGTCCCAATTCTTTTTTTTGAAAAAAAATGAAAAAAATTGATGAATATGGTTGGAGAAACTACGGAGATATTTATGCTGATCATGAAGCAGTAAATCATAAAGAGGATTGGCCATTTATTTCGCATTACAACAATCAATATGATTTTTTATATGGCGCAATAGTAAATTTTCTAAGATCTGCTGACATAAGATGGTTTAAATTAGCTGAACCCCTTGCTCAACACATCATTGATATAGACATATACCACACAGATAAAGATAAATCTGCATACAATCATGGAATGTTTTGGCATACAGACCACTATATAGAGGCCAAAACTGCCACACATAGAACATATTCTAAATTAAATAACACACCTGGTGGAGGACCATCAAATGAACACAACTACACCACTGGACTTCTTTATTACTATTTATTAACAGGAAACATCCAGGCCAAAGAGGCAGTATTAGAGCTAGCCCAGTGGGTTATTGACATGGATGATGGATCAAAATCAATTTTTGGGATATTCGATCAAGGACCTACTGGGCTTGCATCACAAACCGTTGATCCATTGTATCATAAACCAGGACGTGGAGCTGGAAACTCCGTAACTGCATTATTAGACGCATATATTCTCACAAATAATAGAAATTATCTTTTTAAGGCCGAAGAAATCATTAGACGTACAATTCATCCCCTAGATGACATTGACAAATTAAAACTTGATGAACCTGAATATAGATGGTCTTATCTGGTATATTTACAGGTCTTAGACAAATATATATCTTTAAAATCGGAATTAAACGAGATAGATTGGATGTATTTTTATGCTAGAGATAGCTTAATACATTATGGTAAATGGATCTTAAAAAAATGAAGTTCCTTATAAAGATGTCCTGCACAAGGTAGACATTCCAACAGAGACATGGCCTGCTCAAGATATAAGAAAGGCCTATGTTCTAAATTGTGTGTCAAAATATGTATCTGAGCAAGAGAGAGAAGCTTTTTTAAAAAAAGGCCCGATTTTTTTTTCAATAGGTGCCTTGAAGATTTACTCTCTTTTGAAACTGCATATCTAACTAGACCACTAGTAATCTTATGTGTATATGGATTTCAACAAGCATACTTTGACAACATTAACAGAGAATATATGGATGTAGCTTTAACACACAACTACCATTTTGGCACACCACAAAAATTTATCCCACAAAAATTTAGATGGAAATATACCCTCAAAAAAAAATATAAAGACATTTTTAAAAGAGATTAAAAGGATCGTTATTGAAAAACTATGGGGATTAAAGCAAACATTACCTTTGTAGTTCACAGCCTAAATCCAGGGGGAGCAGAGAAATTAGCAGTTCAAATGGCCACTGAGTTAAAAAAAGGATTTTAACATATCAGTAATATGTCTGGATGAGCCAGGAACCTGGGCTAGTGATTTAAGAAAAAACAATATAGAGGTTATAGCCCTATATAGAGACGAGGGAATTGATTTAACTATTCCATATTCTATTTCAAGATTCACAAAAGAAAATAACACCCATATAATACATGCCCATCAAACAACGCCGTGGTTTTATTCTGCCCTATCAAGATATTTAATCCAAAGCCCTATCTGTTATTTGAAGAACATGGCAGATTTTATCCTGAAATAAAAAAATACAAAAATGATAATTGTCAATAAGGCAATTATAAATAGACTCACTCACAAGGTAGTTTCCGTATCTCAAGACATAAAAACTAGATTAGTAAAATATGAGGGTATACCTGAGAACAAAATTCAAGTTATCTATAATGGAATTAAAATACAAAACGTAAATAGTGATGAGCTAAAAAAAAGTATCAAGAAAAAAAACTAAATGTTAATGAAAATGATTTTGTGGTTGGAAGTGTTGGGAGACTAGATCCCATAAAAAATTTCCCCATGTTAATTAGAGGAATAAAACTAGCCAAAAATTATACAGACAACATAAAATGTGTAATAATAGGTGATGGACCACAATTTCATACCTTGGAAAACATGATTAAAGAAGAAAACTTAACAAATAGTGTGATCCTTACTGGATATAGAAAAGATGCATCCAAATTAGTTGCTGCATTCGATGTATTTGCCTTAACAAGTTTTAGTGAGGGAATATCCATGGCCATGTTAGAGGCAATGAGCCTTGGTGTTCCATGCATTGCTACAAAAGTAGGTGGTAATGTTGAATTAATACAAAACAATGTATCTGGTTGGCTAGTTGAGTCCAATGATTCTAAGTCTCTTGCCAGTTTATTAATTAATACATATAAAAATAGATCTTTTTTTTAAAACAAGTAGGAGAACAAGCAAAAAAAACAAGTTAAAAATAAATTTTCCTTTGATGCAATGATAGAAAAATATAAAAATGCGTACCTTGAACTTTTAACTAGACAATAAAACAACTTAAAGAACAAAAATTATGTGTGGTATTGCAGGATTTTTAGATTTTAGGGGAATTGATAAGGACAAATCTAAAGGCCTATTAAAGTCCATGGTGAATACCCTAATACACAGAGGGCCAGATGAGGAAGGATACTATTTAGACCAGTTTGTTGCCCTTGGACACAGAAGGCTTAGTATTATTGACCTTGAATCGGGAAATCAACCAATGGTTGAACTAAATAAGGCTGTAATTGTATTTAACGGAGAGATATACAACTTTAAACAAGTAAGGTGTGAGTTAGAGTCTTTGGGATATAGTTTTTCAACTAACAGCGATACAGAGGTAATTTTAAAATCCTATCTCCAATGGGGTGTTGAATGTTTAAACAGGCTAAATGGCATGTTTGCATTTGCAATATGGGATATTGAAAAAAAAATACTCTTTTTAGCAAGGGATAGAATTGGCAAAAAAACCCCTTTATTATACCAATTCCAATGGAAAAATATTATTTGGCTCTGAAATAAAGGCCCTAACCACTACAAATACAACATCTAAAGAATTAGATTATGAAGCTCTAGATTGTTTTTTTTTCATATGGATATATACCATCACCAAAAACTATATTTAAAGATATAAAAAAGCTAGAGCCTGGACACTATCTTATTTTTTCAAAAAAATGGACTTACCAAAAAAAGATATTGGACAGTTGAATTTGAACCCCAAGATAGATTGAGCATAGAAGATGCAGCAGATGAGTTTCTAGATATATTTAAAGATGCAGTAAAGATCAGGATGATCAGTGATGTTCCCCTTGGTGCATTCTTATCAGGGGGAATTGACTCACCTCTGGTTGTTTCAATGATGAGTGAGTTATCATCAAAAAAGGTGCTCACTAACTCCATTGGTTTTGACGTTGATAAATTTAATGAGCTTCCAATCGCTAGAGAAATTGCTACCATTTTAAATACAAATCACAAGGAGTATGTTGTAAAACCAGAGATACACAATGTTTTGCAAAAAAATCTTATACCATCTAGATGAACCCATAGCAGACTCAAGTGTGATTCCAACATATTATGTTTGCAAAATAGCAAAACAAAGTTGTACAGTGTCCCTGTCAGGAGATGGAGGTGATGAATCCTTTGGAGGCTACACATTCAGATATCTTCCCCATTTGTATGAGTGTAAGTTAAAAAAAATATATTCCAACAACAATCAGAAAAACTATTTTTTTCCCTTCTTGGAAATATCTATCCCAAATCTCCAAAGCTTCCTAATGTCCTAAGGCTCAAAACCATTTTCCAGAATTTAAGTGTTTCAGATGAAATGGCATTTTTTTAAGGACCTCATCTGGCTCCCATTGGAGATAAGAAAAAAATTTATATTCTGAAAATTTTAAAAGGAATCTACACGGATTTACTCCCTTTGAATGTATTTATCCATTGTATAAAAAGGTAAAACACCTAGATCCAGTTAGTAGGGCACAATATTGTGATCTAAATTTTTATCTACCAGAGGATGTATTGGTTAAAGTGGATAGAATGAGTATGGCAGTTTCCTTAGAAGTAAGGGCCCCCCTTTTGGATTACAGAATAATTGAATTTGGGGCAAAGCTACCATTAAACCTAAAAGTGAGTTCAAAAAAAAGGAAAGCTTGTTTTAAGACATGTATTAAAAAGATACATACCCCAAGAGATTATTAATAGACCAAAACAAGGTTTTTCCATCCCAGAGGCAAAATGGCTTGTAACCACTTTAAGACCATTAATAGAAAAGGCTATTTGTAAACAGAATAGCTTGATACAAGAGTTGTTTGATGTAAATTACTTAAAATCATTGTGGCAAAAACAAATAAAAAAAATGAAGAAAATAACAGTGTGTTCTTTTGGGGACTTATGATTTTTTCCCTATGGGAGGATAGATTTTATCTATGAACAAATTAAATATCTTACAACTAGGTAGCCCAACAGGACTATTTGGAGCTGAGAGATGGATACTTGCTCTGGTAAAGTATTTGGATAAAACTAAGATCAATGTTACTGTTGCTGCTATAAAAGATGACCCAAATCTGGAAGTTCCCCTATGTAATGAAGCAAAATCCATGGGTCTCAACACACAAGTCTTTGAAGCATACGGAAGATTTAATTTCTCAGCAATAAAAAAAGTTAAGAAAATTTATACGAGAGAATAAAATAGATATAATACACACCCATGCATATAAACAAGACATAATAGGACTTTTGTCAAGCATAAACACTAAATGTAAAATCATATCCACACCCCATGGATGGAGCAAAAAAAGCAGATCTTAAATTAATGATATATGAGCTAATAAATAGAATTATATTCCCTTTTTTTTGATGCAGTGGTGCCTTTGTCAAGGGAATTATACAACTCTTGTTTAAAAATACCATTTTTAAAACACAAACTCTATCTAATACAAAATGGAGTTGACATTGATGAGATTAAAAATACAAAGAAAATTGCCAGTGAAGTTCTAAAACTAAAAAAAAGATGGAGCCTTTATAATTGGATATATTGGCAGACTAGTGTCTTTAAAAGGGGTAGATATTTTATTAAAGGCGCTGCAAGACATAAAAATACCAAACTGGCATCTTTTCATTATTGGAGAAGGGGAAGAAAAAGAGAATTTGATAAAAATGGCAAAGGAGATTAACATAGAAGAAAGAGTTCATTTTACTGGATTTAAACAAGACAGGCTATCTTATTTAAAAGTATTTGATGTATTTGTACTTCCATCTAGAACTGAAGGAACGCCAAGATGTCTTATGGAAGCTGGAGCAATGGAAAAAGCAATCATAGCATCAGATATCCCTGGATGTAGAGAGATTGTTAAACACAACAAAACAGGTCTGTTATTTCGCCCAGAAGATCCTATTTCACTTCAAAAGTGTATTATTGAATTATTTCAAAACAAAGATCTAAGAGATAAGATTGGATCAAGTGCAGTACATTTAGTAGAAGAAAGATTCAGTGCAAAAAGAATGGCCAAAGAATATGAAGAACTCTATTTTAAGTTAGTAAATAAATAGTAATCCATTTAAACCTATCATTACCCATGAAAAAACTGAAAGATTTATTTCCCTTTGAACCCCAAAAAACAGAATTTAAGTTTTTTTATTTTATATACCATATTCATAATATATGGCTCTCTTTATCCATTTCACTTTAGTTTTAACAATTTTCCTCAAGAAAGCAGAAATATCGTAAGCTTTATCTTATGCAACTATAGTTTTCAAACATCATTGGGAGATATCTTGACAAACTTTCTGTTGTTTATCCCATTTGGATTTTTAGGGGTAAGATCAATGAGAAGCCCATTCAATCCCCCTTACTATACATTTTTAATAACTGTATGTTGCATCCCCATTGCCCACGGCCTCCAATTATTACAATTTTTTTGTTAAAGGAAGGGTTCCCAGTTTAATGGACACTTTTTGGAATGTTTTTGGCTGTTTTCTAGCAGGGGGATTTGGATCAGTATCAAAATTTAGGTTTGTTGGGGGAAAAAGGGGACAAGAACTTTGGAAATCAGCACCTTTTTTTAATTATGGTTATTTGGATTGCCTATAATTTGATTCCCTTTGTCCCTACTTTAGATTTTGGAGAAATAAAAAAACAGCTTAAAACCCCTTCTACTTCACCCTGAACTGCACATAATAACATTACTCAAATTTACAAGTGGATGGCTCATCCTTTACTACATGTATAAAGAACATACAGATAAGTTTCTCAACATTAAACTATTTGCAATAATTATAGCGTTAACACTAATTGCAAAAATCTTTATAGAAAAACAGGTATTGACTCTCTCTACAGTCATGGGAAGTCTGTTACCACTAATACTTATAAAATTCTTTCAAAAAAAAACTCTTTCCCCAAGATTCTTATTTTCGCTTCTTTTATTTTTTTTTAACCTTATCAGGGCTTTGGCCGTTTAAATTTTCTATTGCTCAAAGAAATCACTTTCATCTACTGCCATTTTATGGTTTTTTTTGGCAGGTAACTTGTATGTTACTGCATACACTATATTAGAAAAGATGTTCTTTTATGGGAGCCTGTTATGGACATTGGAACACAGTAAAGTAAAGTGGGGAAGGGCAACTTTTCTATGTGTTAGTTGGGCGCTAGCATTGAGATTGCGCAAATATGGTTTATGTCCCATACACCTGAGTCCACTGACCCTTTGATCATGTTTTTAATGGCCATTTGGATAAAAAAAAACAGACCCCAGGAAGATATAAAAATGAAAGTTGTTTATACAGGCCCAGAAAGGAGAAGAAATAGGCTTGCTCCTAAGTCGTCAAACAATATCAATGAACTTGCAAAAATAAAAAAAATTTTTTTATTAATCTACTCACATAAATATGGAATTGTTATAAAACGGAGCCTGTAACATAATC
>BBBM01000053.1 GCA_001311565.1 Desulfothermus okinawensis JCM 13304
AACTAATCTGAGCAGGGAAATAGCTATGTTTCGTATAGAGGCCATTACATGGGGGCCATTACCCTTGCGGATCCGGCATCGGTCCTCATCAAAGGTAACATCTCTTACTCAATGAAGACTATTTTCAATCTTCCAGTGACTACGTACTATATTGAGAATATCGGCAGGTTTTGCTTCTTCTGGAGACAAGGAGGTTATTCCATAGGCTACTTCCTTTGTTCTTTTCCCTGTCTTTATTGTTTCTCTAATGCGTTCTATACAAAAAAACTTGCCCTACATGTGGAAAATCAAGATAATCATTATCCGCTTTCTTTTTTTTCCACTATAAACCGGGCTGTCTCTTTTTGTGTATGCATAGCATCAGCACTAACAATGGTTCCTTCTATAGGAAGAGGTTCAAGAAGTTCTCTGAGTTTGGGAATCTCATTGGTCTTTTCATCTACATCTACCTGGCCTATTACCACTGCCTCATGTTGGACAATTGCAGATAAAAGATAAGTGGGCTTTTTCCCATCATCATAACTCCTACGAAGCTTCTTGCCGTCAACAGAAATTATTTTATTTGAATCATCTGTATGCCTTAACAACCATTCACCAACCTTAGTATCTATCTCCAGAGGGTCTATCTTCTGCAAAACCCTACGAATGGTCGGCTCAGAAGGAGGCCCCTTGCGCCTTGCCCCCAACCTGCGAAGTAAATCAGGACTTGCCGATAATGCCCACTCATAAATGGCAGAAAAACTCCTTGCTCCAGACAAAGCAGCACAAATCGCTATTGCCAATATGGTCTCTACCCTATGCCTTATCCCACGTCGCTTTCTTGGATCAGAAATACTCCGAAGAAGTTCTATTAGCCCGCCTTCACCTTCTAATGGCAAACGATTAACATCTAACATGGCTCCAAACTCCTGGTTCCTGATAATATCCAAAGGAAGACTTAGTCCGCTCAAAATATCTCTAGCCCCCTTTTGCAAAGGAAAAACAAATATGTATTTTGGACGATTATTCTTCCAATAACGACTGTTATTCTTGGAATAACCACGGGTTACTCCAAGCCTTTTCCATCCAGCAGCCTTGTAACATGTACCATCAAAACGACTACAATCTACAAATGTCTCTGCCAATACAACCTTGTGACCATGATAACGTAACCAATCCTCCCCAAGACGCTTCGTATTCATAGCAAGGATATGAGATGCCAAATTAGGTAGGTGCCAACCTGGTAAAATTAAAAACCGAGTATTATTTGCTATGAACTTCAGCCTTTGGTATTTCAAGGAAGGGTCCCAACCGATCCACCTATCCCTTGCTGCACACTTCAAAGCCGCTGATCCCCATCCCAATAGTGCAACCCACTCACCTTCACAGGTCACAACATAATAAAGAGATTCCCCAACTATATGCTTAAAACCAAGATAATGATACCGGTCCATCAATGACTGCCATCTCGACATCTCTTCCTTACGTATTATACGAATTGCTAAAGGCAGCCTTGAAACTTTTATCTTTCCATGTTTCAATAACATAAAAAAAATTTCAGTCAGGTAAAAAAAGGACAGCAAAAAAATTATAATGTTGATATTTTTATATGATTGACGACTTTGACGTAGCCCTGCCTTAACTAGTTGTATAATATTGATTTTAAAACAGGAAAAGGAAGGAATATTGTGAAAATAATGACCATTTTTAGCCCAGGTTTATCATTTTGATAAACCTGGGCTAGATAATATGTAACGACAAATCTAATAAAAATTTTATCTTGAATAATACTCTCTTAAGCGCTACCTTCAACATGTGAATTTTTTTTTAATCAATACTATTAATCGTCTAAACAAGGATGTATGGACATGGATAGCTACAAAGTAGATTTTAAAAAATTTTTCATAATGGGACTTTTTGTAATGACATTGCTCTTTTTCTTAGACACAGGGTCTAGTTTCGCAATACCCTCTCCATGTGAAAAGTGCCACTTAAAAGTAACCCCAGGTATAGTTAAAGATTTTAACAGAGGAAAGATGTCAAAATTTTTGAGGTGTAGTTCCTGTCACGGAAAAGCCCATAATAACGCCCAAAATGCCGATAAGGCAGAGTTGCCCACCATAACTACATGTAAAAAAATGTCATAATAAGCAGGTAACACAATATATGAGCGGGAAACACACATTGGGACTTGTTGCTATAACTGCTTTTCCTGGGTTTATGCATCTGCAGCCCAAGGCCTTTATTGCTGGGCAAAAGGGGTGCAATGGATGTCATAACCTGGGAATTACAGACAAGCATGTAAGAAACAACAAACTCAGAAAATATTATAAATATGGGATGGACTGTCAGAGTTGTCATACTCGCCATGCCTTTTCTGTGAAAGAGGCAAAAAGGCTGAAGCATGCAATAGCTGTCATACTGGGTTTGACCATGCCCAATGGGAGTTCTGGTACCATTCAAAACATGGATCTGCATATCTCATGGACAGAAAGCTCCATAGGGGACCAACCTGTCAAGATTGTCACATGCCAGGAGGAAACCATAAGGTTATAACTGCCTGGGGATTTTTGGGACTCAGAGTACCTGAACAAGACAAGGAGTGGTGGAATTATAGGGTGACTATTTTAAAGGCACTGGGAGTGTTAAATGACAAGGGTAAACCCACTGAGAGGTTTAAATTGGTCAAAGCAGCTAATCTGGCAAGACTTACCAAGGATGCTTGGGATAAAGAGAGAAAGCAGGATATTGCCACATGCAAGAGGTGTCATTCAGAGAACTTTGTAAAAGAAAACTTAAAAAAATGCAGACCTTATGCTAAAGGCAGCAGACAAACTGTTTGCTGAAGCAATAGAGGTAGTAGCAGATTTGTATAGACAAGGGGTCATCAAGAAAAAAACAAAAACAGTTTACCTGGCCCTATCCTGACCTCTTAAATTTTTATGAAGTAAATACAAAAATTGAAGAGGTACTCTATGAGATGTTTATGGACCACAGGATGAAGACCTTTCAAGCTGCCTTTCATATTAATCCTGATTTTACCACATGGTATGGTTATGCAAAGATGAAAAAGGACCTTGTGGAGATAAAGGAATTGGCAGCACAGATGAAAAAGGGATTAGCAAAAGCAAATATGAAATAGGAGCACAATTTGTTATGTGGCATTGATTTCCCCCCCCTCAAACTGGGCCCTTTTCCGGGCTCAGTTTGAGGGTAATTGAAGGCTATTTTAAATCATTGTTCTATATCTCTCATCAAAGCTTGAGGTATGGGAGTCGAAGTCTCAAGCTTTGATGTGTCTGTGTATATGATCTGTGTCTGTGGTCTGTAACTTTCTCATACACACACATACACTTTCACACACACATACACCCACTATTCACCTGCTCCATAACCCAATCAATAAGCGGAGCTAAAGAAATAGGCAGATAAACAAATTTTCTATTTTAAACTTCATTAAAATCTCTGAATTATATATAAACACATTGGCAAAAAGCTCTGTCTTTTTAATTCCATAACCTTTTTTTAAAAGGGCCATTTTATCATTGTTTTTTAATGGAGATAAATAGATGGTACCTTTGTAATAGGGTTTTTTGACACTATCTCTAATCAAATGTATCAAGGATTCAAAATGTTCCCTGGAAAAAGAAAGATCCAAAATAAAGTTCGCTGTTACCTCTATATTTAGATAGTTTTTATTAATATAAACCATCTTTTCAAAACTTTGTTTAACAGATAAAGAATCTATGGGTTTACCTAATATATTTAAAGTCTTATCATCTACTGATTCTAGACCAATATTTATATATACCTTTGTATCTGAAATTGTATTTAAATATTCAAAGACAAAATCTTTTGTATTTAAAAAAAGAATGAACGCTAGCAAATATAAATATGGATTTATCTCTTACATAAGACGAGTCAAGACAAAGTATTTCCCTTGCATTCTCAATTGCAAATTTTATTGTTTCAAAGGAACAATTTAGTGAATCGTGAAGACCTAAATATATACTGGAATAGTTCTTTATATCGTCTTTATAAAATTCTTTTAAACTTATTATCTGCTCCAGTATATCCTTTTTGATCTTTCTGAAAATTTGTCCTTTGATTTTACCCTACAAAATTTACAGTGGTATAGACATCCATCTGATATAATTATTGGTATCACATCATAATCAACATGCCTTGTATCTGGTGGAAGTACGCTTATGTGTGTCTTATAAATACCTTGTAGCTGAGCAGCTCTTTTTTTCAAGATATCTCTCATCTATATATCTAATTTTTTTCTATTCTTGTCCTCATATTAGAGGGAATTTCATATATAGAAATTTTTCTCAAATTTCCCATTGTTTTTTTCCATAGGGACTTGCCCATATCTATAACTTTTTTTTATATCCTTTTTCCACAAATTATTTGAAGGATACATAAAACATGGGACATAGTATTCACCTGTTGCATCATAGATTCCTCCATAATATTCCCCAGATGAATAATATATAAAATCATTGGTTTTGGTCCTTTTGATAAACTCATTTGGATGGGGCCAATTGGGAGTCAGCCCGTGTATAAACTTTATCTCTCCATTTAAATCAAAAAACAACCTGGCTTCTCTGGTCTCAACCAAGGTAAAAAGGCCAACTTTTATAGGATAAGAGACTTTTCTATAATATTTATCACCCAAAAAAGGAGTGGTTACCTTTAGTTTGTCACACTCAAATGTATAGATATTCATGTTTTTTTCCAGCTTGTTATCTTCGGAGATACTTGTACAAAAAAAAACACATCCTATTCAAGCAGCATGTCCATGAGTAGGATCTAATTATTTTGTTGACTTATGAAAAATTATTTAATTATAAATTCCACATGGATATTATGTTGAAAGCTACAATCATGGGTATTGTTGAAGGATTAACTGAATTTTTGCCAATCTCCTCCACTGGACACCTAATTATTGTAGGTGATCTCCTAAATTTCACAGGTGAAAAGGCAAAATATTTGAAGTTGTAATACAACTAGGGGCAATTTTATCAGTTGTGTGTATCTACTGGGAAAGATTTTATGGTTTAATTAAGCCCAGTAATAAAAAAAATTTAGTGGAATTTATGGGTTATATCTTTTATTTTTAACATCACTACCTGCTTCAATACTAGGTCTTTTGTTTGAAAGGAGAATAAAAGAATACCTATTTTATCCAAAAAGCGTAGCCATGGCCCTCTTTGTTGGTGGTATCTTGATTTTTATTGTGGAAGGTCTAAAAAAAGAAGCAAAAATTTATTTCTTTAGATGAGATCACCCCATATCTGGCTTTGGGCATAGGATTTTTTTCAGTGTTTTGCCCTTTGGCTGGATTTTCCCGGTCCGCAGCAACAATTATGGGAGCAATGATCTTGGGAGCAAGCAGGAAACTAGCAGCTGAATACTCTTTTATTGCAGCAGTACCTATTATGGTTGCAGCAACATCCCTTGAAATGGTGAAAAATTATAGCTTGTTTTCTTTAAATGACTTAGTTGTGCTCTCAATGGGCTTTGTAGTATCTTTTATCTCTGCATACATAGCTGTTAAGGGATTTATTCACCTCTTATCCAAAATCACCTTAAGACCATTTGGGTATATAGGGTCATATTGGCAGTTTTGGTACTGATGTTTATGAAATCATGAAAAGGTACGGCTTAATTTTTTTTATTCTTATCCTATTGTTATATCCAATCTTGTAGTGTTGTAACTATCCCTTATAGGGTCACCAAAACAGCAATAAAGACCACCTACAGAGTTACAAAATTTACTGTAAAGACAACCATATTTGCAGGCAAAGTTGTCTATAAGGTTGGGAAATTTACTTATGTTGTGGCAAAGGCACCATTTAACCTTCCATTGACCCATCCAGAGATAGAGGCAATTGACGGACTTCCACCTAAAATAGCCATTAAGGAAAGAAAAGTAAAAAAATTCTCCATATATAGTCTTTGGAAAGAGGTATGTCCCTTTCTCAGTTGATGAGGCAAAAAAATTACAGGGAAGTGGGATATGCTTCATGGTATGGATATGAAACCTTGAGACAAAAGGGTGGGCACATGACTGCAAATGGTGAATTATTTGACCCACACCAATTAACAGCTGCACATAAACTCTTACCCTTACCATGGTATGTAAAAGTGACTAATCTTGAGAATGGTAGGTCTATTATAGTAAGGGTAAATGATCGGGGACCGTTTGTTAAAGGAAGGATAATTGATTTAACAATTGAAGGGGCAAAACGACTGGGATTTTACAAAAAAAGGAATAGCCAAGGTCCTTGTTGAATCAATTGTGGTAAAACAAGGATAAAGATACCTAGTGGGAATTTCGAGAAAATTGGAATTTTGTTAGTTCATTTATGTTTGTGAGGGGATTTATTTTTTTCTTCAGAAAATTCAGCTACATATTTTGATTTTGGGCATATTATGGGAAAAAAAATTAAGGGTAATTGCCTGTAACACTCTTTTGTCCTCACCAAAAGAGGGCCTTATAAAACCATTTAGATCAACTTCACCCCAAAAAAACAGCCCTATCAGGAACAGGAACATCAAAATAGGATGAAATGAGGCAGAACAGATCCCTAGATCCAAAGCTGGGTCTGATATCTTTATCCCTGCACTTATCTTTACATAGACATCTCTTTCATTAAACTTAAGAGATAACCTTTTCTCCAAAATGGCAAGTAGCAAATATAGTCTATTTAGATCAATTCCTAGAGCAGTGCGTCTTGGATTTTGTGAAAAGGATTTTGTAACAAGTGCCTGAATTTCAATAACCAGTGGTCTCTTACCTTCCATTGCCATAACGAGGGAGCTGCCAGGGGAAGATGGGTCCCTTGAAGTCAAAAAAAAATGTAGAAGGGTCTTTTACAATTTTTAATCCACCTGTACCCATCTCTAACACAAGGATATTGTTACTTGGCCCAAATCTGTTTTTTTGTAATTTTGATAATCCTAAATGAACTCAGTCTATCACCTTCCATGTATAAAACCACATCTACCATGTGTTCCAATAGCTTTGGACCTGCTATTTGCCCATCTTTTGTTATGTGGCTCACAATTAAGAGCACTATTTCCCTTTTCTTTGCCTCTTCATATAACTTAGAGGCAACTTCCTTTATCTGGGATACTCCACCATAATACCAGGTGCTTCACTGGACTTTAGGGTTTGAATGGAATCTATGACAATAAAATCTGGGACATCTTTATGTCTTATAATTGATATTACAGGGGATACATCCTGGGTACAGAGAAGTTTAAATCTATCGTCGCAAACACCCAGCCTTTCAGCACGGAGTTTTAGTTGATAAATGGACTCTTCCCCAGAGACATAAAGCCCTTTGAGGCCAGATTTTAAAAAGCCAGATAGAAGTTGCATAAGAAATGTGGATTTTCCAACCCCTGGTTCCCCTGCAAGCAAAATCACACTACCTGCCACCATCCCCATACCCAAAAATTGATCAAATATGCGAGAGCCAGAGGTCAAAGATTTTATACTCTCTTCTGAAATTTCTTTTAAGGAGATTGGAGTGATTTTTGACTCATGAAGATTTAAATCTTCTTTAAAGGAAATATCTTCTACTTCTTTAATTGTTCCCCAGAGACCACATTTAGAGCACTGACCCTGCCATTTTACAAACCTGGCACCACAAGAAGAACAAATATAACCTTTTTTTTTTCATTTTTACTTTTGTTCCACGTCCAGTGCCTGAACTACCTCAAGACCATATTCAGACACATTTTCTGGTGGATTATAGAACAAGATCATAAAATCTACACCCATACCAGGTTGGAGATTGGTATTTTTCATGAGCACGCCTACTTTTGAATTTAGCTCCTTTTCTAGGTGTTTCTTGGTCCACGACTGAAGTTGAAATAGGGATAGCTTATTTCCACAGAGAATGGTCTTTTTGGCAATTTCCTCTCCTTTACTGTCATATAGTGTTGCACGAATTTTTATAAGTTCCTTTGGTTTTTTTTAAATTTATTTACTGCCCTCCCCTGTATTACCAGTATCTTTCCAACTTTTTCATTATCTACAAAATACTGTTTTACATCTTCCAGATCAATCTTTTTCACAGATTCTACTGAAGTGGCATTGGTTGAAACCTGTTTTAACTCCTTCTTTGGGGAAAGAAATGGAAGCTTTTTAGATATTACTGGAAAAAAATACCATATGAATCCTGCCAACAAACCTATTACCACAACAGCTATAACAATCTTTCTAATTTTCTTTATACCCCTATTCCATTTATATTAGATTTTTCCAATGAGAATTTCTCTTTAAGTGGTTCTTGTTTATCTTTTATTTCTTTTGTTTGTATGGATTCTTCTTTGTGCTTTTCCCCTTCTTCTTGTATAAGCTTACTTTCTGGATAAAAAAATAAATATGTGTTCACACTTGGAGCACTTTAACTTTGTTCCCTCGGGATTTAACAACTCGTCCTTGACTTATACTTTGTGTTACACTTGGGACACGATATAATCATGATCTGCTCCAAATCCTTTTAGACCTATTAGTCAGTTATTAGTTCATAAATGCATTTTAGATTTCTGTATTTTTCAGCACAATCAAGACCATAACCAACTAAAAAAACCCCTTTCTATCTTAAAACCATAAAAATCAATATCAACTTCCATTTTTCTCCTTTCCACCTTATGGATAAGGGAACATATTTTAACACTAAGTGGCCCTCTGGCTCAAGTACTTTTTTTTAAATATGCTATGGTTGCGCCAGTATCAACAATGTCTTCAATAATTAATACATGCCTATTTTTTACAGATAGTTCCATATCTTTAGTAAACAAGACCTTCTCATCAGGGGAGGTCCCATCTCTATAGCTAGATAACCTCACAAAATCCACTTCCACGTCCAGGTCCATCTCTCTAATCAAATCTGAAAAAAATAAGACTGCTCCCTTTAGGACACATAGACAGATAAGGGGAGTAGATATGTCTCTGTAAATCCTGGAAATCTCCTCTCCAAGTTCTACTATCCTTTTTTTTATTCTCCTTTCTTCTACAACTGGTTTTAATCTATCCATTTAAGTTAAAACCTCCTGAAAAAAATTGTTTACAGGTTGATTATCATGGCAATCTCATCGCAATTGTTTGGATATTTAGGACAATTAAAACAATCCACCCAGATCTTTTCATGAAGCTTTTTTTTTATCCACTTCTTCAAAACCCAATTTTGCAAAAAAATGACTCTTCATAGGTTAAGACAAAAACCCTATAAATACCTAAAGTCAAGGCCTCACTGAGACAAGCCTCAACTATCCTTTTTCCCCATCCATTTTTCTGGATTTCACTGTGCACTGCAACAGACCTGACTTCTGCAAGGTCTCTCCATATTATGGCCAGGGCTCCACACCCATACACCTTACCCTCTTGATTCACCACCACAAAAAAATCACGCACATTTGAATACAAATTGCTAAGGGACCTGGGAAGGAGTTTCCCCTGGTTTCCAAAGTCCAAGAGGAGATTGTATATCCCCTCTACATCGTGAATTATGGCCTTTCTTAAAATTAATTTATCCATATATTATTTTGAAATAAGCTCATCAATTATTTTTTTCAATTGACCATATTCCACATACCCTGAAAACTGCTTAGCAACCCTTCCATCCCTGTCATAAACTATGGTTGCTGGAATACCAAATACATTAAACATCATACTTATACTGGGATCAGAAGCCAAATAACATGGGTAATTTATTTTGTATTTGATTAAAAAAATCAGAAAAATTCCCTTTACTGGAATCAAAAGAAACACCTAAAATTTCTAATTTATCAGAGTTATATTCCTTCCTCAAGTTAGTCAGCTCTTTTGTCTCTTTTTGACAATATGGACACCAGGATGCCCAGAAATTTACCACCAAAACCTTTCCCTTTGAATTTGCTATAATTGAAAAGAGATTATTAGAGTTGACCTCCACCACTGAGTTGGAATATGCTGAGGAGCAAGTTATGAAAAAAAAAGATCAAACCAACACAAAATTTTTTTTAAAAATCATATAATATCTCCCAATGTGTGAGGATTATGACAAAAGCAATTAACGATAACCCAAGAGAAAAAGACAATCAAGCTTCAACTGGTGTAGACCCTGAAATTTTGACCTCTACAAAAAAACAACCTGGACCCCACTTTACCCATACCATCAGCACCAAAAACACCTGCCATTCAAGACCCTGTAGCCAGGTATATCAGGGAAGTGATGAAATATCCAACACTCACTCCTGAGGAGGAACTGGAACTGGCCAGGAGGGTAAAGTATAAAAGGGACAAAGAAGCTGCTTTAAAACTGGTCACATCCCACTTAAGGCTAGTTGTAAAAATAGCAATGGAATTCCAAAGAAGGTGGATGCAGAACTTGTTTGAGCTCATACAGGAAGGTAATGTCGGTCTTTTAAAGGCAGTTGAGAAGTTTGATCCAGAAAAAGGAATTAAATTTTCCTATTACGCAGCCTTTTGGATAAAGGCATATATACTTAAATTTATCATGGACAACTGGAGACTTGTTAAGATTGGTACCACTCAAAATCAGAGAAAACTCTTCTACAACTTAAATAAAGAACGCCAGGAACTCCAGAAACTAGGGGTAAATCCAGATGCTGAAACCCTGTCAGAAAGGCTGGACGTAGATGAAAAAGAAGTGATAGAGATGGCCCAGAGGATGGCACATCAAGATCTATCATTGGATACTCCTTTTGGTAGTGAAGACTCAAACACAACCCATTTGGATATGGTTCCAGCATTAGAAGCTAGTATTGAAGAACACCTTGCAAAAAGGGAAATATCTCAGCAGTTAAAAGAAAAAATAAAAGAAATAGAGCCAAAATTAAATGACAAGGAAAAAGATATCCTTTATTTGAGATTACTCACATCTAACCCCTTGACCTTGAGGGAAATAGGTGAGAAATATGGGATCACAAGAGAGAGGGTGAGACAGATAGAAAATAGGCTGCTTCAAAAGCTAAGGGACCATTTTTCATCATCTATAAAAGATTTTTCAAAAGATTGGATTCATGAAGAATAAAATATTTGATACAGTAAAGGAAGAAACAAAGGCATATGCCTCTAAATTTAATTTAAGCTTCTATGATCACTTTGCAGCTGAAATATCTTATGCAAGACAACTTTTTTTTGATCACCCCTTAATCCTTAGATGTTCAGAAGATGTACTCCCTTTTTTTGTATGATGATTTTGGGCATGGGGTTGAACATTCCAAAAAAAGTTGCAATAGAAGCAGGGGCCTTGGTACTAATAGAGTGCTTTCACAGTGATACTATACAGTGCAGATATTTGGTGCTCCTTGCAGAGATGTGTGGTCTTATGCACGATATATGCAGGTTAGAACCTGACCACGCAACTGAAGGAGCACATTTAGCCCTGAAAATAATACAGGATTTCCCCTTATCAGACGAAGATAAAGAGGCCATTTTTTATGCAATAAAAAAATCATGAGGCCTTTAAAGAGATAGATCCTCCACCAAATTCAAATGCCAAATTACTTGGAGATGTTTTATATGACGCTGACAAGTTCAGGTGGGGGCCAGATAATTTTACCACCACCTTATGGGAAATTTGTGACTACCAGGAATGGCCAATAGATAAGATAATAGAAAGATTTCCCAAGGGCATTGAAATTATTAAATCCATATCAAATACCTTTAGGACAGCTACAGGCCAGATTTATGGCCCAGAGTTTATTGAGGCAGGAGTTAAAATTGGAAACTTTGTATACCAAAAGTTGATAAGATTATGGAAAGAAGAAAAAAACTAGTTATTTTTATTTTAGTTGTGTTTTTGGCAGGATGTGGACTTAAAAGACACACATTTAATTACAAACCCACACCCATTGATATTGACGCATTATCTACCTACTATTATTTAAGATTCTTGGATTTTGCCAAACAAAAAAAAATACAAAGAGGCACAGCAGTCCCTGAAAAAAAGCCCTTAATTATAAAGCAGATCCTGAATTTTACATTGAATACGCACGTCTTCTAATATCCCAAAAAAAAATTAAAGAGGCAGAAGATATCTTAAAAGCTGGGTTACAAAAAAAATCCAGGAAATAAAGAGTTGGTGTTTTTTTTATCAGACATATACATGTATCAGAAAGAACACTACAATGCATACTCTCTGTTAAAAATATACATAAAAGAACATCCAAATGACTATATTGCCAGGGAGAAGATTGCGGATATTCTATTTCAGGAAAAAAAAATTTAACACTGCAATAAAATACCTATTGGAAATTCCCCAAGAAAAGAGAAGTTACAAAACCCATTTTATTTTAGGAAAATGCTACTTAAAAATAAATGACAGAAAAAAAAGCAATATACCACTTTAAAAAGGCGACAAAATTTGAATCCTAATTTTTTTAAGGGGATGGGTTGAGCTGGCTTATTTATATGAACTTGAAAATGATTTAGTCTCAGCAGAAAAGATATATTCAAAA
>BBBM01000054.1 GCA_001311565.1 Desulfothermus okinawensis JCM 13304
TCCATTTAATGAAGTTGAAGATTATTTGGCTTGCTCTTCTATAAGTCTTTCAGCGTCTTTTTCTGGCATGGGTTTACCAAGGAGATACCCCTGTACAAAATTACAACCCATGTCCTGTAAAATCTTCAAATGTTCTTCAGTCTCCACGCCTTCCGCCACTGTTATAAAACCTAATCTGTTAGACAAAAGTATTATAGTTTCTACCAAAGCCCTATTCCTGTAATCTTGTGTAATAGTCTTTATAAATGAAATATCTATTTTAAGCTCATCTAATGGTAATTCTTTTATGTATCTTAATGACGAATATTCTGTTCCAAAATCATCTATTGCTATTTTTAGCCTGTCTTTTTCTCTTAACTTTGTTAAAGTTGTTTTTATTTTCTCTAAATCTTGTGCAAAAATTCTTTCAGTCAATTCCATGATAGCCATATTTTCAAAATTAAAATTCAATAAATATTCTATAAACTCTTCATTGGTAAAGTCATTTAAAGATATATTAAATGATAGTAATTTATTCCATTTTTTAGTTTGCTTATAAATTTTATTTACAAGCCATTTCTCAAAATCCAGTAAAAATTTACTTTCTTCCAACATATCTATAAATACATAAGGTGGGTAGATGGTTCCATCTTTATCCTTAATCCTGACAAGTGCTTCAAATCCCTTCAATTTTAATGTCTGAGCCTCAAAGAATGGTTGATAGTATAAGACAAATAGATCTTCCTTTAATGCCCTTTCTATAAGATTTAGGGTATTTGTATATTGAATTAATTTTTTTATCAAGATCTATATCATAAAACAAAATTGTATTCTCTTGTCGTTCTTTTGAATATCGTAAAGCTATTGATGCCTTTTCATAAATTTCGTTAAATTTTGTTCCATCTTTTGGAGCTAATGATACTCCAGCATGGAAAGATAGACTAATTTTATCTTCTCCAATAGATATAGATTCATCAAATAATAATTTTAATCCATTTATAAAATGTTCTATCTCATCGTCTGAATAAAAATTTCCTTTGTAAATACCAAATTCATCTCCTGAAATTCTTGCGATTATAGATCCAGGAAGATATAATAGTAATCTACTTGCCACTGTTTTTAATACGTAATCTCCAGTTTCTAAACCATATATCTGATTTACATATTTAAAGTTAAAAATATCAATTAGCACCATTACAGAATATTGTCCTTTTGATATTGTGCTTAGTTGAGAGCTTACAATACTCAGAAAACCATTGAAATTGTATAAACCAGTCAGTACATCACTTTGTTTTATTTTTATTAGTTCATCTTGCATTTTAACTTCTTGAGTTATATCTTTTCCAATACTCATATACCTTTTTATGTTAGGTCTTATTACTATGGGAAATATTGTCTGCTCAATATAAAAAAAAGCTCCCCATTCTTCTTTTTATTGACAAAAATTGCAAAAAAATTGTTTTCCAGGTTCTATTGTTTTATATAATTTTTCAAAAAAACTCTTTTGGATGAATTCCAGATTTAAATATTCTGGGATTTTCTCCAATTAGCTCTCCTTTAGAATACCCACTTATTCGACACACGAACTCATTTACATAAACAATGTTAGATTCTTCATCAGTTATTAGAACCCAGGATGGAGCTTTTTCAAGAGCATCTTGAAGAATTATGGAGTTCCTTATTTCATAAAATCTTTCTATGGCAAACTCTAAGTCTGATTTTATTTCATTTAAAACAGATAACACTTCTCCATCAAAAAAAACCTGGCTCAGAGGAGTACATAGTTATTACATTCTTAATATGACCATTTTCATCTTCTAGGGGAATGGCAGCTACTGACAAAAAAACCTGTTTTTTTTGCCAATCCTTTCCAGAGTACAAATCTCTGGTCTTTCTGGGTGTTTGATATTACAACTATCTTACCTGTTCTAAATGCCGTTCCAGTTGGTCCTCTTCCAGTAGGTAAATCTTCTTTCCATGATACCTTAACCTTATCTAAATAACCCTTATCTTCTCCATGTTTATGTAACACCCTAAGATAAGGGCTGTCTTCAGTGTCTTTGGTTGCAACCCTTACAAATCTAAGACCAGTTTTCTCAACCAATGCCTTACAGACCCTTTCAAACATCTCCTCTTCTAACGTGGATTTGGTGATAGCCGTGTCAACTTCTCTTAGCAGATGGTAGAGCCTTTCTATTTTTGCATGCTTTGTTATATCAAAGAAAATGAAAAATCCAGAATTCTTTCCTTTATATAAAATAGTAGAGCTAAAAACACTCAATATATGAATTTTACCATATTTATCTATACCTCTAATTCCATGGTAAAAATTTGAAAATTTTTCCCCTTTAAGCCTTTTTTTCTATAAAATTGAGTAACTTTTCCCTATCTTCATCATAAATAAAGTCTAAAATAGTCTTTGACAAAGCTTCTTCTTTTGAATATCCAAACAGCTTATAAGTAAATTTATTGGCATATACAAGTTTTTCTTGATAAATAACAACACCTACATTATCTAAATCAAAAATAGCAGTTGCTATATCATGTTCCTCCCATTTTTTTGCGAAGAATTTAAGCCTATCAAATATAGAAATAACCTGAAATAAATCTTTGTCGCTGGCTTCTTCTAAAAAAAATCAAAGGATAATAATGGAGATTTAACCTTGTCATACACACTGATATGGGCCATAAATATGTGCATAACATCAAAAAAAAGTATTTCTTATTATCTTTACATCTTTTTTTATCTTTTATCTTATCCCAGACTTCATTATTCATAACCCCTATATCTGATTTGCCATTTAATACAAACTCAAATACTTCAAGAAAATTATCTGTAAAAATAACCTCAGCATATTTAACATCAAAATCTATCAAAGCATAGTGGGGTTTGCCTCCAGCAATAGCTACTTTTATATAATCTTTCTTAATTACATCTGGATTTTTGCCAATAATAAATAACTGATCCTTTTGATCTTTAAATTTGGCTACTGCTTTATAACCTTTTTGATATAAATAAGGTGCTTTAACTGGACTAGAGTAATATAGATGATAATTTTTAGAGCTTAATTTTTCTTCCTCTTCTTTAAAAGAAAAGAAAGGTTCAAAGTTTATCTTCTCTCCAAGCTTTATTTCAAGTTGTTTTGCAAAATCTTTCCAGAATTGCAGATTACTTTGAGCGTCATGAGGGCAAATTGAAAAATTTATCATATAACTTCCCTTCATTATTCATAGCCAGAGTTTATCATTTTTGATAAACTTGGGTTAATATGTTGTGCAGCACTTGCTCAATACTAAGGTTTGATGAGTCTATCACCCCGACATCCTCTGCAGATCTTAATAGAGCTTTTTCCCGACTTGTATCTTATTCATCTTCGGAGTTCTATTTAGTTCTGATTTTATTTTTTTCAAATTCCGCATATTACCAATTTGTACTAATGATTTTATAACTTCCTTTTATTGAATATTCTCTACGTATTCTACTTTCATCCCTACTCCTTTTTCTTCATCCCATCTTCTTAAAATAAGCGGAAAATACAATTCTTCTTTACCAGTAAACTCTGGCGGAATAATATAATTTCCCAAATCCGCCCTGCTTAATGAGTCCCTTATTTTATTTGCATATTGACCACTTACAGAAAAGATTTCTGAAACTTCTTCAATTTTTATTTTGCCAAAGCCCGTATTTTTATCAGCCCCTATAAAGAAAATTGAACCTTTGAGACTTGTAAAAAAACTCTTTAAGTACCTGATTTTCAGTTTTAATCCAGCCAACGAAGTCTTTTTTTTTGATAAATTCCCGTTCATAAAGGGCTCCCAAAAGAGAAGTATTGGATAATGGGTCTATGGCAGTTTTAAATTCAGAGGTAACATACCCCCTTTTATCAAAAGAAAATTTTTATCATCGTTATCCATTTTAAATGGAACAATGATATCGCTATGCTCCAGAATATAAAAATTGGTCAATCTGAGGTTAGTTAAATCTTGTTCTGCTTTTTTTATAATCACGATTACTGGCTAAGGCATAGAGTTTTACAAAAGTATGCCACATGGTCCAGGCAGGTATAAAAATCTCTGTTTCATACAGAGGGCCAAAAACCCTCTTTGTTATGGCAATTGGAGATAAGGACTTTAGTTTTATTTCTAAAATATTCATTGTCTCACTCCTATTCATTTTGCATGGCCTTGGCTTTATAACGGGCATAGGTAAGCATCTTTTCAAGGATGGTCTTGATAAAAAGGGCTTTTGTAAGATCAGATAACGCATTCAGAAACTTATCTTCTATCTTTGCTTTTAAATTCTCGTTAGTACCTATTTTTTTTAATGACATTCAATTCTCCCAAAATTCTGCCTGTTTGAATGAGCATTGCCTGATGTGGTTCTTTATCTTGAGATTTAAGCCATATCATATACAAACGGGCCATCTTCTACCAGAATACCAAGGCCTTGGTGATTTCTGTTTCATACTCCTTAGGGTTAAATTCTAATGATTCTTCTGAACGTTTCTTTTTAGTAAAGTCTTTTTCTCTCCACTCTTTTGCTTCTGCCAAAGGATCTACTAATTTAAAACCTAAAAACTCTATTAAACTATTTTGCAATTCAGACCTATCGTAATCTTTAGCCTTTAATTCTTGTAAGTTTGAACAACTCTTTATTTCCTTATTTGCACTTTCATACAACTTTTTCGGTATATTTAACAAATCCATTCCATATTCAGCACATATTTTATCAAGGTTAGTTGCTTCCATTTTCTACCTCCTGGTTGCAACCATTAGGAATATCAAGATATTTATCGTACATGTTAATGTTTGAAAGGAGGCTTATTAATTCTTCAACTCCCTCCTTTTGCCTTTCTAAAGTAGATTTTTTTCCCTCAACATAAAATTTCCATAACCTCAATTTTTTAGAAATATCCCCAGCCTGCTCACACAATTTCTCTTTTTCTTTCTCAAGCTCTTTATTTTTATTTTCATCAGGTTCGCTTTCAATTTCAGATTGTTTGGTACTTATTTGAGCTGATAGCTCCAAGTATCCATCTTTCAAATTCTTCACCAAATTTTTTTATTCCTTCCCAAAAATCTTTTTCCTTCCAATTCTCTTTTAACACCTCAATTTTTCCAAATCCCCTTGTTCCCATGCCTCCAATTCCAAGGTTAGAGAAAAGCTCAAAGCCTTTTTCCACTGTTTCAATGATAGTATCAATAGATTCATCTTTTCTGTAATTGGCCGGATTTTCGTAGGTAACATCCAGAACAAAAACCGTGCCTCTTGGCAGGGCTTCATAGGTAAATAAGGCACCAGTTTGAGCCGCCCCTGTTACTGGATTTATGGAAACAGATGTTCTGGTTTCAAGATTAGAATTTACTATATGGCTAAATACATTTGAAGAAACGATGCAAAGTCTTTTGTTTATTTTGTTAAATACAGTATCTAAATTAGTAATCTCATCGTTTTCTGCTTCCTTTTTTTAGAGTCCAGTTGCTCCAGTTTCTAACATCGCCATCATTTTTATGTTCCAGCATAATCCAGCCGAAGTTTAAGACTCTTTTACCATCGTCTGTCGTTGGTAATGAACTTATAAGAGTATCAGATGCAATAAATTCATCTTTATTAATTCCATCAATACTGGCACCATCAATATATTCTTTCACAATTTCCTCCGAAGTTACCCAGACTGTTCCAATCATAGTGGCTACAGGGAAAAATAAGATTCTGGCATCAGAAAAGTAGGCAAGACCTGCTTGAGCCTTATTTTCAGTCGCAAATCCATAGGTTAAACAAACAGGACATATTCCACATGGATTTTTATCTTCTGTCTTTTTACCCTTTGCACAACCAAAATTAATTGGCATATTATTTGTTTTATAATGCAACCAACTGTAATATCTGGCATTTCCTTCAATGGTAGTCCCTGGAATCTTTGGTAGATTTGTAGCTGGATCTCTTACAATGGTATTATCGACCCTCCCTATTCTGTAGCCACCTGTTCCCACAAAAACTGGCTCTTTGGCAATAGTCAGATACCTTTTGGTCTTAAAAGCCTCATTACTCATTTCTTCTATCCTCCTTCCTTAAATCCCCTTTTTAAAACAGTGTGCCACATATCTATAAAATCAAAGAAAATTCCATTAAGCATTGTGTTTTTAAAAAAATTCAAAATCCTCTCTTGTTATAGCACCTCTCTTTGTTTCTTCTCCTACTTTTAGCCTGAAAGGAATGTTCAATATAATGTTTTCAACAAACCCTACAAATATTGGGTCATCTATTGGCAAAGCGGAATCTTCTAAGTTCCATTCCTGAAGCTTGGAAATCAAAAATCCGTAGGCATTGAGTAATTGGGATGAAGTAAGATGTAATTTATTTATTAAAAGCTTCCTTAATCGTTCAAAATCCTCAATGGCCTTTAGTTTATAAGGTTTAGGAGAAGCCTTTTTAAAAAGCCAGTGCCTTCTTTCTTGTTTACTACTTCCTGCATCAAGTCGCCTTACATTAGTATCAATCCAGATAAAATCAAAATAAGATGGATAAAACCTGACTTTATCCCCTTTAGTTAAATATGTTACATGCTTGATTGTTTCCCAGCTGCCTCTATCATCTTTTTCTTTTACATAAACCTTCCAGCCGTTGTCATTTTCAACAATAAAATAGGGATAAAAGAAGTCTTCTTTATTGGGGTCACCTGGGTCTTCTTTATCAAAAGGGCCTGTAGCATGATAAAAATCATAATCATAACCATCGCTCAGTTTCAATTTGACAACTTTTCGTGAATCCATTTTAGAAATATCACATATTTCCAGCTTTTCAGATTGAACCTCTCCCGAACACAACTTTTCAGCAGCATCCAGCACCACATACATTGGCGTTCTTTTATGAAAGGCCACAAATCCAAGCCTTATAAGAAGCCTGTTTTGAACTTTATTAAACTTAATTTCATACTTCTTTTTGATATGAGTAATAATTTCCCACACATTTTTTTAATGGGACAAAAAAACATGGTCTTAGAAGGCTCAAAAAGATAGGGAATAATAGGAATAAAATGCTCTTCTTCACTTTTTCTTTTGACAGTTATAGTGTCATAATAAGTAGTAAAATTCTCGTCATAAAGTTCTAATCTATCTCCAGCGGTTAAATTTAAATCATCAGAGGCAGTTATTATAGCTGCCTTCATTTGGGAGCCGTTTTCTTCAGGTAAAACTACCAGCTCGCATTTTGCCCCTTTGTTATCCTTAAACCAGTAGGTATGGGTTTTTCGAAACTTCTGACTACGGGCGCTAAAGGTTATAACTGTTCGGTCTCGTTTCTCAATCTTATTTGTTGCAGATTCAAACATTTCTATTCCAAAATTCCTTGTCGTTTCCCAAATTCTTCTTAAACGGGCAAAAGATGGATGTTTGCGGGTAAGATGCAGCAAAAAAACAAGAGCTTTGTGCTTATTATCACCTTTTGTGACACATAAAGGACAAGGATATTTATTCTCCCAGTCAGGTTCTCTTTCTTCTACTATTACTTGGAAGAGCTCGTGTGGCTTATTACACTTGGTTTGTTTTTGAAGGTTTTTGTCTTTTCTAATTCCAAGCAACACTTTAAACAACTCTTCTACTGTCAAGTTATTCCCATCTTTTTTTAGCTACAGAAGATTGATGCCCAAAGTCATCCTTTTCAAAGGCTTCCTTTATCAAGTCAACCAACTGATTGTAATCAGTTACATTTTCAAGTTCTCCAAATTCCTTTTTGAATGTTTCATCAAGCAACGGCTTGCTTAAAAAGGTATTTAGCATTTCTCCACTAAGCCACCTGCTTAAGTCAAAACTAATATAAACAAGGGCTAAGCGGTTGTTTTCATCTGCCACTTCATCCAACCAGATAGAGGTATCCCATGATGGCCTTTCAAGTTCTTCTTTACTCCACTTTTTGTTTTCATCATTAGCCCATTCCTTTACCCGGTTCTGCATTAGTTTAAGGCAATCAAGGCAAACCTTTCGCTCATAGGCCTTAATATTGTTCTTTTCTTTTTCAGAAAGGTTTTCCCATTCTTTATCCTTGAGTAGATAATATTCTTCCCTTGTTAAAGGGATTGGCCTTAAACCACAGGCCGAGCACTTCTCATAACCTGCTGTTTTATCTCTCCATTTTTCTTTAAGCCTGCTTATATCAGGTTTGGGGTCTGGCTTGAATTCAACAGCGTCATTTAGGTTTAAAGCACCCCTTGAAGAAGCAAATAACTTAACTTCAGGTTTTAAAAGGCCTTCAGAGATAAAAGAACACAAATTTTTTTATCATTTGTTTCATGTTGACAGGTTTATGGTTAAATATGTTCTCTAAGCTTTGCTCCTGCCAATTACCTTTAAAATCCAGCATAGACTTAAGTTGAATTCCTTTTATTGAGTTCCAAATATCTTCAGTAATTTCCAAAATATTGTTTTCTTCCACGCCTTCAGGCACAAGAAAGACGCTTCCATGTTCATCCCGATAAATTTCATTACCTATAGGAATGAGCACTTCAAGTATGTCCCTAATGGTATCAAGCAGCTTTTTTTACAAGCCCTTTTCTTCCAAGCACATCTCCAATCTTTGACACCTGATTGTAAAATTTGGCTCCATTAAAACGAATAGCAAGAAGTCGCCACTTTATTTTTTCAGGTTCTTTCCAGCCATAAATAAGCACTTGCGACAGGGCAGCTTTATAAAGGGATGCCACGGAATAGGAATGGTCCCATAATGTAACATCATTGGCCGGCCTACGGGTCTCCCCAAGGGCATTTAGGAAAGCCTTTCTGGTTTCATTAAGTAAATCTTTCCTCTTTTCAATCCATGTTGAAATGCTTGTTTGATTGGCAGTTAGGATATTTAGAATACTTGCAAGTTTATTTGCATAATTTTCCCGTATCTTGGTTAATGACTTCTCATCTGAATCTGATAGGCTTAAATCAATCCTTTGTCCTTGTCCTTCATACCCAAAGGCATTGGCAATGTAAGTATGGTCTTTGGATTGCATTACATATCTGCAATCTTCAGAAACCATTTTATCAATGGCAGAGTCTATACCGTCGGTACCATCTTTCTTAGCTATTAAATGACTTAAAGTTTTACTTGGAGTGTCTGAACTGCTGTGTTCACAGATGAAATTTGCTAACGTAAGATCTTCATTAAAAAGTGTTGTGAATATACTGTTTAATAATTCTTTTAGCTGTTCTTTTAAAAAAAATACTGTGTTTTATCAGCATTATTAAAACATAACTGTATAGTCATTAACGGCTTTAAAATTCTATCGCTAATTTCATCTATTTTTTGACCTAAATATGAATTTGAATAAGGTTTTCCTGCGTGAGATAAAGCGCTTTTTATTTGGGCAAGTGTTTTTATTTTTCCTTTTTTTTTCTAATTTAATTCTTTTTTTGTAGTTCTCTCTTCAAGGAGTTTAATACAGGTTCAGTTTGCAAAAATAAATTCAAAATTCCATTTTCAACTTCTACAAAATTCCCTTGACTATACTCACTCCATAAAGCGTTAAAATGTTCATCAAAGGAAAATCTATTAGGAACTAATATGTAAGGATGATAATCTCCATCCCATAGCTTATCACTGTCTAGTAAATAATGGTCTACAAACTCCTCACTCAACTTCCCAAGGTCATGTATCAACGCCCCGATTTCAGCCAAAAGGATGTCTTTTCTTTTATCTATAAGCTCTTTTAGTCCCATTTATACTTCCTCCCATTCAAATCTCCCCCAGCCATCCTTTGTCTTGGCACCAATGCCGATTTCTTTTAATCTATTAAAGGCATCTACTATTATTTTTCTGTCTTTTTCCCATTCTTCTCTGATCTCATCTACATCTATTTTGGGCTTCGCTATTAAATCAAATGGAAACCATAAGATTCTACCTACGACCGTTTCGCCAGCAGGCACAACTTCATAGTAGATAGGCCCATGAACAGGTGTTCTTTTCTTTCTGTCAAGGGGTGTAATGACATCAAGAGCAACCTTTTTAAAATATAGGTCTTCAAAAATAAGCCTTCCTTTGCAGTTTCCCTCATCATCAGTAATACGCTGCTCTTTTATTAAATACTGCCGAAATGCATTAGATATTTTTCCTAAAACCTCTTCTATTTTTTTCACATCCTTTATTCCACCTGTTGCCAAAAGGCTTTTAAAAGTAAACCAGCTTACATATCCATCCTTTTCATTTCCAAAAAGTCTTACAATTCTGGCTCTTTTTTTTAAACCAGAACTTGTCTTGTTTACCTTCTTGCTTTATAATCTCATCCTCTTCTTTTGAAGCATAGTCTTCCAATTTGCTTCCATAGTTACTTTCTAACATCTTACTTTCCAGAACATCTATAGCTGTCTGCCTCAAAGCACCTTTAAGCGAGCTTCCTCTAAGCACTGGAAGTCCTGTAGGCCTTTCTTTGGCTATGGGGTTAGAGATGCTATAAAACTTATTTTCAGAAGCAGTGAAAAAGGGAAATTTTAGGATAATTTTAAAGTTAAAGCTATTGAGAAATTTGCCATAATCAATTTCTAAAATTTCATAGTCCAAGAATTCCGGGCATAAATTGTAAACAATATCCTTATACTTAAAGAATAATGCCCTCCTATCTCCTGGTTTATTCTTCCAAAGAGCATCCCTTTTGGCATGGAAAAAGAGTAAGCTATGCTCACGAATGAACTTTTTATAGCTAATTTGGCTAAATCTATTTTTCTTTAAAAAAAGCAAAGTAATCATGCTTTATTTCCATTTTGCACCTCTCGGCTTTTGATAAATAAATATTTCACATTGTTATTTACTAAACTTAACTTACTTCCATCCCAGCAAATCCCTTTCTGAATTTCTGAAGGAATATAACTCTTCCATGGTACACCCTGAAATAAGGAGCTAAGCAAATTTTCAATATCAGGAACTTTTCCATTAATAGGTCCTATATTAGGCAGCCAGCCATAAATACGGAGTTCCAGCCCATTTTTTGGGTTCTTATAAACATGTGAGACTTGAATGGATGAGAATCTTGTTGTGTTTCCAGCTACTTTTCCCATAAGAAAATGTCTAAGTTCAGAATCGTTGGGAAATTTACTTTTTATATTGCTACGAATTTCTTTCCTAACTACCGGCGCGTTATACAACAGTTATTGCTTTTCCATTTGTCAACAACTGCTTCAAGAATACCGTCCTGATAATGATAAAACTTTTTCATTTTATTTATCAAATAATCAATTTTTGTATTTACCTTTGCACTTACCTTAAATTTAACAAAAAAACATCTCTTTCAGGTTTGGTAATTTTTTTATCTTCCTCTTTGAATCTTTTATCAAACAAAGACAAATATGTCTCAAATTTTTCCCAATCATTCTCGGCAATGTTAATATCCTTCTCATCTATTTTAAAATCCACTACCCCATATCCCATAGAAGTCTTTGCTCCAAGCATCCCATATTCACCAATCAGATAAAGCAATATTTTTAATATAGAAGGGAAAACATCAGACAGTTTGATTATATTGCCGTCTGCTTCCCCTATAACCTGCTCTTTGTAGGCAAATCTAATCTGTGCACTTCCATAACTTCCTGATTCATAATGCCATCCTTTATATTTTTTTTCTGTCACTATCTAATCTCACAACCACTTTTCCATTATAAAGAGATGTTAGCTGATTTTCTTCTATTTCCACCAAAAACCTGCTTTTCCATCCCGTTGTCCCAAAGAGATAACAAACAGGACAGATTTTTCTGTGAATGTTTAAGACCTCGGTAGAATTTTTTTATATCAGGCTCGCATTGGCTATTTTTTTGTAGAATCACAGGCATAATACATCATTCCCCTTACAAGCGCCTCAAACCACCATCTTAGGGAACCAATAATACTTGTTAATTTTAATTCATTAGATTTGCCATCTACATTCCCTGTCCAAAATGGAGTTAATGTTTTTAAGGTTACCTTTATTTGTTTTTGTGGCATAATAACTCCTTCTATTTTATCTCCCGCACAACCTAAAATAGACCACAACCCTGGCTATTTTTTGATACTAGCCCAGTGCTGTAGGCAACAGTGAAATAAGATTGTGGAAGGTGGAATTTGTATATTCCAATCCACCCTTTGATGTTAGTCTCTTTAAAATTCAAAGTCGAGAAATTTTTAAAGATGCCTAATTGGTA
>BBBM01000055.1 GCA_001311565.1 Desulfothermus okinawensis JCM 13304
CTTGAATCGTAAACCGTGAACCGAAAATCGAAAATCGGGTCATGTTAACGAGGAATCTGCCTATTGCCACTTGATCCATAACCCAATCAATAATCGGAGCTAAAAAAGAATAGGCAGATTGGATAATATTTTTAAAAAAACTAGTTTGAAAATGATATGTCGAGAACCATTCGTGGATCACTCTGTAAATTATCTTTATCCACGGCTATAATTTTATAACTATATACAACATCTGGTTTTATATCATAATCTTCATACTGGATTTGATTAGATGGTAATTGAATAAGTTCTGACCATGACCGTTTATTAGAAGAACGATATAAAATGTATGCACGAATGTCAGGCTCCTTATTTTTAGACCACCTCAATACAATCTTATTATCCTCTATTCCCCCTTCAAAGTCCTTCACAGGTTTAGGTCTAGACTTAGTAGTAGCTTTAACAGCTTCAGAAATCTCACCCTCTGCATTGAATAGATTAAAACTGGAAATGGCATAATAATAGGTATGACCATCTTCCAACGGTTCAGTTAAACTGCCCTTATCCAAATAAGAAGAACGGGTAAAACCTTTTACCTTAGCTATTTCATACATATCTTTTACATCCAGTCCCCTATAAATAATATATCCACCAATATCTTCGTCATTTACTGGGGTCCAGGTAATTAACACTGATTTTACCATTCCGCTCTGGGCCCTTATATTTGAAGGTGGTGGAGGCAGATCCTTAGTCTTTGCTCTCACAACATTTGAATGTCCAGTTTCTTCTTCTGAATCATATGCAGTCAAATAATATTCATAAGTCAAACCGTCTTTTAAATCCTTTTTGTCTAAATATTGTGTTTTATCTTCATCATAAATATTGACAATCTTTTCCCAATCCTCTCCAGGTAATCTCCTATACAACTTATAACCCTTTATCTTCTCAATTTTATACCAACCTAAATCTATTTCCCTAAGCAGGTTGTCTTTAATTATATAAAGGGTTGGTGGGGAAATAGTTCTTATGGAGACAAAATCAGAACAAGGACTTTCCTCGCCTTGGTCTGTTACACTAGTTAAACAAAACTTATAATTCTTCCCATCTTCTAAATTATCTACTTCCACAAAATAGGAAAAATCTAATTGTGTATTTATGTCTTTGGAATTTATTTCCTTAATAACTTCCCGTTTAAATCCATCCTCTTGTTTATATAAAATATATTTATCTATTTTATAGCCTTTTTTTTCATTTAAAAGAGAAGGCGCAAACTTTAACTTTACTCTTTTAATAAGTCCCTGTGTTTCTAAAATTATTGGTGGATAAGGTAATTCTTCATTGATATTCATTACTTCAACTATAGGTCTATGCTTCACCTCTTCGCCACTATACAGGACGGAACTGACTAAATAGTAATACTTGGATCCGTCATTTAATTTTGTATCCTCAAACAAATTTTTATTTGTACTGCCAATTAGTTGATATGGACCATCCCTGTTTTCCGACCTATACACATTAAACCTAGTTATAGGATCAGATGGATCAAAATCCCATGTTAATAAAATACTACGTTTATCTTTATCTACTTCTGCCTTTAGGTGGGATATATATGTTTTTCTCTGCTCCTTCTTGATTTCTATAGGCACAGCTAAATTAATTGTCTGAACTATTTTTTTTGCAAATTCAGGTATTTTATTCAAAATATCATCTCTTCCATTAAAAACAGGGCTCCATGTCTTCTGAATACAACCTTGAGATACATTAATTAAGTGAATTTTTGTCTTTATCTTCAAACCTTCCTTTTCCACCTGTCCCACAACAATGTAATTAACATTTAAAACCTTTCCAGCTTTTATAGCTGTTTCTAAATTATCGCTCTGGACAAGTCCTGCATTTAAAAGGGTCTGTTCCATCTCCCGTCGCGGTAATATTTCAACACTACTTTCCTCGGTAAGACTTGTTATCAACGAGTATAAAATCTCTCCATCATATCCAATGGCTTGAATGTTTATTGGCCTGAAATTAAAAATAGCAATGGTAGGTTTGGCTGCCCATATATTATTACTTAAGAGAATGCAAAATATAACAAAAAAAGAAACAATTTTTATGCACAGCCTAATACCCCCTATAACTTAACATTATAACTCCTAAATATATCTTCCACCTTTTTTTACTGCATTTTTTTGTTACTGGTGAATCTATTATTCCTTTTAAACGCTCATCAAATATTGCATAAATAAACATTTCAGCAGCATCGATTTTCTGCCTTCGCCTAAGTAGATTTTCACCTGCTACATAATATTTTTTTCTCAAGATTGCGAAGGGGCCTTAAAACCTCAAGTCCAAGTTCAGCAACAACGTCATTTGTTATTTTCTGAAGTAGTTCTGTGTCAGTGGGCACTTCTAAGGGATCGTATTTAATATGGGCATCAGGTAAAGCAGGGCAAGTTTCATCTTCCACAATTTTTTTGACGTTTTATTGTCTTTACATCTAGGTTTTCACCTGTGGTTATGTCTACAATTCTAAAGGATAATTGTACAAATCCAACCTTTCTAACCTTTGTAATTTCTATATCTTTCTCAGCATACTTGGGGACAGCCAACTTAGCAGGAGGTGCCTCCTTAAGTTCTTCTTCGTTTGGGTCTGGATGTCTAGCCTTCCAATTTAGATATTCTATATTGTCCTCTATTTGGGTCCCTATTTTATAACGAATTGTTTTTGAACTCTTGGATATTGAAGAATCTACTTTATATAACAAAACACTTCCCATAATTGCCACATCAATACCATATATCCTACCCATCTCTTTAGCGGTTTGAGCTGATACTACTCCAATTTGTCCCAGTTTCATCTCTTCTAATATAGATTTCAGGTTCTCCCTTTCCAATATTTTTATATCTCTGCTGGCATTTTCAAAAAGAAATGTAATCAAATTATTGGCAACAATAATTCCAGCATCGGGATTACTTGATGGACTCTTAAAATCAAAAACAGCTATGGATTTTTGTACATTGTGCTTTACTTTATCTTCCATATCTTGAATCAAAAAGAATATCTTTGGGTACTCAGGATAAATTTTCTTTATTTTTGAATACCAGTACCAGGCAATTCCATATTTCCCCTTGGAAATAAAATAGTCACCAGTTGATTTAAGTTTTGAAGCAAGTAATTTTTTTTACGGGATCTAATTTATATTGTTTATCTATTGAAATATATTTTTTTAGCGAGTAAAAAAAGAATCAACAGCCCTAGCAAACAATCCACTTTTTATATTTACCTTACACTCATTTAAATAGTAATCACTGGCTTGGGATTTAGCCATTTCTAGTAAACTTTGTAACTTAGAGTCATTAGGGTCGTATTCCAGTGCTCTTTTATACTGTTTTACAGCTAGATCCCAATTAGATGAAGAAACTGCCCTTTTTGCGCTTTCAAAAAAAATATTCTTTGGTGTCATTTGTTTTAGCCTGTTCTAACAACTGACGCGCATCTTTATTTAAGGGATCTAAAATCAGTCCCTTTCTCAGGAAAAAAAATAGCTTGCTTAAAATCCTCTTTATAAAAAAAGCTCTTTTGCCTTTGATAAATAATACTTAGTGCCATCTTTCTTACACCTATCCATCAAATGTGGCGTGTCCTCATAGTTGGGGAATAAACCTTGAATTTTCTGTAAGTAGAAATAGGCCTTATCCCACTGGTTATCTTCTATGGCATCCTTTGCTAGGGAATAATTTTGTTTTACTTTATTTAAAAGGTCTTCTCTTAATTTGCTTACCTTTTCCCTAAATGAGATCACTTGTGCAGCATGCCTATCTACGGATTCACACTTTTTTTAATATTTCTTCTAATTCCCTCACCTCATTTATTGTAACGTCTTGCTTTTGTTCAAGTATAGAATTAGCCTGTGAAATATATCTCTTAATGAGCTTAGACTTAAGGTCCTTCATAAAATCTAAGTATTTTTCATTGTTGGGTTCTTTTTCCAGGGCTTCTTCCAAATAAGCTATGGCATCATTGTATTTACCTACCTTCTCTAGCTCTACCCCCATTTGAAAATATTTCTTTCCAGCAGCACAGCCAAATAAAATAAATGCAAACAATAGATTAAATAAAAGATACTTTCTCAGCATAAATCCCTCCAACTATCTCCACCCTTTTATTTTTTTTAATGATATTAAAATCTTATTACCTTCCAAAGAAACAGTCTTAAAGGAGAAATATCTATATTGAAAAAAAAGACATTGACATATCATTTATTAAATACTCAGGCCAACCATTGTACTTTAAATGATAAATACCAACATGTCTTCTAAATTTTAACAATTTTATAGCCTTCACACCTGGCACTTTTTCTTTTATTACCAAGCAAATCTTTCTAGCAGCACTATAGCTTGGTATAGATTTGATCACTAATTTTATATCCCTTTGACCATATAATTCTTCCTCCCATATACTCAACAACTTGGTTTTCAGTTGGGTCCAAATATCAACAGCACATTTTTTTAGACATTCTATCTATAAGTTGAATTTTATTTTCCCCTGGCACAGATGCATCTGCCATTGCTGTGGCAAGGATTGTATTATCACCAGGTCTAATTAAAGAAGCAACACAAGATAGTTCATTTAATTTTATGTTTATACCTTTATATTCACTGAGAGTTGATTCAAATTCAGTACCCAGTTCTACAACAAGACTGGGACCAGCATCGGTTTTGTCTGGTTCTTTGGCAAGCACCACAAAACCATCCCGTTGAAGACTATTTACTAAAATGGTTTTAACTTTATTAGCAGTTGCAAATTCTGTTTTTTTTAATCTAGGATCCAATCTAACAAAAACACGGGGATTTTTTTTGGAGGGATATAAGTTTTTTTAAACCTACCAATGTCATCCTTAAGGCTGTCTAATGTTACTTCTGCCTCAATTGTAAGCTCATAAGTGCCTAGATTAGTCTTTCCCTCTTTCAATATCCTAATATTCTTCAAGTAGCCTTTTGTTCTGGAAATTATCTTGTCTTCCACAAGATAAAAATTTTCCACAACAGTTGTTGATTTAATGTATGTGCCAACAGCCTTTTCCAAGGCATTCCTCCTGGCCTCATCCAATGCCTTTTCTCTAGCTACCAATTCCTCCCCTGGCTTTAGATAACTAGCTCCTGTAGCAATAACCTTTTTGGCACTACAAAATACAACTTTTACATTAAAAAAAAGAGACAAATTTACTATAAAAACAATAACTAATATTCTTGATATATTCACTATGTTAACAATTTCCAAACTTATATTTAAAAGACATGGAGATAATACACTGCTTCTTTGTGGGTTTATTTGATATCTCCTTTTAATAAACATTATTTATCACTTTAATAACAAAAATACATCCTAATAAATTTACTAGATGTTTCTATACTATTTTCAAATTGAAATAAGTTTAATTTTAAACAATCCTTATTGTCAATAGTAAATAAAAACATCCTTGATTTTTTTTAAATCACCAATGCAACAACCGTTCTTTAATTTACCAAGTTATATACAGTTTTATATATTATTGGATATGGTAAATTAAATTTAACCAACATTGGCAAACAACTTTGGCGGTCTAGACAAGCAAGGACTATACAATTAATTACAAGCTTGTTTCTTTTAGAGAGGCAAATAGACCAAATTAAGATGTGTAAATTTCATGGTACACTTTATATTCAGGAAAACATTCCCCCACAAAGCGAGTTTCCTCACCCTGTGGGGGGGGATTAAAAAAAAGATTTGAATACTTTTTTTCCTGTTCAATTAAGTTAAATAAGAATTATTCTTCCACCTTTTCATATGCCTTATACTCAATGTTAAAAGAGGAAGTTGCCTTGACCCAGAACTTCACCAGGGGATAGAGTTGCATTTTCATTTAACAGCTCAATTGTAGTTGGCAGTCCCTGGAGATAATTTTTTATATCTTCGTTTGATGTGTATAGTTTCCATGTACCGTAGCTACTGTCCCATTTCCAAAGTATATACAGAACCAAGGTTTTCACCAAAAACACTCTTGATAGTCTTGTCATCTACTGAGGGGATACCACACAAGTTCCAACCAATCTTAAAGGATATGATTGCAGTTTTTTCCAAAAATTTTGTACCACCCTCTATATCAGTTTCAAATTGGGGAGCTCCAGGAGAGCCTGGCTGAAGATCAGCAAGACTACACTTGGAAGGATATTCACAGGCACCAATATCTGCCTTTTCATCCCTGTATGAGCCAGCTATGTCTTCTAGATATGCTGTTGCACCAGTGTCTAAATCAATTAAAGGTGAATTTTCAAGAAGTGAAAAATCATACTCATCAGGTTTGCAAACCCAAATCTGTTATAATCCTGTTTTCTCCGCTAGTAATATTAGTTGTGGGAAGATCAACATCAGCTGAGAACACATTGGATCTTATGACAAAATTCCCATAGGTATTTTCATTCTCATCCCTTTCAAATAACAGATCATCCCCTTCATTTGCAAATACAGTGTCGAGAATTTGCAGAGTCATTGGAGCCTCACTATACCCAGAGGCCACAAACACCCCCTTTGCAGTTGGTGCACTGTTTCCATATATTGTGGAACTTTTTATGGTAACCACTGAATCTCCATTTTTGTCATGACATTCTGATCCCAAACACATTGCACCACCCTTTGTACTGGCCCTATTAAATGCAACAACAGATGAATATAGATAAAGGGTTGTTTTTGTCTCATCCCACAAATCAATACCTCCACCCTCTGAATTAGCTGAATTGTCTATAATCCAACTCTTGGTTATAGTAGCTTCTCCACCAAACCCTATTCCTCCCCCAGTACCCTCAGTACTATTGCCTGTACTATTATTGGACTTTATAACACAAGATGTGACCTTTAAGGTACCATAACTTGCTATTCCACCACTGTAACCACCTGAATTACCTTGAATATTTGAATTATTAACTTTTAACACTCCACTACCCTCGTTAAAAATACCACCTCCTCCCACATCAGCAGAATTATTCTCAATGGTGCATTTAGTTATAACAACTTCCTTACTGCTCTTGTGATATGTCCCACCACCTTTGGCAAGTGATGTGTTACCCTTGATGTATGAATCACTAATTATTAAAGTGGTACTATCCTGATTATAAATACCACCACCCATCCCACTTGCTGTATTGGACTGGATAGTGGTATTCTTTATGGTTACAACTCCATTACCTTTAAAATAAAGCCCTCCACCATTTCCAGAAGCTACATTTCTATCAATATTGGAGTTTATGATCTCTAAATTAAAATCAGAAACTACCCAATGACCATTAGCACCACTAGTAAAATATATGCCTCCACCATCACTTGATGCTGAATTGCCGACTACATACAATTGATGCATAGACACATTCAAAGTTGCATAATCGGATTTTCCATATATCCCTCCTCCATAATCTACTGAACCTCCCCTAATTTGCAAATTATACAAATTTACATTACAAGTTTTAGTTTTAGACCAATAATCCGCCGCGCAACAGATATAAATTCCTCTACCTGCTACTGGATTTATAATAGTGGAGTTTGCACTCTCCCCTTTAATAGTTAAATCTTTGTTTGTTATGTTAATATCCTCCTCACTATAGACACCTTTTTTTAATATAGATCTCATCTCCATTTGCAGCTGCATTAATTGCTGCCTGGATGCTTGTGTAATCGCACCCATCACTCCCTTTATCTGGCAAACTGTGATCTGTTTTGCATAAGCCACATAAGATAGACAAAAAAAACACTAACAAAAAAAACACCACCTTTTTCATGGCATCCCTCCTTATGTTTTTAAATTTTTTTACCATTAACCCTTTTCCATCTTTAAGGTATTTTTTTGAACCCATTAATGCGTTTAATTATAACATTAACACGTATGAACGGTTACACTTTGAAACGAAATTTACACATTTTCTATATTCCTCATCCAATTCACGATTCACGGTTCACGATTCACCAATCACGGTTCACGCTTCACGATTCAACAAGGATCGCTACCATACCAGGCTCATTTAAGTTTGAAATATCAAAATTAATGGACTAAGCAAAATCATTAGTACAAAACCTTGGTCTTTCTTGCCAGAAAAAAATCACAGTTAATGACATTGCTACCTAGCTGTAATTTTTTTAACATCACATGATCACCCATTATAAATAGAAAAGGGCGAGTTAAACTCGCCCTTTTCTCACTTAACTAAAAATCAACTAGCCCTACTGCCTTCCTTAAAATCACCAGGGCATCCCCAACTGTTATACTCCCATCTGGATTTGGCTTGCCATCTTTTAGGGGAGCTACATCACCATGGCATATATCCTCTGGTGTAGGGGTCTCTAAACCTAGGGCAAACCTCAGCGCTACTAATGCATCTCCAACATTTACTACACCATCTCTATTTCCAAGGGGCGCTACATCTCCATCTGGAGTGCATTCATATACAGTAATAGGTATTTGATTAAAACTATTAGCACCCTCATTATCCACTACTATTACCTTTGCATTATACGTCCCAATCTCCTCATAAGTATAACTAACTGTATTATTAGAACTTACCTTATCTATATTACCATCTCCATCAAAATCCCACCTATATTCTGCTATACTCCCATCTGGATCATATGCATCACATGTAAATGTGACTGTTAAAGGAACAGGTCCCTCACTTGGCAACCCCTTATAACTGGTTATTAATGGATATTGATTCTGATTAGGCGATGAAAATACTGCTGTTACATTTACATCAGAATTCATAACAACTGTGCATGTTGAATTTGGGCCATTACAACCACCACTCCATCCAGCAAATGTAGAGTTTTCATCAGGTATTGCTGTAAGAGTCACTGTTGTGCCTAAAGGATAGCTCTCTGTACAATCACTACCACAGCTTATGCCTCCATCATCACTGGTCACTGTGCCATTGCCTGCGCCCTGTTTGATGATGGTAAGTGATGTTGCAACCGGATTGTTTATCTTGGTGTTCCAATATGGGTTGTAGCCCAATTCAGCAAACAAAAACCAGCTCGTTGCTCCTATATGAAGCCTTGCAATGTATACCCAGTCAAATCCAGTACTTACCCCGTCATGGGAAGCAGCCACCAAACCTTTGCCATTTGCATTTTGAGCTTCTTTTTGTGCCTTTTCTAATTCTTTAAGATATGTATCTGCTTTTGTTTTTTTCCCCTATAATTTGATAGGCAATGGTCATATGTCCTGTACCTTCAAACCAGATACCATCTCTATTATTATTGAAATCAAATCCCTTAAAATCATTGTCTTCTACATAACAGTTCTTTTCTGCCCATTCTATAGCCCTTTTATATTTATCACCAAAGGCCATTATTGCCCAGGCTTGTATATCAAGGGGAATGGTTGATTTATTTATGGTAATACCATCATCTAAAGTACCTGTCCAAAAATGTCCTTCTTTTTCATCCCACATGGATTCAACAAATTTCTTGGCATGCAAAGCCCTTTCTTTCCATTTTTCATTCCCTGTAAGTCTATACAATCTCTCAAAGGCTACATAGACATCTATATTATGCTCTGTGGACTTCCAGAGGATTTTCGTTTGCCCTAGAGGGTTATTGGCTGTTTCTTCCCCTCCTTTATAACCACCAGTATAACCACCCGCTCCTCTATCATCTCTACCATTTTTTTTCTATCCATTCTCCTAAAGTTATAGCTGAATTAAGATACTTTTTTTTCTCCCGTTTTTTCATAAAAGGAGAGTAAAGCAATCATAGCCCAGGCAACATTGCCCGTGTAAGTGCTTACACAATGCTCATCTTCATTCCATTTATTCTCTTCTGTGTCCCACCAGCCAGGTATTCTTACAGTGGATTCCTTTCCATGAGGTCTCCAGCCAGGAAAAAGTTTTAAATCTCCACCCTCATATGCATTACGAAGCCGACCGTCAGAAAAATATCTATCATGTTCTATAGCATAGCAAATGGCATCTGCAATAAGTCTTGCTCGCATTAAATCGCCATATTCCAAAAAAGCCAAAAGGGCTAAGGCATTATCGTAAGTATATGCAGTATTTTTTTAAAACTGGTTTATCAGTTGGTAGAAGTTCATAGCTTATCAGAAATCTTGGTTCATCTAAGCGACTTTTATCATAGCGGATATCGTCCAAATAAAAAGTAATGCTTTTGTTATTGTTCTGTTGAGCATTTGTTATCCAGCCAAATCCACCAAGCACATAGCTCAAATCTAACCCTGTTAAATCTATTGTATATTGCTGCCACTCCTTAGTTAAAGTGATATAACACGGTGTTACCAATTTTCCACATATAGTTACCTTAGGTGAAGAATCTGGGTAAGTAGTATTAGACTCACCAGTATAACCATTTCTTCCTACTCCAAAGGCAAAAAAATTCTACCTTTTCCCCACCATCCTTACCTCGAGCCCAGAAGGTAAGTTTTTTTAGCACCTGTTAAATTAAAGCCTGCATTAGGATAATCACCCAGTTAGCCTTGGCCCAACTTTCTTCTCCTTCTAATACTCCATTCATAAAATACCAACCGCCCCAGCTTGTGTCTGTCCCATAAAATTTATTTTCTATACAATCAGCACCACTATGAGGGGATTCTTTACTGCCAGGTTTAATTTCTACATCTTTTCCCATTTTTTTCCAGTATCATAAAATGATTGCCTGCTGCTGATAGGTCAGTATAAACATCAAATGTTCTATGGTATCTATCCATAACATCACATAAGTCCACGTAGGCATCATCTTTTGGTTGAGCAAAACATATTGACCCTATCCATACAATACTAATTGCAACCAAGATAACTGAAATTATTCCCTTAAATTTCGTTGAGCTGAATCTCATATTTTGCAACATTTTTCTTGCCTCCTATATTTACTTAAAAACAGCTCTAGAAGGCCTGCAATGGCTATAATTTGCCCTGTATAAAATGCAAACATCCATTTTATAAGTCTTGCTTCGGTTTCTTTATTCTCTTTTCTTACCTGTTCTATCTCAAGACGAACTGACTCTATCTCTTTTCGTAGCTAAAGTTCTGTTTCCTTTATCTCCTCAGTTGTTGCAGCCTTTCTGCTTTCCATGTATTCTACAAACTCATCAAGAATCCTTGCAGGTTCTTCACCTAAATGTTTAAAAGCTTCATATATCCTTATTGCATATCCCATTTTTTTCTCCTTCTTGTCCTATTTTTATTGATTCTTAGCATTCTATTATTTTGTAATAAGGCATTTTTATAAGGCTCTGTCCAAATCTCAAAGATTTCACATAAATGACAGATTTTAGCTTACCCCGAGTTTATCATTTTGATAAACTCAGGTTAACACCATTTTTATTCTTTCTGCTTATTCCATTAACTCCGAAGTCTCAAACATGCTGTGTCTGTGGGTGATCTTCATCCTTCATCCTTTCACTAATCCC
>BBBM01000056.1 GCA_001311565.1 Desulfothermus okinawensis JCM 13304
GGTCTTTTCCAACAGGTTACAGGTGAGGTTGTAGGAAGTTCTACTACAAAAAAGTCTCAATCCCTTCGCATCTCAGGTCTTTTCCAACATGAAAGACATTTAAGGGCTGGAACACAAGTTATTAAGTCTCAATCCCTTCGCATCTCAGGTCTTTTCCAACTGCATTCTTTTAATTTATATAATTTTCAATATATTGCAAGTCCATTTCCGCAGACCTCCACAGAAATTTGGATAAAATTTTTAATTTCACCCCAATTTTTCATTTAACCTATTGAAATAATTGAGACGCATACCTCTTTAAATACAAAAATCAAAAAAATCAATATTTCCAACTGGATATCAAAAACAGCAATTTTCCCCTTGAGGTCTGCGGAAAACCTTTCCCCATGACACCTATCCTTTGTTTTAAGGAGCAACCATTGTTATTTATTGGTTTTATAAAAGTAACAAACCAGGATTAAAAATAGAAATCTTTTACCATTGAATTAAAAAAAATATTTTATTTCTTTCCAGAAAGGATCTATGTCTTTTATTTTAGACTTTTCAGCATCTTCAAAATATACAATTGATTTTATAAAAACATATTCATTAAAAGAATCTAAATACTTTTTTTTTGCATAAAGATAATATGTCCTCTAAACTCCATTGATTATACTTCATTAAATACCATAGATCAAAAAAAATCTTTTTTTCTCCCCCTTTGCATTATGGCTATAGCCTTCATTGCAGCTATATCTTCATCAGATGCAATTTTAATACTTAAATCTTTATAAAAATATGGTTCATTAATTAAAGGATAGTTATATTCAAAAAAATGATACCTTTACCCCTTTAAGAAGAATTATCAAAGTATCTTTACTTAATTCTAAAACCTGTTTTTGGAGAAAACAAGACGATAGTTTAAAAAAAATCAATATTTTTATATGGAAAACAGAAAAAAATCAAAATCCTCAGAATAACGATGATCATATTTTATTGAAATTCCAGTACCACCAGCCAGATAAAAACCTTCAGCTATTCCAGATGCCGCAATTTCTTCTAAAACTTCCCTTTGTAATTGACTCAACTTCTTCATCTGTTATTCCCAGAATTAATTTCCAAAAAGCTATATTTTTCTTATCAAAACGAAAATAAAATTTGAAAAATATATCTTTTAAATTATCAATGGAATATTCAGTTAATATCTTTCTTGGATCATCCCACTTCATTCGTCTAAAAAGCAATGTCTCTTCATTTTCCTCTTTATCCCATGCAAAAAAATTATACTTAATCATATTATTTTAACTTTTTCTGCTTATTCCATTAACTCCGAAGTCTCAAGCTTTGGTGTGTCTGTGTATGTGATCTGTGTCTGTGGGTGCTCTTCACCCTTCAACCTTCATCCTTCTACCTTTCACTAATCACTAATTACTAACAACTAATTACTAATAACTTGATCCATAACCCAATCAATAATCGGAGCTAAAGAAATAGGCAGATAACTTTTTATTTTATTTTTTTCTATTTTTAAATTTTTGATATTCCTCTCCACATTGTCAAAAATAATTCCTATTGCATAGATTGATTTATTGTTTAAATATTTTTCATAATATCTCTTTTCTTTTATTTGTTTTATTGGATTTTCGTCCCTTACCTTAAATTCAAACAGATAAACTTTATCTTCAACAATCACTGTAAGATCTGCTCTCCCTTTTGAAGAAATATCTTCAGGAATTATATTAAAACCTGCCCCTGCAAAATAGGCATACATTATACTTGCATAGAAACCTTCATATTTTGCAATTTGATTTTTTTATGTAATTTGTATATGGGATCGCTGCAAAAAGGGTCTTAAGAGTGTCCTCTAGAACAGATATGTCTTCTTGAGAAAACATCTCATATAATTTATCCTGAAGTTTGCCTTTTTCTGATACATCTTCTACTAGATAGTCCAATAAATAATCATTAAAGCTCATTCTTACTTCAATATTAGGAAAAGTGAGCACATATTTAGTTTTTCTGCCAATCTGCTTTTGTTCTTTTATAGTAAGATAACCTGTTTGAAACATAACAGGTTCAATATCTATTTTATCAATGTCAAAACTCTCAAGTATCTTCTCATCCGTCTCAAGATTTTCCAGTTCAATAAAATTAAAAGATTTTTCCTTAATAAGCTTTATCAAAAAAGTTGGGGTTCCTGTTGAAAACCAATAATTTTTAAACTTGTGGTGATTTCTCACAAAGAGTAATATATCAAATGGATTATAAACATTTTCTTTTCCAAGGAAATTATATCCGTTATACCAATTCTTAACTTCTTCTAAATCAGCTCCAGCCATATACCCTTTAAATTCTTTTTCCAAATTTTCATGTTTATAACCGCATATATAGGCAAAATCTGGGTTTAACGAAATATCCTCTAGATTATTTATACCACTAAAAATTGAGACCCTTGAGAATCTGCTTACTCCTGTGATAAAAACAAATCTTATAAATTCATCTGCATCTTTTAAAATTCCATATAATCCTTTTAAAAATTCCCTCGCATCTCTTGCAACCTCAACCTGATCTATATTGTCTAATATCGGCCTATCGTATTCATCAACCAAAACAACTACTCTTTTATTGTAAGTATCATGCACAAGTTGAATAATCTCTTTAAGACACACAGACATATCCCTATTTAGATCAAGTTCCACTCCCAATCTTTTGCAATTTTCCCTTAATATACTTTTGCCATATTCTTCAATATTAGGAAGAGATCTCAGATTTCCTGACCAACTTATTTTTATCACAGGATATTTTTCAAAACTATATCTGTTATAAATATAGAGCCCTTTAAAAAGTTCTCTGTTTCCCTGAAATATCTCTTTTAATGTGTCCAAAAAAAAGAGATTTTCCAAATCGCCTTGGTCTAGATAAAAATACGTATTGATAATTTTCTATAATATCCAATGCTTCTTTTGTCTTATCTACATAGATATAACCTTCATTGATTATCTTTTTAAATGTCTGTATTCCTATAGGTAGCTTTTTCATATTTATCCTTTTTTTCCAAGCTAACTAAAAAAAATTCCCTTTTGGTCCAGTTTATGTATTCATTTAGCTTATTTATCTTAACATCACTACTATATGTTTTAAAATTACCTTTGAGTTTAGGGTTATTATATCTTAGATGAGCAATGTCATTTCGGATTTTATTGAGTTCTTTAAATTCCCCAAGTTTTTTTCCTTAATTCCCTTCTTAACTCAGTTCTAGAATCTTCATCAGTTAATTCTTTATTATTTTTTTCACACTGTTTTGACACAATACTCTCCACAAGAGCCATATACGAAAGGGCATAAAATTCATGGTCCCGAAACCATCTTGCAAGCTCAAATTGAAACTCTGAGACATTATTTTTATCAAGTTTTAAAATGAAATTTTTCAGCTCAGGGATCATAAGTTTAGCTACTGGATGATGAATGTCTTCAATTTCATTTATTTTACTTTTTATATAGCGAATTGCCTGTCTTATATTGTTCATATCCCCTATATTAATGGATGAACTAAATTTTTTTTAAATATATTTGCTGTCTCTTCTATTTCTTTTTTTATCTATTTCTGTAGAAATCAATAATTTTGCTATATTATTTCCATTTCCATATTTTTTTTAACTCATTAATGGCTATTATCCATTGCATTAAATCATAAAATATCTTGAGATTTACTATAGGTGCAATACCATTATTTTCATTTCTATATTCAAACATTCCATAGTAAATTCCATTTATATTAATTTCCTTTTCCCTTATTAATCTTAAAAATTCAATCATTACAAATGACATTAAGGCAAGTGATCTAAATGAATGTGTAATATCCAGATATACATCATCATTACTTTCTATAAAATCTCCAATGGACAAAAATTTAAAAAAAATTATCCCACAGCTGTTTTTCATTTATTCCATAAGAAATTATCATACATTTGGAACCATTTATCCCTAGATGTTTGTCTATTTGTTCTTCAACCACCTTTAAATCTTTTTCTTCTAGATTTCCCTTATAAATCAAATCATATATCTTTACTGCAACATCAGGATCATCTCCACCAAAAGACATATAAACACTGTCCCATAGGGATCTATTTGTTCCAATCAAAAAGACCTTTTCTATATCCAAATGCTTAACCAGTGCACGTGCAATAAACTGCTCTTCATATACCTTGTCATCAATCTGATATTTTGTTGTGGCATACTCCCCTGGCATGTGCGAATTTGAATTTTTCCTGATACCCGCCCCAAGTGAGGATATAAGGATTTTCACCACATCCTCCTTTCATTTTAGTTTTTATATTGTCTTCACTTTTTCTTTGTAACCTTAAATTTATTTTGCAATGAAGACAAATCCAATAACTTTGTTGAATGAGTTTTTTTTCTCTTTTGGTTTTATTTTGGACTTATCTTTGCTTTGAGCCAATTTATTAGTTATTCTATCGTCTTCAATCAATTCAGCCCATGCAAAGGGCTCTAATGAATCCATTAAATAATCTTTTTTTTGTTTCTGAGGCAAACCATAGGGTTGTTGTTTTATCTGATATATACGATCTATTCCGACCTTGTCTAATTCTTATTTTTCTAAAACCCTCCACAGTTACTGCTTCTCCCCCAGAATGACGACCCAGTTTTAAGGGCATATTTCCTAAATAGATGGGAGATTTTGTACCTAAGTTTGAAAATATCCTTTCTTCCTCTTTCAAAATCTTTTCATAAAATTGTTTTAATGCACTTTCAATAACTTTAAAAGAAAGGTCAATAGAGAGCTTACTATTTACATTAACTATTGATATAGTTCCTTCAAATTCTGATCCTGTCTCAATTATCTCTGTAATTTGAGGAATAGACGACGATCTACTGCCATTTTTTTTTCACATTTACTGCATAAACTATCTTAGTATTCACTTTTTTTGGGCAAAAAAAATCAGATACTTTTAAATATTTTAAGGGGTCCTCATTTGGATATCTGTAATTCAATATCTTACTTTCTAATACCCAATCTTTTTTTTATATTTCCGGTTACTCTATTAGAGTAAAAATTCAAAATTGCTGTCCTTATTGCACCTTTAATTGAACTTCCAGGAATGATTGGTTGATTTAAGTTAGAATTATAACTTAACATTGCAATTTTAAATCTATTTATTGCATTATTTATTTCTCTTATATCTCTTGAATTCATATTGATTACTTCTCTATAATGAGAAATAAAACCAGAGCATACATTGATTTTCCTAATTATTATAGATGAATTTGATTTTACATAATTTAATTTAGAATTCATGAAATTATAAAATTTTATTAAACCATAAGGAGATACATCGTTTGATATTCTAGATATAATTTCTCTGTCTTTATCTGATAAATTTAACATAAATTTATCTATATCAAGAAAATATATGCAACTAGCTTCACTATCCACAACAAAATTAAAAGGCTCATATAAATCTGAATATCCCACATAAATGGGACTTAAAACCCTAATTACATATTTTTCACATCTATTTTACCCATAATGTTTAACTCCCTGTTTCAAAAAAAGAGTGGAAAAACTATAGAATATCCTTGAGAGATGGTGGATTTTTCAACTTTAGATAATCCTTCTATACATTTGCCAATATATGGTAAGGTTTGTCCTTCCCCATGCATTATTACACAGCCTTCATCCATCATCAAAACTGGATTTTTAAAAGGATTTCTTGAAGTGGCTAAAAATGAGCCATGTCTGCCAAAACGCACAAAGGGTTCAAAAAATACTTTTGTATATTTTTTTATCTGGAACACAAGGGGAAAGGGAATACAGGCCATCGCAATGGAATAAGTCAGGTAATTTTAATTCATCTTCTTCAGCCAAGGTAAACCTTCCAAGTCCACTGGATGCATCTCTACCAAAACCCATAAGACCTATCCTCTCAAGAGCTGTTAAAATAGAATCCACATCTATTTTATTTTCGTCAAAAAGGACAAATATTACCAATTCCAGAAAGGGAAGGAACCAATAATCCTGCAAAGTGTATGGGGCAAAACCTTTTCCAGTTGTGGATGTCAATCTATTTATGCGGTTATGGGTATGTAGATAGGCTATTTCTAACCTGGAAAGTGCTACATGAACATCATCAATGGAATATTCTTTTTTTGTACAGTTCAAATATATCATCTTCTGTATAGAGATTTTCTTCTAAGTATCTAATCTTTAAATCTTCCCCTACTTTTATAAATTTTTTTATTCTTTAAAACCTTTCTATTTTTCAATGCCTCTACGTTGTCATCTACTTTTTTTCAAAAAAATGTAAGGGCAAAGTTGGCCTTTTTAAAAAGAAATAATACCTATTATCAGCATACAGCCTTGGATATGCAGATGAAAATATGATAAAAGGGGAAGTCTTATATTCAGTAATAGCTTCTTCTAAAGAAACTTTTAAAAGTCCTTCGTCCATTACCAACTGCCAGATAAAATGCCCAAATATGGTATCCCCTTTAAGGGGAGTTCCAAAAGCAGACTCAGGTTTTATACCAACTTGAATAAGTTTCACACCTGTTCTCCTTTTTAATCCAGGGTAATAAAAATTTAGGTTAATGTATTGTTATAATTTTAATTTTAGTTAATACAAGATGTTACCTAACCAAAATTTATCTTGATAAATAAACTTGGATTAAAATGATAAAATATTTTTCCTAAACTTCTCAGTTAACTTATCATCATCAAACTCAAATTTCACCCTGCCATAGCCACGACTACCACTACCACCCAAAGCATCAAATTCTAAAAGCTTGAGTCCTTCTAAAAGCAAATCTTCTAAATTATCATCTTTATCAATATCAAATTTCTTTAAGGTAATCTTAAAACTAAACTTTATCCCTGCTGGCACTCTCTCAGTGAACCTTGGATTTTTGGCTGTTGAGGTAATCCTATTGATTGAATTCTCAGCCTTTATTTCAGAATAGACCATACTACCTTGTTTTATCTCTTCCCTAATACTTTCCTCTATTTCACAATCCGAAAAAGAAGCCCTTGCTGGACCTATTTCTAGTAACTGGTCACTATCTGAACCAGATGCGCCAAAGAGTTTAACTATCTTTTTGGCAAGTTTCTTTTGTTCATCTGACATATCATCATTATTCAATATTTTTAAAGAAATTGGTTTACCACCTGTTATTCCCATAAGTCCACTTTTAAGTTCCAAAAGAGATCTCACCTTACCCTTTAAAGAAGAGCCAGGGATATATGGCTCGTGGGTAAAAGGATGTTTAATAACAGGGTTATCGGTTCCGCCAATGTGCATCTCAACATCTCCAGCACCTATATGCAAACCACTCTTTAATGTAATAGTGCCTGTAATTTCTTTAATATCTATTAACTTCATAAGTTATCCTCCCTTTAAATTAGATTTTCAATTATTAATTTCCGCTATATTGTCTATAAAATCCAATAAAAGCCTCAAAAAAATCGTTTGCTATCTTTAGATCATTTTTATCCTTTACAAAAAAAACCAGTTCTTTAACTAAATCCACAAATTTATCTGTAACTAAGTTACGACCCTTTGCATACACCACCTTTGGAACCAACATGTGTAATTGGGGCAATATCACCTTTTTCCATTCAGATTCATTATATCCTATACTTCTCTGATTTAATTTAAAAAAATTCATCATAAAATCTTCTTAACTGAGAAGATTTATTCTTTCTTTCTTGGCCCTCACTGAAAATTTCTCTTGCCAATTTTTCTGCATCTTTTGAAAATGCCTCTGGATTTACACTGCCATCTTTTGTTTTTAATTCTAACTTTATACTCATATTTCCTCCTCTTTTATTTATATGGCCTTAATTTATACAACAAAATCCACAGGGGTACTTTTATATCACCTCTATATATCTGTATATCTTTTACCAGATAAATTAATATGTCTTCCAGTTCTTCTTTATTTTTTTACTTTAAAATTACGTGCTTCCATATAAGTTAAAAAAAGCCCTCCACTTAAAAGTTGTAATGTCCCTTGGAACATAAGATATACCAGAATTAATTACTTTAATTTCCCTATCAGACATATCTATAATGTCATTAATTTTGTACAACATAGATTTAGATACCACTTCTTTTTCTAATAATTCCAAGAAGAAATCTTGTTTTTTGATTAATTCATGAAATTTATCCCATTTTATCACTCTTTCAAATATTGAAATAGAATTTTTACCCTTATTTTTTGCATTATTTAAACTATGTTCTGACTGGTGTGCTATTATATCTATTGGTGTATTAGCTTTAACCATAGATATTCCAGCTGAGAAATGTATCTCATCATTTTGGCATACATATTCAGTAAACTTTTTGTTTATGTACACTGAAAAGTCTATAATTTTATTCCATGGTCCTATTAAAAAAAAGATCATCTCCTCCAGCAAATACTGTATATATATTTTTAAATTCCTGTTTTGTCTCTAGAATATATGGAACATATAATGAAAAGAAATTATTGAACTGAGTACTCATTGTATATAATCTTGATATTGTAAAACGCTTTTTGGATAAACCACATCCAAAAATTAAACCTAAATCATCCACATCTGCCTTAATTATTCCCAAATTATCTACACCAATCCACTTTCCGTTTATATTTTCCAAACCATTAAGCGCTATGTGGCTAAAGGTTTTTGGATCACCTTCTTTGCTAACCTCAATTAGGTTTAATGCCTTTTCTTCAGATTTTCGACCTGGTAACAATCTTTCGTCTTCTAAATCATTTTTTTTCATACACAGGCACATAGCCATTTAATGGAAAGTAACTTAATTCTTCTGGTATTTCCCCATGTCTTACTCTAGTGCTCCACAAACGTCTAAGAACACCTTTTTTTGGCATATTCTCTCATTTGACCATCAACAAATGCCACAATATATTTACCAAATAGAGGTTCAAGGGTATATTTTTCTGAATTTTTCAAGTTAACATCTTGATGAACACTAACTACTGCTATCTTATCCTTTTTTTACCAAATTAGTTCCCAACATTATGTTGTCCCTACAAAAAACACATGCAGACCCTACTCCTTCTGGATATATCAACTTGCTTCCCTCAATTTTATCCGATGATGGTCTTTTACCACACAAAGGGCATATATCCCTATTTAGCTCATTGTTAACTTCGTCAAGATATGAAGAGAAGACTCCACATAATTTAGAAGGATCAAAACGTGAAAACTTCTTTGCCTGAATGTTCTCTTGAACCCTTTGCCATAGATACCAAAAATTTTCTGAGGAAAAATCTGAAACTTTTGCTGCAGTTAATGAAATTCCAAGGGTGGTTTCACCATAACTCATTTTAATCAGCCAGGAATTTATCCTCTCTTCTACGTCATTAACTTTCTCAATGGTATTTGACAGGTTTGGAGCTAATATATAAAACTTCCCTGCGCTGTTTAGCAAAACAGAGTATGGGGACAGCCCAATCTCATCACATATCATATCAGCAGCTAACTCACAAAAAAAGTGAGACTGCAAATGAACGGCCCCTTAACATCTTAGATCTGTGGTGAGCTTCCTCGCCTCCCTTTGAAAATATAAATTTTTGAATTCCAAAAAAAATCTCCTGCAATTATTAAAAATTTATCTCCATCTGCTTTAATATCTGACTCATTTAATGAATTAGTAGCTTTATGAAATAAATAAAGTGCAGTTGCTATAGAGGCTGTTGTTTTGCTGTGATGATACAGGGATACATCTGGAATTACCTTTCCAACCCTAGCTGCTGGGATAAAAGAAGTATATTTTTTTTAAAACTGAATCAAAGTACTGCATCCACAAATAAAGACTATCTTCTTTGTGTATTAAACCATTAAGTGCGATAAGAAAACTTTCATACAACCTCTCATAATCTTTAGGATCTTCTTGCTCCCCTCTTTTTTGGGGAAAAATTGATGTAGGAGATATAGGTTTAAGATCGTAACACCATTTAAAGTCAGACAACTTTGAAATTTGCTTTTCCTGATCTATTGAAATTTCTTCAAAAATTGGGACAAGCCTTGTCAATTTAAATTCCTTTACAGGTATTTCCTCACCCTCAAGGAACTCATCTCTATCTAAACCAGAGCTTAGCCTATCTGCTTCTGTAACAATCCACTGCATTGGAGTCTCTGGCTTGTGGTGCATCCCCGCTAAGTTCAAAAAAAGTGTCATTCCCTAATTTGTCTGAAAACAATATAGATGGAAACAATTCCTGATTAAATTCCAAAAAAAGCTGCAGTGTATAAGGCATGGATGTGGGAATACCGCCCTTTATAAACAGGTTGATATAAAGATTGATTCCTATCAATATAATCTTGTGGAATATCAAAACATCCCTGAACAAATTTCCCAATATCATGACACATTGCTGCCAAAGAGATTATCAAGGTATCTTTGTTATTCATAATATAACCCCATTATATAATTTGGTTACCAAATCTTGATTCTCAACAATTTCCTTAAAAGTTACATTATAGTTTATACCCATTTCCAAAAAAAATTTCTCAAACAACAATATTTCCCAAATATTGTTATCTGCATGTGGCAAATACAAAAATGTTGTTAATATTTAACAAAAATTCTTTTTATATTCAAGGGGAAGAAAAAAAATGGAAAAGTAAAGTCTGGATAATTCATGATAAGAATTTTAACCTAAATTGAATCTCTTATATTACTTGCGGATAGCTATTAATGTAAAACACAAAAAGCTATATTATAACTTACCTAGAAATTTTATGTTGACCAAAGTTGGCATATTTTGAGTTTGTAATTACAAAATAATTACAAAACAAAACTACCCATACAAAAAAAATGAGGAGAATTTATGAAATCTTCTATCATAAAAATAGGCAATTCACGAGGAGTTCGCATACCAAAGCCTATTTTAGAGCTATGTGGTTTTGATAAAGAAGTGGAATTAGAGGTTAGAAATAACGAAGTTATCATAAGACCAGTCAAGTCACCTCGTCAAAACTGGGAACAAGCTTTCAAGGTTATGTCTGAAAAAGGAGATGACACATTGATAAATATACCAGACAGCAAGTGGGATGAAGAGGAATGGGATACGCGGTCTTGAATTCAAAAGGACATTTTTTTTGCAAAAGCGGATAATTCGTAAAGTAAAACAAAAACAGACAAAAAAAGAAAAATTAACTGTTTTTTTCATAATTGCACCTCCTTCGAGCCTGTAACATAATCTGTGTAAATCCTTTTGTAGTCTTAATACTATTGAACTACATTTTTAATCCTGTCCTCAAAAAAATATATACAGTTGGGGATAG
>BBBM01000057.1 GCA_001311565.1 Desulfothermus okinawensis JCM 13304
CAATTCTAACATATGGTAAATCTTAAATTTCATAAGAGCCAAGCTTAACCGAGGAGATCTTACATATATATAGGATGAATGAAGTTTTTTCCTATTTAAAAATATAAAAGGAATATAGTTAAAAATTTTCCATCTGGAATGAAGAAATTGAGAAAATTGTATAACTATTTCATCTGAAATTCCAAGCTCTTTTAATCTATTTATATACGGCAGCTTAGATTTATACGGAGACATGTAAATTTCAAAATCATTATAAATTGAATGAATAGCATCTGCAGTTTTCAAAGTCTGTATGAGATTGGCTCTGTTTCTATGTAATTTTGATGTACTTATATAAACAATCTTTTTATTTTTCATAATTCACCTAAAATAGCCATTTAAAAGAGCAGAAAAATATTGTCAATAGCTACTCACAAAGTCCAAGTGCTTTAGCGTATTCCTTACAACTATTTTCAATGTTGTATCTTCCCACGGCTTTGCTTAAGATATCTCCTGAAATAGGATTTTCAAGGGTCAATTTGATTGCCTTTTTTTAATTCCTCAGGATCTCCAGGAGGAACTAACATCCCATATTCTCCACTGTTTAATATTTCCCTTGGACCACTGGGGCAATCAGTGGAAACCACAGGGATTCCAAGGGCCATGGCCTCAATTAAAACATTTGGGCATCCTTCCCAGAGTGAGCTTAAAACAAATAAGTCAGCTTTTGCCATAAATTTGTAAGGATTTTCCTGATGACCAGGAAGCCAAACCCTGTTACCTATATTTAGATCGCTAATTAATTTTTCCATTTTTTTTTCTCTGTCTGCCCTCTCCTAAGATGACCAGTTTGGCAGGAATATCTCTTTGCAATAAATAAAATGCCTTAATCAGCGTTGGGAAATCCTTTGATTTTCTAAAGCCTCCTGCGCCAAGTATAATAGGTTCCATTTTATTTAAGAACCATTCATGATTTACTTTTTCTTGAGCGAGTCTAAAAATTTCAGGATCTATGGTGGGATTTGGAATGACCTTTACTTTTTCTTCTGATATGTTGGCAATCTTTATTATATCATTTGCCACGCCTTGAGAATTGGCTATGATTAAATCTGCCCTAGAAAATATACGCCTTAACTTAATTTCGGAAATAAACCTTTTAAAAAAAAGGTCTAAAACTATCTCTTTTAGAAAATGTAGTTCCATGTCTCAACACGACTTTTGTCTTACCCTTAGCTAATTTCCTGGCACTAATGGCCTCACTATCTCCTCCTTTTGTGGATAAGATCACCTTAGGTAAATTGGTATTTATATAATTTACAAGTTCTTTGATTCTTCTTTTCTTCAGTGTACTTACATATATTATTCTTGTATTGTTGAGATGATTTTTTTTTTATTTGTCTTACATCATTTTGAACAATTAAATCCACATTATAATTTAGTTGAGACAGTCCTCTGCATAGGTGCAAACTCATTCTATCTGCACCACCATTTCCAAATGAAGGAATAAATATAGCAACATCAACCTGTTTTTTTCCCCATAACTATATTCAATATGCTGGTAGGCCAAACACCCTCAATTTCCTTTTCGGTTTCTACCTTTCTTTTGCTGTATACTACAGCTATTCTTAACTCCTCAGCCGCCAATTCCCAATTTTTGAAAAACAAGCCCTATAATTACCCATATGACAATTAATAATATCAATGAATACAATGTGTTCATCTAACCTCCAATATTTAATTTATTACCTGTTAGCCTAAGTAGGGCCTCCAGATATCTATTTTTAGTGTTTTCAATAATTTCTTCTGGCAAACGTGGAGGTGGGGATTTTTTTGTCCCAATTTTTAGAGAGCCAATCCCTTAAATACTGTTTATCAAAGCTCTTTTGGGACCTCCCTTTCTCATACTCATCCTTTGGCCAGAACCTTGAAGAATCAGGGTTAGGACCTCATCAATTAAAACCAACTCGTTATTTATCATTCCAAATTCAAACTTGGTATCAGCTATTATAATTCCCCTGTCCCATGCGTATTCACTGGCGTTTTTATAAATATTTATTGATATCTCCTGAACCTTTTCAAATATTTCTTTTCCTATTTTTTTCAGCAGCCTGTGAGACTGTTATGTTAATATCGTGTTCACCAACCTCTGCCTTGGTAGATGGAGTAAAAATAGGCTGTGGGAGCTTTTCTGATTCAACAAGACCGTTGGGCAGTTTGTGCCCACAAACAGAACCTGTTTTTTTGATAATCTTTCCAGCCAGATCCTGTTATGTAACCCCTTACAATACATTCTATTTCCAGGGGATTTGCTTTTTTTTACTATAACAGACCTTTTTTTCCAGTTCATCTGAATATTTTTGTAAGGTAGAGGGAAAATTTTTCAGTTCAGTCTCAATCAAGTGATTTGGGACCAGATCTTTAAATTTTTCCATCCAGAAAATTGTTATAAGATTTAATATAACCCCTTTATAAGGTATTGGATCAGGCAGGATAACATCAAAGGCAGACATCCTGTCAGTTGTGACAATAAGTAGTTTCTCTTTGTCAATTTCATATATGTCCCTAACCTTACCCCTGCTAATTAGAGGGTATTCTGTAATATTAGTCTTTGTTACAATTTGCATAAAAACTCTCCCATATATTGTCAGCGGATTATCTATATAAAAAATAAAAAGATTATTTTACCTTAATCAGACAAGAATGTTTAGTAATCAGAGTTTTAAGTTTTATTTATTTTTTTTCCTTAATTCCATCGCTTTTTGGCTAATGGCCTCTAAAGTTAGATCTTCATCTAATCCCTCTCGCCACTTTGTATAATCAAAAGGTTCTCTCTGAATAAGAGCAATAAATCGTTCTGCTTCGATATCACCAAGGTGTTCTGCAAGAATTTGTACTCCCTTTAACTTAATCTCTGTATCTGTAATCATTAGAATATCTCCTTAATAAATCCAATCGGGTCATTAATTTTTATTTGCGTTAATAAATTTGCTTTTTTTAAGAATGTGGTCGTCAGTACTAAGAAAATATTCACATCTGCCAATAATAGCACAGGCAATATGCAGTGAATCAACCTTTTGAAATCCTTTTCCATTTACTTTTTTTTGCGGTCTCAATTAGTTGGGGACTTTCTTCTATATCCTCTACAGCATAGAGCTTCCATTTTTCTATTCGTATTCTTCTTTCTTTATAAGGATTTTTATTATTTTCATAATCAAGTATATATGACCATACAAGTTGAAATCTCCCTGACCTGATCTCTTCCTGAATTTTTAATTTTGCCTCGGTTTCAAGTCGAATTCTGATTTGCGATTGATCGTCAAATGGCCTATTAAAACAACAATTATCTAGATATAATTTCATAAATAAAACTTTCTTTAACTATTTTTATTTAAAACCCTTATCTCTGAACTTTTAGCATGAGCCTCCAGCCCTTCTAACATAGCCATCCTTGCGATTTTAAAACTGTTATTTTTTTATGTAATCCCTGGATGCCCAGATGAGATTGGTCTTTTTATAAAAGGTCTGAACAGAAAGTCCAGAAGAAAATTTTGCAGTTGAGGTTGTGGGCAAGACATGGTTTGGACCGGCAAAGTAGTCACCAACTGGCTCTGGTGCAAACTCGCCTAAAAAAACACAACCTGCGTTTTTTTATCTTTGGAATTATTTTCCAGGGATCTTTTATGTGAATTTCCAGATGTTCAGGTGCAAGATCATTGGCAATTTCAATGGCTTTATCTATATCTGGAGTAGTAATAATAGCGCCCCACATACTTAATGACTTTCTGGCAATTTCTCTTCTACTTAATTTATCTACCTGGATCTCAAGCTGATTTATGACTTCGTGTACCAATTCATTTGAGTTGGTGATAAGTATTGAGCACGCCATTTCATCGTGTTCTGCCTGAGATAAGAGATCTGCAGCAATAAAATCAGCTCGTCCAGACTCATCTGCTACCACTACAATTTCAGAAGGGCCTGCCACCATGTCAATGCCAACTTCTCCAATTAAGAGTTTTTTTTGCAATGGTCACGTATATATTCCCTGGACCAACAATCATATCTACGCGGGGGATACTCTCTGTGCCATATGCGAGTGCACCTATAGCCCATGCGCTGCCAATTTTATAAATATTGGTTAAGTTTAGTAGATTTGCTGTGGCAAGTATATAGGGATTAATATCTCCTGATTTTGAAGGTGGTGTGACCACCACTATCTCCTTTACCCCTGCAATCTGTGCAGGAACTGCATTCATAATCAATGTGGAGATTAACGGGGTAGAGCCACCTTTTCCCCCTGGCACATAGAGCCCTACTTTTTCAATGGGAGTTACCAATTGTCCCAGGATCAAAGAGTCACTTTGAGGTTCTAACCAGGACTTTTCTCTTTGATAGTTGTGAAATTTTCTTACATTTGAGATGGCCTGTTTTAATATTTCAATGTCTTCTTTAGGGATATCCTTAATGGAATTTTCTATCTCCTGTTTTGAGACCCTTACCTTTTTTTATAGAAAAGTCTGGACAATCAAACCTCTTACTCATCTCCTCCAGATATTTATCTCCCTTTTCCTTTACCTCTCTTAAAATCTCTCTCACCACCTCTTCCAGTTCAATGTTTGTGGTCTTTCTCTTCTCAAGTATTTTTTTTCAAGTTTTCTACGTTTAGATAATCAAAAGTTTTTATCATAAGAAATTACCCCTTTTTGAGAATTGTATTGAGCAGATTAAATAGACGCTGGTCAGTTAATAGCTGGTAATAAAAAAAAAGGCAATGGATCTACATGCGGTTTAAAAGGATATATAGTTTAGATATATCTCTTTTATCCAGATTGGTTAAACCAAATTTTCTTGCCATATCTATAGCCTGTTCATATTCATTGTATGATATGGTTTTACATAGTTCAGGGAAATTATTTGCATCACCACATGGCCTATATTGATCCATTATATTTAAATATGTGTTTTGGGAGATCTCTTTTGCTATAAATTCCAGCCATTTTTCAGTATCAGCAAGGCCATTAGGCATGATGAGATGCCTTACAATTAAGCCCCTTACTGCAATATTATTTTTATCCAATATGAGATCCCCAACCTGGCTGTGCATTGTCTTAATGGCCATTTGGGCAACTTCTGGATAATCCCTTGCCTTTAGATATTTTTGACTATGATTGGGGTCAAAAATTTTGTATCAGGCATATAAATATCTATAACTCCATCCAGGAGTTCTAAAGTATCCAACTTATCATATGATCCTGTGTTATAAACAATGGGAATTTTTAACCCCAGATCTTTTGCTATTTTTATTGCTTTTATTATCTGGGGAACCACATGGGAAGGGGACACCAGGTTTATGTTATGTGCCCCCTTTTTTTTGGAGGGTAATCATGATCTTGGCAAGGTCCTGTTCTGAGACCTCAAAGGAACCTTCAACACTGTGGCTTATCTCATAATTTTGACAAAAAAACGCATCCAAGATTGCATCCCGCAAAAAAAGATGGTACCAGAACCATTTGTTCCCACTAAAGGAGACTCTTCCCCAAAATGGAGATTGTAAGAGGCAACATATCCATACCTTCCAGTCTTACAAAAACCTGTTTCTCCCTTCATTCTATTTACTTTACAATTTCTTGGGCAGAGTGAACAGGAATTTAATTTTTCAAAACCTTTTTGTATTTTATCATTAAATATTTTCTCATCTAGGTTCAGATATCTTGGATTCATATTTGGTTTAGACCCCTTCTACCAGTTCTTTTATAACATTTACAGTGGTCTGCAAACTGGCATACTTTAATGCCATTCCAATTAGTTCACATAGGATAAGTAGGGATTCTAAATCTTGTTCTTCTATATTATATGTCTCTTCAGTATAGAGTCTTAGGGTCCCAATGGCTTTTTTTTTGAAATATAATGGGAACGCCAATAATACTTTTTATTCCTTCTTGTTCAGCTTGCTTGGGATATTGGACCCTGGGATCATTTTGTGTATCTTTTATCACTATAGGATTTAGAGTCTTTATGCACTCAAGGCTTTTTTGGGGATCAACTGGTCCTTTAACCAGATATTCAGAGCTTAACCCATAATTTGCCAATAATTCCAGTTCCTGGTTTTCTTCATTTAACACATATATAGTGCATCCTTTAATTCCCAAACTGGATGCTATTAAATTACACATATACGATGCCATTGTCTCTATATCTTGAATTTCCGCAATGGCTTGGGATATCACCCTGAATGTATCAATTGAAATTAGGCCTTGCTTTTGCATATTTTCCCCCTTTGATTAAATTAAAATAATTATTTCCTTGTCTTTTAATAAGGATATTAATTTCATAGAAACGCTTTCCCCAAATGTGGATATTCTCTTTCCTGATGCCCTATTTAAAATAATAGTGGAAAAGTTTTTATTTTTGATCACTTCCAATATATCTTTGGCTATGCTTTCTTTTTTTTAGGCGTAAATAGAAATTCCAATTGCTCTTCTGAAAAATTATTTTCCAGGAACAACTCCTTTAATTTAAAAAATTCTTCTTCTTTTTGTCTGAAATCTGTAATTTTTTTTCCCTAGATTTTTTTATAAGTTCACTTTTGCCTAAGGTAAATGCACCGATTTTAGGGATTGGAGAGTGAAGGTGAAGTACAGAAATAAAAATTGAATTATCTCCAGAAAAATTTTTTTATGGCGTAGTGGATTGATTTTTCATCCCGTGGCTTAAAATTATATGGGATTAAAATTTTTTTTCTAAACATATAATACCTCCCTTTTTTAGATAAATTCTTATACAATTATTATTAATTTAAGTCAAAAAAAATGAAAAAAAGTCAATTATAATAAACAAAAACAATTAAGGGAAATAGTATTTGAGCTTTTAGCTAAAAATGGATTTAGAAAATATAACGTTGACTTTTTAACAAGATTTCTATAAAAGGATTTTTGTTTTTGCCCGGGTGGCGGAATTTGGTAGACGCAAGGGACTTAAAATCCTTGGGGCCTTGTCCCCGTGCCAGTTCGATTCTGGCCCCGGGCATTTTTTAATGTTTAAAAATTGCTTTTAAACTTTGTTTCCACCTACTTAATAAATCCTTCCTAACACTTCAAAATCAAAACAAATTAAAAGTGAGTATAAAATTAACCATATTTTTTTTAATTTGCCAATTAATACTTCCTATATTATCTTGAATTGAAAAAAAGTCAAATATAACTATGTGAATATAATAAAAAGTTAGGGGAAAATTATATGAAGAGATTTATACTATTAATTGTTCTTAGTGTCTTTTTTTTGTGTGGTTGTGCTGGATTGGAAGTTGCAATGGAGAACTCAAAGGTTGAGGTAATATCAAATCTAGACAATGTGCCTTTTTTTTGATTCAAAACCTGGTCAAAGTGTTTATTTGCGGATTGAGAATTTTAGCAACTATCCAGAGTTAAATGAAGTGGCTGCACTGGTTGCTAATAGATACAAAAAAAAGGGGATTTATAATCACACAGGATCCAGATAAGGCCCATTGGATTTTAGAGGCAAAGATTGTGAACGTCACCAAAAGGGATATTTCTGCAAGACAGGTGAAAGGAACAGATACAGCAGGTGCTGCAATAGTAGGTGGTGGGGTAGGTGCTATGTCAGGTGGAATCCTTGGGGGAAATTCAAGGGATGTACTTGCTGGTGCATTAATAGGTGGAATTCTAAATGGAGCCGCATCTTTAACTGTGGATTCTTGGGTTAAACTTGGATATCTAACAATAATTACTGATATACAGGTGAAAGAGAAAAAAGGAAGCCCAGTTATGTCTCAGAGTACAGGGAGTGAAAAAATTGGTGGAGTTCAAAACAAATATAGAACACAAGGTGAAACTAAGTGGATGAAATATAGATTTCAGGCCCTAACTAGAGCTAAAAAGGCAAATTTAAAATGGCAGGACTGTAAGGATACAATGGTCTCTGAGATATCTAGAATCCTGTCAAGTATTTTATAAGGGTTTGTTATGATAAGAAAAAAAGTATCTTCTTTTCTTAATTATAGCTATTTGTTTTGTCCTGATTTCCAGTTGTGCAACCCACAAGGAACTGACTCCTTTAGATATTCAATCAGAAAACGATAGGTCTATTTATGTTGATAAAAATGTGTGGTTTTGGATGGTTCCAAAGTATTTTAATAGCTGGTATGAGATACTAAAACTTAAAAAGTCCATATGTTTTAGATTAGAGGACTATTTGAAAAAGGTTGGATGGAATGTAGTAGGATATCATGAAAAGAGGCATCAAAAGATATATAAAGTCACCAATAGGATTTTAGTTGATCCTTATAGTGGTAATCCAAACTATAGACAATGGATATATAGAAGTAGATGGAGATACAAGTTAAAGTTATCAGAACAAGATATTAACTATATAATCAGTTCAAATTACCTATTGACTTTTTTGATATATCCTGATCCAGACAACTTATATGAATATAGATATGATATATACTTAATCAAACTCAAAAATCCATCTCAGATCAATAACTTTTTAGCGGGGCACAATAATACAATATCTTTTAATGATATGGTGTATAATTTATCAGACAAAATAAAGAAAATAGAAAATAGAGAACTCCTTTATACGCCTAATAAGATTGTTGCATATGCTGCAAGTTCTATTTTCTTTGATTTGAAAAGGGAGGGGATGTTGTGATCAACCAATATAAAAAAAGAAAATTCCTGATCTCCATTTACCTCATTAGATCCCCTTACATAAGTTCGCTCAATAAATCTAACAAGATTATTTTGGTCTAGTATTAAAAGGATAGATGTCCTGGTCCCGTAATTTTCATCCTTTACAAATATAGGGGATAGAAATCTCTCAAGTTTAATCCCAACACCAGTGTTAGGTAATTTTTCCCGACTTTGACAGGACTTTTACTTTTTTTGAATATTTTTTTATAATTTCATTAATAAAATTAACAAGTTAGGCACAATATATATAAGACCCTACTATACAATTAGGGTAATCATTGGTTTTTATCTAATATTAAAAAAAACTAGAACACTGTTCTTGGCATTGTAAGA
>BBBM01000058.1 GCA_001311565.1 Desulfothermus okinawensis JCM 13304
AAGTCTCAAGCTTTGATGTGTCTGTGTATGTGATCTGTGCCTGTGGTCTGTAACTTCCATATACACACACATACACCCACACTCACACACATACCACTAATCACTTGATCCATAACCAATCAATAATCGGGGCTAAAGAAATAGGCATTTTCCAATATTCGGTTCACTGTTCACGCCTCACGGTTCACGCCACTTTTGTGGCAATCCCTTCGCATCTCAGGTCTTTTGTAACATTTTTCCGCTGAGGTCTGCGGAAAACCTTTCCCCATAACACCTATCCTTTATTTCAATGAGCTAAAATAAGTTCTTAACAACAAAGTATTAAAAAAATTTCTACACGATTTATGACTAATCCATAAATAAAAATAGTCAAAATCAACAAAAAAACCCGATGATTTTAGTTCTTTGGTTAAATTTATATGAAACATTTCATTTAGTTTTTTTAACTACTTGTGCAGGCCAGAGAGAAAGTCCTTCCTTATCTATTAACAATATCTTATTTTGTTGAGCCTTTTCAATGGCTGAAGATGGGAAACCACTGGCATTAGTGACAACAACCTGTAATATTGGTTGTGGAACTTGGGGATAATATTTTATGGCTTTTAATATTTCATCTATTGCTTTATCTGAACATAGAGAATTCCTCTGGGTATGTTTGACCTGAATAATTAAATTGGGCCAACCTGAGCCTTTAGGAGCTAAAGCGATCACATCAGCTCCACGATCTCCAGAAATAGGAGTACGTTTAACATTATAGCCAAAGTCCCTTAATTTACTTAAAACCCATTCCTCAAATTGAAGCGGCTCCATCAAGTCCAGCCCATTAAAAAAAATTATTAAGTTGTTCTCTATCATTGATTTCAGACTGATTACCCAACACTGTTTCATTGAAAAGTTGTTTTGCATCTTTTGATGTCCCTGAAGGAGGTGCCAATATGGTCTTAAAAAGTAATCTTTTATTATTTAGCAGTTCATGCAATTTTAAATCAAAGCTAAATTTATCCCAATTGGGATGTATAGCAATGGGATAATAAACATGTACCGGTTTTTGTTGAGATATCCTGTAAACACGATCAGTGCATTGATCCTCTACCGCAGGATTCCACCACCTAGACAAATGTATTACATGGTTAGCAGCGGTTATAGTAAATCCCACTCCTCCCGCTTTCGGTGAAAGAATCATTACATCAAAGTCACTACTTTTTTTGAAATAACTCTACTCTTTTTTTTGCGTTTAGGTCCAGAAATTGATCCATTTATTATCATAGGTGGAAGTGACAACTTATATCTTTTCTGAATTAGTTCTGCCAAATAACCTTGCATTGCTAATGATTCCAAAAAAAATTAATACTTTTTCATTCCTATTTGCAATTTCATCTAAGACTTTAAAAGTAGTAATAAGTCTTGCAGAAGCTTGAATATACTCTAAATCTGAAAGTTCTGCAGCTTTCATATCTAGAGGATGCAGCGAAACACTCCTAAGCTTATGTAACGCCTCTAACATACCGCCTTTTCTACGTCCAAGTTTTTTTAGCCCATGCAATAACTTGATCATATGCATCACTTTGTGGAGGTGGCATAGTCTCTTTTAAAATATGCTCTTTTTTTCGGGGGAAGTCCTTTAAGATAGTCCGATTTTTGTCTTCGCATAAGTATGGATGGTTTTTTTCCCCCTTGTTAGATGAAAATTCAATTTTTTTAAGACACTCAATGGTTAACCCATTATCTTTTTCATATTTTGATGAAAACTCCTTTAAAGATCCCAATTCGCCAGGCCGAACTGTGTCGACTATACACCACATATCAACAGGTCTATTTTCTACAGGGGTCCCGGTTAATGCTAAAGCAAAGTCAGATTGCATAGCCTTAGCAGACCAACTAACCATTGTTGAGGGATTTTTAATTTTTTTGAGCCTCATCAAATATAATTATTTTCCACTTAACCTGACCAAAACTATGTTGATAATCTCTTATTGTCTCATAGGTAGCTAAAACCCAACCAGCTTCAGCTAGCTCATTTGTATTTAAAGCAGGAACTCCGGTTTCAATTTCTTTTATGAATTGCCCTTTCCTTTTACGCAATTCTTTTAAAGTCCGTCCATATGCCTTAATTAAATCTCCTAGAGCCGATTCCTTAAGATGAGTTTGGCTTTGCTGGGCCCACTCATCTAAAAGACCTGTTGGAGCCACTACTAAAAACGGGCCTTTATTATACTTCCTCACCCAAGCCAAGAAAGCCAAAGCCTGTAATGTCTTGCCAAGCCCCATATCATCAGCCAAAATAGCCCCAGGACTGTCTGATATCCAATGTTCTTGGAGCCATTTCAATCCTTCTTCTTGATGGGGAAGCAGTTTTGTTTTTAATAAATCACAGGGAATTTCACCGTATTTGCCAGGTCTTTGTTCCCTTTTGTATTGTATCTCTATCTCTTCAAAATTACCCTTTATAATAAGAACATATTTTTCATAAGGCTTTTTTAGACTTTTTCTTTTCACTTGGTTCAACTGGAGAAATAATGCCGATTAGTTGTTCCAATGCTTCCAATGTCTGTTGAGTAGCTGGTACTATATTACCTTTATAATTTACATTGGGCTCACCCTTATCCTTTGCTTCTATTACCTTCTGATGAAGACTCTCTATGTCTTGGGTATCTATCACAATCCATTGATCTCCAACTCGAATTCCTAGTACTTCAGGTGGCAACCATGGCTCTTTGCCCATTTTTTTTAATAAATGGAAGAACTGGTGGACTCCAATGACCTATTTTTTTTAACTCGCTCTCCATATTCCAAAGATTCTTGAAAGAGATTATCCACTAAAGATTCATCATAAAGCTGTCCCAACCCCTCCTTAAGAAATGGACGAGGATTAGTAATAAACCTTCGCCGCACCTCAGGCTCAGCAAGTTGATATTCTCTAACTATCTGAAGAGCCGTTCTTAATGGCTCTGAAAGCACAACAAACCAACCATTTCCCGCGGGATATTGCAAAGTTATCTTTTTTTTTCTACGAAAATGTCTTGAAAAGAATTCTTCACATGCTTTGGGCAAAACTCTCTCTAGTTCAAGACTCTCTTCATCATTAATTCCACCATTGGATTTATTGATTTGGCGAACCAATACAGGATCAAAATCTGGTTCTCCTTGTTCATTTACAAAGGGATCAATTGAAAAATGATGGGCCGTAACAACATTTATAGATGTCAAATAGTCTCCAAGAACTACATCTTTAGGTAATTTCTCTTTGATAGTACTTAATGCAACCAATCTTTCATCAATACTTTTTTTGAGAAGCAGACTTAAAACGATCCAATGCCTCAATTATAGAATAATAGGGTTCTGTTAAGATATATTCTTTAGTACCCACTAAAATTAAACAACCTTTCCGTTGGGGATTTATTAGTGGAGTATTATCTGGTCGCCAAAAGGCATAAATAAAAGCAAAATCAGGGTCAGAAACAAGTCCTTTAGATTCAATATGAAGAGTAAAAGGTGCTGGTTCAGGCAAGGCAAGTTGGTGAAGCTCATCTGGATTGAGATCTGCAATTGCCAGGTGAGGAACTAAAACTTTTTTTATCTCCTGCTTCTAAGGCAATTTCATCTTCAAGCATTCGCAATATTGGACCAACCCTTACTATCCTAGTATACTTTTTGTTTACTAAATCATATTTTGCCCATTCATTTATTTCTACAAAGTCTTTCTTTGTTTTACATATAAATAAAAAAACCATCGTTATTAACTGTCCAATCAAAAAAAGGCCTTCATATTTAATCAATCCTATATTCTGAAGGTGAGACAAATACCCCAATCTGCTCCTTAATCCATTTGGAAACTTTTCTCTGCCAAGAGTATTTTTCTCCATAAACATGAATAAATTCAAAGTCACAATTATCGACTACTTCCCTACGGTAATATTTAGACTTATAGAACTGAGGAGCATTTTTATTCCCTGGGAGCCAAAAACGGCCTTTTCCATTATGACTCCATTCTGCTACCACTAAGCCTCCTTTAAATTTTAAAAGAAGAACAGAATGATTGGGAAGTACTAGATCGCCTTTTAATAACCGACCATGAGTCTTTAATTCCCAATCATCGATTTTTTTCACATACTCTTGTGCAATAGGTCCTAACAATACCCAGGCCTCTACTATATGCCCTTTTTTTTAAAATAAGCTAGCCAAAAGGCTCTCCTGTATGGCCAATGATGACTATAGTTACCACTTTTAACTGTGTAGTCCAAAATACGAAAAAAAATCTTCTAAAGTGATACCAGTTAGCCAACGCATAATTACTTGTTTTGCTGGAGTTGAAACACCGTGCCATCTTGTAGCTGAGGGAAGTCTCGGGTCACCAAATGTTTTTATTAGAAATTTGGCTATGATATTTAAAAGATGCTCTTTTGTAGGATCAATATCACCTATGAATGGGGAAAGTAATTTATTTATAATATCTATCCTATATTCAGGAAACCTTAACTCACTTTTATTACTTATAAAAAAACTCAATACCATGTGAAAGGACAGAAGGTGAAATTTTTCCTATTTCTATGTCTTGTTTAAGTTGCTCTAATAGGGCTACACAGGCTCGAGACAAAAATTTTGCTCTTGCTAACTCCCCAGTAAAGCCAGCTTCAGCTAAAAAATGGTCAGGGGGCACATTATTTTCTAGAAATATAGACGTGAATCTTTCATAACCTCTTGGTTCCAAAAGAGAAAATTCCTCACAACGTTTTTTCCATCCCAAAAGAGAGGGTAGATGTTTTGTTACCAAAATTGTTTTTAAATCTCTTCTCCACAATTCAAAGGTTGATAATTTTTCTGGATAACGGTTTAAGAATACAATAAGCATTGTCCTAATAGTTGAAGCTGATCCATATTGATATAACCACCTTAAAAATTCAATGATCCGCTCTTCTATCTCCTCGAAAGTTCTTTCCCTTTCGAACAAGATCCAAGGAATCCTCCGTAAATACCTTTTTGACAATTTAGTTAAAGGAGTATTGTTTTTTATTGCCAACCAAACTGCCTTTCTAACTGGTTCCAAACTATAAGGTTCTGGTTTTCGAGGAATAACATTATTATGTTTTTTTTATAATTTCTTTCACTGTTTTGCTTATAACTTTAGGCGATGATAAAGACTGAGAACACACATTTAATGTCATCTTGATGTGTTGTAATAAATTATTTACCCATGGTTCATAAGGAATATTACTACTCATAATCCTATCCATGAATTAATACATCTATGTTAGAACCATTTTTTTTATTTCAATTATTAAAATTTTCAGGACTATTAAATTGTTTTTCAACATCTTTAATTAATTTTGGTTTGGCTTCAGGTGGAAACATAATAAACCGAAAATCTATTCGTCTGTTTTCCGGGACATTAAATTCATTTTCTTTATAAGGTCTAATAGGTCGATATTCACCATATCCACTTAGACTAAAAATATAATATCCATCACAATTTCTAAAATCTATCAATTGAGGAAAATTCACAGCTAAAAACTTAAAAGTGTTTCTGGCACGTGCAGCTGAAAGCTCTAAGTTATCTTTAAACTTACCACCTGGACGAACTGGTTGCCTGTCTGTATGCCCTTCTATAAAAACTGTTTCAATAGTACCTACTTTTGTTAAAGCTGAATTTTTGCCTTTATTGCTAAGACCAAAACAAAGATACTCAGGAAGAATCTTAAGAAAAACATTAGCAAGTATTTTCAAAGTTTCTTGACCGTCAGGTTTTAATTCTGCTGATCCTGAATCAAATAACACTCCCTCTTGAAGATGTAAAATACCCTGTTCCTCATTTACATTTATGTTTACACCATATTTTAAAGCTTCTAATTGAATGCGATGTAACATTTGAGCTCGTTTTTTTTCTAGTATTTATAAGTTGATTAACTACTCCTTGAAGCCTTTCTTTTTCTTGAATATGCCTTGCCTCAGCTTCCTTTTGACTCTTCTCTGCAAACTTAAAATTTAGTGCATATACAGCAAGGGTAATTATAAAAATAAAAAGTAGTCCTGCCATTAAGTCACTAACAGATACTAAATAACTTTGCTCATTTTCATTGTTATTTTTTTCTTGTATTATTTATACCAATCATTATTACTTTTAGGATCCAATCCCTTTATTAAAAAAATCTTATTTTTCTAAATAAAATGTTTCAGACAAATCCTCAATAGCCTCTCTAAGTTCACCTACTGCGCCACTTAATGTATCAACACCCTTACTTAAATACTTTTCCATGTCCACTACATAGTCCCTCAATCTATCAACATATGAATTTAATCCCTCGTTTATTTCTTCAAAAATCTTTTTTTAGGCTTTCATCCAATCCCGCAAATCTCTGTTGGTACATATTCCATAAAGAAGTGAGCGACTGTCTTTCATGTTGCATTTCTTTAAAAAGAAGTTTCATTTCCTCATGGATTTCATGAGACTTCTCAGTGCTCTCTAAGACATTTTGCGCAGCTCCTTCAAATGAGAAGGCAGTTTTTTTCAATATGTGAAATTGTATTTTTTTATTTGTTCAGTTAACGCTGTCATCACCTTTGCGTTTTCTCCTGCCTTTTCCAAAATGTGTCCAGACTCCTGTGTTGTAGATTTTAACTTGTCAATATTACTTGAAAAATCAACTACTAATTGTTTCAAACTATTAATTGGGCTAACAAGAGATGTCTGGATTTGCTCAGTTATATCTCTAAATTGATATATTGCTTTTTCAATGGTTAGAGCAGCTTCCCTGAATTTTTGTTCAACCTCCTTGCCTGCATTGGTTAAATCATTAGATATCTCTTTACTTGTATCCTTCAAATTAGATACTGTTTTTTCGGAAGACTCTTTCATTGTTTCGCTTAGTTCACCCATTACATCCTTAGCCTGGTTTAATAATACCATCACTGTTTCGTTAACCTGTTTTTGAGCATTTCCCAACAACTGTTCCGATGCCTTTATCTCACCTATCAAATTATTCACAGATAAAGCTAAGGCATTTAATTCCTTACCCGCAGCACCATGTAATGATTCCCTAAATTTATCAGATATCTCATGTAGCATATTAACTAAAGATTCACCCCTATCTGTTTTAATACTTTCCATGGTATTGTTTATAGCCTTAAGATGAGGTATCAAATTTTCATTTACAATATTAGTTAAAGCGTGGTTAATGGATGTTGCTAATCCAGACAATTGATGGGAAAGGCGCCTATCTAAAGCCTCTGCAATAGACACAGCCAATTCTGTATTGAATCTTTGGAGCTGGGTAGATTGCACTTTGAGTTCTTCAAGCTGTTCTTTGGCAAGTTTTTCTGAAGTAACAAATGGAATAAGTCTGTCAATGTTAGATAGCAATTCCTCTAAAAGAAAAAAAGCTGCTACGACTACACCATTTCAATATCATGGAAAAAGCAATTGAACAAATAAGTCCCCAAATAGAAGTCCAAAAGGCCAAAGAAGCTCCTCCAAGAAGATGGAGTAAGGAAATGGTAATCTTGCTTACATTTCCAGAGTCAAAACCCTCTCTTGCTAAATAGATGCCACAGGCTAATCCAACAAAGGTGAATAATATTCCGCCGCCAGTTAGATAATTAGGAACTGAATTAAAAAAAAGAGAGACATAAATATTTGTTTAAATAAGTTTCAGGGTCGAAAAAAAAATTTAGCAGGAGCAGACGTTTGAATAATTCCAGAATTACTTGTATTGCTTGATGGAAATATCAATGATTTCTTAAAATTTTTCCATTCATTCCCAATATAAGGGTCATTCTCAAAAACTTCATTTATATCTTCATATCTGTTATAGAATTCATTTGGGTCTTGCAAATCTTTTAATCTATTAATAATATTTTTTTATCGTTTTATCTAACTTATTTTTTTAAAAACCACAATCTTAATATAGCGAAAATACATACTATTAAAATAGTAGAACAAAAAACTCTCACTCCCCATAAGCTAGTACAAAATTTTGCAAATGAATATATCATTTGATATTATCCTTATCGATGGCAAGAATGCTCTGTTAAACTGAAGTGGTACAATATTTCAACCTCATTGAAACATGCTATATACAATTTTACCTAGCAGCATATGTATCCTTATATTAGGAATAGGAAACAATAATTATTGTATAAAAAACAATAAGATATAACAAATCACCATAATTTGTAATCTTACTAATATTGCAAAAAAATACTTCTTTGTCAAGAAGTTAACAAAAAAAGTCTTTATTATAAAATGTATAAACATGTGGAGTACAAAAATGTCTAATATTTTGTTTTTAATTCCTTCTTAATTCCGATCCTATCTAACTGATATTCCGATATCAAATTTTCATATTACCGTTTAGCAGGTCTAATCCTCTACTCTCAGATCTCCCTTGCATGTTTGAAACATTTTTGTAGGGGCACACCTATGTGCGCGTCCTTTTTTTTGTTAGAGCAGACACACAAGTTTGCCGGTTCACGGTTAACATTTAAATCTTAATGGAAACAAAATAAATTGACCTGTATCTACTTTTGATTTATAAAATTGACAAAAAAAGATTCATAATTATCCCGTTCAAAGGATTTAAGCTATGAAAAAAATATTTTTCAGTATAATATTTACTATAACACTCCTTACTTCTATACCTCTCTTTGCCCAAAATACAGGTTTTACCCAGGAGGATAGAGAAAGACTAGTAAAAGTGGAAACCGCTCTACAGGTATTTATGGAGCAGGTGGACAAAAGGTTTGAACAAATTGATAAGAGGTTTGAGCAAATTGACAAGAGATTTGAGC
>BBBM01000059.1 GCA_001311565.1 Desulfothermus okinawensis JCM 13304
ACTCCTTGGAGAATTTATATGCCTTTACACAAAATTCTTGACAAGTGCCAAAATTCAGTAAGTTCAGCTTGATATAAAGTCTCAACAATATCTTTCATCACTTTTTTGAGAATACCATTCAACCCTTCAGAATCTTTAACTTTCCCCTCTTTGTACAATTTAATTATCTCTTCTTTGTTTACTAACATAAAAAAACAAACTCCTTTTTAAGGCTTCTCTCCCCAAGCTCCCCTAGGGGAGCTCGCCTATCTCTTTTTTCTCCTTTTTGCAATACCTTAATCCTTTCCCCTATCTCGCCTTAAAAAGGATTTACAATGAATTGCAATTATTACAAATGTTATCAAAAATTTTGATAAACTTGGGTTAGTGGCTTCTCATCCAATTTGCTACATCTACGAGCTCAACCATCCAGCTTTTTCTTTTTGATAAAAAAACAGTTTAATATGCACATTATAATGTTATGCAAAAAAATGAAAAATTTTAATGATGACTATTGAAAATTTTCTTTGAGAGTGGTAGATAAAATGTATTTAATATAAACATATTCCTTTTTATATATAAACAAAGTTAACTACTTAAAATTTTGTTAAATAATATAATCAACTATAAAAAAAAGATGGGGGATGCAAATGAATAAAAACTGGAAGTATTATATAATAATGATTATTTTCTTGCCCTTATCTCTGATTATCATTTCATGTGGCGATAATGACACTAAATCGTTTTCGTCAGATAATACCAATATAAGCGAAAGTGACACTTCTTCCCAGGAAAGTGGAACAAAGGGTTTTTCTCTAACCAGATCAACAACTCAATTAGCAGAAGAATATCAAGACTCACCTATATAGAACCATAGATCTGTCCTTTACAAAACCTATTAAAGTTGAATCTAATAATACTACGGGAGATAAAAGATCTGTACTCGATGACTATCCATATGACATAACTAAAAAGGGCTGGTTTAGACTACTTGATAATGGTACTAAAATAGAGATTTCTGTCTGGTTGAGCAAAGACAAGATGTCTGTAAAGATAATTCCTAAATTGTTATTAAAGCCTGATACTGAATATAGTGTAGTTATCTATTCTGGCATCTCATCAGAAGACAATGAAACCATAGATAATGATATAAGATTTGATTTTAAGACATCAAAAGATACAAAGCTAATGGATATAAATATACCTGACTACATCCTGGAAGGAGATACATTTAGCGGATATGTATCAACTAAAATGGATGTAAAAGATATATCCTGGGATATGGATACTTCTTCCAAGAAAGATAACCTAATAGAAAGTATAAATGAACAGGAGATAACCTATTCTTATCCATTAGCAGGAGAGTATAGGATAAAAATAAATGTTAAAGATATATATGGAAGGTCAGTATCAGGAGAAAAAAACATTGAAGTTTTGCATAATGCAAAGGAGTCTGGAAAATATATCAGGAATTTATGAAACAAAAAAATCTAGATGTAGAAGAAATAGAGGATAATTCTTTAAAAAGTGCACTTGAAGATTTAAAAGACAGTGTAAAATCAATTGCAGAGGGAGAAAAAAAATCTCACAAGGGCTTCTCTTGTCTCAAATAAATTTATCGTCATATCCATGTTAAAGGATAAAATAAATATTATTCAAAATAAATACATTGATATTATAAAAGATACAGAGCATTTTTTAGGAATAGTAAATTTTATGGGTTTTCCTGCAATAGTTTCCTATTCTATAGACAATAATAAAAATTATAAATTAAATATTTTAATTAGTGATTATGGTCTTAATATTAAGGATATGGATATTGGAAAATACCATTACTCTAATATTTCTATTCCTGAGATTAATTCATTGCCCATGGTGTATTTTGCTTCTATAAAAGTGGATGAAGAAACTATAGATAATTTAAAAAAATTATATGCCCACAGAGATATCAGGTGTTTTACCTATTTTATATTATAAAGATAGCGAGCTTTATCTCAATGTACCCAAACAGACAAGGGCATATTCAGAGTGGATCACATACGCAATTTCTGAAACCAAATCCACTATAGAAGAAGGTCTTAAAATATTGAATGATCTTGTTTCTGATTCTGTTTATAAGGCCTTAATTAAATTGAAAGATTATTTTAACACTATAAAATCTTTAAATCCTTTTGACAGTATAGGAGAATTTAAAGATGCAGGAGAACAAATAAAGAATAATTTTCTAGTGTTGTATAATCAATATAAAGACGACCCTAGGGGGATCTTTGGAGAAGTATCAGATCCTGATACCTTAATGAATGATATAAAAAATTTTTATATAACGATACAGGGACATGTGTGAAAGATGTTATAGATAATTCCCTGGATACTCTGGGAAATAAAGCTCAGTATGTAAATAACTTACTTAACAATTTTGCAGAACACATAAGCGATGTTCCAGGTTATATTAAAGATTTTCTACCTGATCCAGAAAAAGATGCCAATGTGTATTTTTCCTATGAGTCAGGTGTTGGTAAGCTTGTTATAGAAAATGGGTCAAACTCCTTTAGTTTAAGTTATTCTATTTTAGATACTTTTTCAAAGTATTCTGAGGCATTTACAGAAAAAGTAGGAGAGGATTTTCCCCTTAGCTATATCTTAAATGCGATAACTCAACTGGGTCATAATATGCCATCGGGTTTAACTGGATTTTTTTACAAGAGTGATAACCAAGAACTTAGATTTCTAATGAAAATAAATTCTGATTCAACAGATAGATGTGAACAAGACACCTCTTCTGCTATTTGTTTTGGGGGTTATCTATTTCCAGATGGTGTAAGGGGTGAACTTGGAATAAATCTCTCAGATGCCACAGGAGTACTCCTATATTTTCAGCCATCAAGCCTTATCTTTGATGATGCAGATGAAGCAGGTACTATTTATAAATTCTTAAAAAAATCCACTTCAATCTATCCAGAAATAGGGATCACCCTGAGAACTAAATACAGAAAAAAACTATATTGAAATCAATGGTTCAACAAGGCCTGATTTAGGTGTTTATGGCGGAATAGAGTTTGCTATAGAATTTAATTATCATGTACTCCTTGGGGGAAAAGGAAAGACAGCACTAAATCTCTCAATAGGTGTGGATCCCTCTGGGTTTACCCAGGGACTACTGGATACTGTTGAAGGGATAATCAGAGGTGCATTTAATTCCACAAAGGATCTACTCAACTTGACACCAGAGGTGGAGGTGGTGGATGGTGAAGATGGTCCTGTGACCATTCCAAAACTGAGTTTTCCAAGCGACGAAGATTTTATTAATTTTATGGATACTCTCCTTACCAATATCCAGAATCAATTGACCCTTCAGGGGCTTTCAACCCTCACAGATAGCATAAGTTTTGGTATTAGCATTGGGGGAGAGATTGGAGGAGGCATTGGTGCTGGCGGTACAGGAACCGGTGGTGGTTCTGCAAATCTTAAACTTGAAGGGGAATTGGGAGTGGGAATTGATTTAACCACTGCCCTGTCCTTTTTCCATTTCTTAAAGGTGGGTAATGTTAATTCATTTATTATAACGCCCCTTAGAAACTTAAGTGAATTTTTCCAGTTAGTTACAGATGATGTGAGTCCAAAGGGAATATTAACTAAAATTGTACAGCTCCATAAAAAAAACCTTTGAAGAACTACTAGATAACGTGAGTATTAATGAGGATTATAAAAAGCAATTATTCAGGACCCTGGCAGAGCATATGGAAGTATCCCTTGGACTGGATGCTGGAGTGGAGGCAGAGGCAGAGGAAGTTGGTTCAGTGGAGGCAGATGTGTCTTCAAAACCATCTCTTACTATCAATGGTGAAACCCTTTTTAATATTTTGTATAGTCTAATTGGAGATTCAGAGGACAGAAATTATCTGGACAATGTTGGAATTTATCCACAGATAACCCTTTCATATCCTGTGAGTGCAGAGATTAAGGCGGGATTTGACGAGGGAATAAAGATATCCCTAAAAGGTGGACTTCAGGCAGACTTTGTTGAGGCCACTGTTACAATAAAAAATGATCCTTTTGCAGATAATGGTATTCATGCCACCAACACAGTGTTAAAACCTTCTGTAAAGGTAAAGGTATCATCAGATAAAATCATTGCACATCCCCAGGATGAAGTAACCTTTATATGTAGTGTTGAGCCATCTGATGCCACCGTTAAATGGTTTATAGAAAATATTGAAATAAGTGGAGAAGGAGATATTTTAATAAACAATAAAAAACTGGCATCAGTTACCAGTTTGCAGTCAAATCAATTAAAAATAAAGGATATTTATGCTGATAGGGTAAATGTATTATGTATGGCACAGATAGATGATAAAAAAATCTTTTGACCACACCTATATCACAATCACCAATACACTTTCAGGTATTCCTCAGATATTTTTCAATAGTAATCAATTAGAAAATGGTTCAATTGTAAATGGGCCCTATCCATAGGAGGAGTTAGTGATAGTGCAAATACTCCCATAAGTTATAAAGTAGAGTTTTCCTCTGATCCAGATTTTAACAATATTATTAATACCCTTGAAACAGATTCTCCTCAGTTTAATCTTCCTGATGTATTGCTTCCAGGTGTTTTATATTACGTTAGAGTTATAGCTGATAATGGATATGGATATACAAAATACAGTGATATTAAATCATTCTATGCCAATGTACCATATATTGTTGCATCTCAACCAAAGGATAATGAGTCTATATGTATGGGTAATGAAATAGAATTTAAAGGATGGAGTAATAGTGGAGGAGAGGATATACTTCCATCTTTAGATCCTGTTGTGGAAATAAGCACAGATTCAGATTTTACAAATATAATAGCTACACTCACATATAAAGGATCAGGATTTGATACATGGAATCCATCTGTTCCAGGGACTTATTATTGGAGGATTAAGGGTTTTCTTGGCACAAGTGTGACACACAGTGATTATAATACATTAAAGATAAGACCAGCACCTCCAGAATTTGAATTTCCAAATGAGCTGGCCCAGGATGAAATATTTAACCATGGAGAAAGTCTTACAATAAGGCTAAAAGATGTTGAAAATGCAACAAAATACAGGATACAAATATCAAATGATCCTTCTTTTTCCAATGATGATAATATGATTTACGACTCCAATCTCATTGATGAGCCACTATATACCATAGCCCTTCCCCATTATTCTGATAACAAGGTGCATACCCTTTACTTAAGGGCTGCTGTTCTTGTGGATGGTGTATGGAGCTGCTGGACCTCCTCAGACTTTCCTGAAATTCATGTCCAGAATCATCCACCTCTTGCCTCAATGGATGCTCCCACTTCTCCAACTGAGGCCTGTGTTGGAGATGAAGTCTCAACAGGGTTTAGCGTTGACCCAGACATAGATGGTGACAGGGTCACAAAATATGAAATTAGAATATACGAAAAAGATCTTTTGCATCAGGATATCACCACTCCTTTAAAAACCATTACCATTAATCAAGACATAACAAATGCCACAGATATTATTGGAACCAGCTTTACAGTAGATAAAGATATTGGGTATGGAGATCGTTATATTGCAATAGTTGCCTATGATGAATGGGGGACCAGGATAGATGATGATTTAATAGTTAGTCTTGGAGGATGGGGTGGTGCTAGCAGTAAATTTATGGTTAAAAATTGTCCTCCTCCTGCACCTTCTAATATTTCTGGTGGAGATGGGGGTAATACAATTATACCAGGTCAGACAATTTACTTAACAGTGAATGAAAAGGTCAAAGATCCTGATGATGATCCCATAGTATCCTGGGACTTCTTTATTACTCAGCCCAATGGGACAAATAACACATATAGTGTGGCTAATCATGAAAACTTAAGCTACGAGACACTTCAATATGTTCCAGAAGAACAGGGAAATTATACCTGGAAGGTGAGGGCTGTATCCCAGGTAAATGGAACTAAGCAGTATGGTTTGTGGAGTGAACAAAGAAGCTTTACTGTATCAGCTCCCCCTCCAGTTCAAAACATATCGCCATCTAATGGCGCTATTTTGACTAAACCTTCATATACATTCATGGTGGATTCCAATGCATCAGTTAGGGCAGTTAAATTCCAGGTTGCAAAGGATAAGAATTTCGCAAACATAGTAGCGCAGAGCTCGTGGACAAATACTCAAAACAAAGATGGCTATTATATCTGGGATGCATCATATAATGCTTACGAGAATCAGATTCTATACTGCATGCACAGGCCTCCTACGCCAATTCCCCTGGTCCATGGAGTGATACCTATTGTTTTACCTTTATCTCTGATCCTGATAGTAGTCCTTTACAGGTGAGCGGAAATAACACCTATTATATAAATAATAACGGGACCACCACTCTTAATTTTAATGTAACCAATATCATAACCAATTGTCTTGGAGATAATGGTACATTTACCTATGATATTTGCTCTGATCCTGATTGTAAGGAAGTTTTAAGCTCTGGTAATTTCACACCTGGTAAATCCTTTGATGTAGATTTATCCAATCCAGACTCATACTTTTTCAAGGCGAGACAGATTGTAGGTGGTATTAAGCGTCAATGGAGCAATATAGTAGAATTTAATATTGAGAAAAAGCAAATACCTGGAATAGTAGGCCTTTGGGATTTTAGTGGATGCAGAGCAGATGATATGAGTGGAAATGGATTTGATGGAGTAAAAATGGGAAATCCCGTTTGTTCTAAGATATCTTCTTCTACCTATAATAAATTCTATCTAAATGGATATAGAGATTATATAACAATACCATATGACGATGCTTTTAATCTCCAAACACTGACAATTACAGCGTGGATAAATCCAGTAGATACACAAAATACACATGAAATTGTGTCTAAAGATGAGAATGGTGCATATGGGTTGGATATATATAATGGCAGACTCAGGGATATATCTATATAAGTGAATTGAAGGATTATGTATATGTAACAAGTGAAATTGGGATACCTAGGTACTTATGGTCTTTTGTAGCCCTTACCTTTAATGGTAATGAATTATTGCTTTATCAAAACAGTAAAATAGTAGGTACAACAAAGGTATCTGGAACTTTAAGGAATAATACCATGCCGTTAATGATTGGTGCCAATCCCACTTCAAATGACGAAAACCCTGCAGAAGATTTATTTGAAGGATATATTGGAGAGGTGAGGATATATAATAGGGCATTAACTGGTGATGAACTAGGTGAACTAATGCAAGTGTATGGTTTTCAGGTTGCACCTAAGATTGGGCTAAAAGTTAGTCCCAACTATGGCATTCAGGCATTTAATGCCTCCCTTTCATTGTTGGGATGTGAAGAATGTAGTGGCTATACTTATGGCTGGGACTTTGAGGGAGATGGATTTATTGATATACAAGAAAATAGGCTTAATACACACAATTTTACCTATAAAGAAGTGGGAGTGCATTATCCATTTGTTATTATTTATAAAGATGGAGAATTGTACAACTGGGCCACTTCCAAGGTTGAAGTTAAAGAGGAAAATGGAAACCTTTTACTCTTTTTGAGCTTTGACAAAAATTTAAGGGATTATGCAGGTAATGGTTATAATGGGGTATATTATGGTCCAGATGGCCCAAACTGGATTGGAGGCATAAATTATGAAGCTATTCAGCTTCAAGATAATAATCCTGAAGACAGCAATTATTATTTTGTTGAAGTAGATACTGGCAAGGGTATTATGATGGAGGCATTTACCCTATCTTTCTGGGTAAAACTGGATGAAAAATCAAAATATGACTATTATCATACTTTTGTTCAGGGAAACAGGGGAGACTCTGGGGACAATGAATTCTATTTTGGATGGACCAATGACAATGAGTTTAGAGTGTGTTTAAAAGGACAGTGTAAGGTTTCATCAAAGAAAATAGATCTGGTAGATGGCAGGTGGCACAAATTAAAATTTGAGTTCAACGGTGAGGGAGTGGCTATTTTTGTAGATGATATGGATGAGCCTTTTGATGTTATAGAAGAAATTAATACTATAGATTATTTTGTAATACACGAGTTATTGGTTGGAATTGCAAAAAACGAATGGGGAGTTATGACCTTTGAAACTGCTCTGTCAGGTGCACTGGATGAATTAAAATTGTATAACTATTAAAATTGGTTCATTCTGTAGCATCAGCAATAATGATAGGCTTATTCATCATTCCCATATCTTCAAGATAACAGGTAAAAGTTACAGAATTAAAAACGTACAACAAACTAAAAAAATTTAAAACTTACTGGGGAATTTTAAGGGCCATTAGGTGGGGATTTTTAATTGACTTTAAGAACTATTGTGTCATCTACTATTAGGCTTCCGTCTTCTGATTCAATCTGGCGTACTATCTTTTTTACTCTTTTCCATAAATATTTCGAATTGAATTCCCCACTTGATTAA
>BBBM01000060.1 GCA_001311565.1 Desulfothermus okinawensis JCM 13304
CAATCTCAATAAAAAAAAGTTATTTTTTTAAATAAAACTTGATTATTTCTTAGTAATCCATGTTTAAAGATTTCAAAAAAAAGAATCTGAATAATCAGAGAGCAATACGGAAATTAAAATTTCATCTTTCCAGAAATCCTCAATATTAGAATTTATAGCATCTTCAATGAATCGTTTTATATTTTCATCGTTTAATAGCAGTTTTTCTGATAGCCAGTTTCTTAAACTTCTACGGATAGGCAAAGATTCACCGATTGACTCAAAGAAATCTTCTATTGATGTCTTTCTGAGAAATTCTCTTTCAATTATTTTTTTCTAATGCCCATTCTTCGTAAATATCATGAGTAATAAAGTATCCATAAGGAGACTCATAACCCAATATTCCATCGCTTAATAATCCGTCTAAAATTGATGATTCACAATCTGGATTTATATAAAATTCTCCACTATTCGCCCTGTCAAAAGCAATTTTAAAAAAACACTGCTCTCTCTTTGGTTTTGATTTGGTAATAACTTGATTCCATAATTTATTTTTAAACTCAATATAATCTAAAACTTCCCCTTCTTTATAATGCTTTAAGTATTCATTTAAATAAAACGGATTTCTAATAAGTTTGAACAATTTTTCATCTGTAGGTAAATTAAATTCATATTTTTCCGAAAGTTCTATGAGTTCTTCATTTGAAAGATTTTGAATATTAATATTTTCTGGTAATATTCCATACATTTCTGAGAATTCTGTATTAAGAACATCAACATAATTATCTCTTGTTGTAAAAATAATCTTCCATTTATTTTCGAGAACAATTTGTAAAAACTCTTTAAAGGGATCTGTATTGTCTATGTCCAATAATTTTTCTGCAGAATCTATTACAATAATCTTTTCCTCTTCATTTACATGAGCTTTAATAAACTCCTCAAAGTGGTATTCCCTGAAAAACTCATTAATACTTCTTAAGTTGTTAAATTCAGTTGCTTTAAAAACATAAAAAGGTACTTTATCTTTTAGATGTCCATAATAGTTTTTTTATAACAGCGGTTTTCCCCACACCTGCAACACCACTTAAAATAATAGCTTGTGATTTTGTATTTTTTTAGTTTTTCTATAACATCACTTCTATCAGCTTCAAATTCTTGATTTCTAAATTTAAATGTAGTCTTTATCCGTTTTAGAAGATTTTCTGTATGTTTTTCTTGTTCTTCAATTAACTCAAAAACACTTTTATCAAATGTGAAAAAGTGCTTGGCAATTATCTCGTTTTCTATAACAACAAACTCAGACTCAAAAAAAACTTGCTGTCCTCCATTCTAATATGATATTAAGTTCTTTTGCTTTATCTTCAACTTCCATTAAGCCTTGTGGTTTTTTTGCCCTTGTTTTGACCCCATTCTTGGTTGGTGTAAAAAAAGCAATTTTGTAATGTTTGGATAATCTCTTTTTGTTTTTTTCGAGAGTATGTAGTAATTCATCCTTATGATTTGAAAGAGATGTATCATAGAACTTAGCTTGCCAACCAATTACTTCATTGCCTTTTTCAATAGGGTTGGTTTCTATTGCAGATTGATTTTTATAACGAAATATTCCCTTGTCTTTTTTAAATTCGTTACAAAACAATAAGTAACAAAGCCACTCAAAAGTAGCTTGTGGATTCTCACTAAATTTTGCTTTGAATATATCCCAATTAGGTTTAATCATATATATTCCTCGTAAATGTCGCACAACGTGTTGGGCATATCCGAAGTTCCGAGCGAAGCGAGGAATTTGGACTGAGCGATAGCGAAGTCGGATATGCACCTGTTAAGTGACCCCGATAGGGGCAAGGTGCGAAGCACTGCAGAGTGCCCGCCGTCGTAAAAGTATATCAAAAATTTTGTTTTAGTATTATCCATTACATCAAAACTCTATTTTGAATATCATCTTTTGAGGATTGTCCTCATAAATGATGATGATATGTTCATTTAAGTTAAATGATAACTTCTCTTCTTCGTATTCACTCATGACATCTCCCTCATTTAATGTTATTATGTATTGTGCCTGATTATTACTTTTTTTTTAATAATTCAAAAATATAGTTAAGAATTCGTATCTTTGTTTTTAGGTCTATTCCGTGAAGCACTCCATCGTGAATCAAAAAAATGCGGCATAGTTCCTCTATGGTTTAAAATTTCTTTAAAGATGGTCAAATCATAAACCAAAATTTTTAGTCTTTCTCTTCCATAAGAAAGAGATTTTGGTATATCAACTCTTATATCAACAGGATTTTCTTTTTTTGTTTGTGTATTCTATAGCTAGATAGCTCCCTTCACTCGTAGCAGTACAATTTTTAACTGTTTCCCTAAAACTCATCCCTAAGTTATTAATTTTTTTCGGAATATTCTTTTAGCTCTTTTACAATTGTGAAATGTAGGTCAGACATTTCCTTTTCAATTCTTAGAATTTCTTCACTTAGACCATCAATTTGTTTGATGATATTTTCTATATATTGAAAAGCTGTTCCTTCTTCAAGTAATTTTTTTTGTAAGCTTCTTTAATTATATCGAATCTACCTTTTGTATCTAAAATCTTATACAATTTTTTTGCGTTCTTCTTCCAGTTCATAATAGTCCTTCCAAAGTTCATTTAATTTATCTTTAAGCTCTCTTTCTCGTTCTGCTAAATATTTTTTTTCTGTTATTTGCGATGGCTTTTCTGAATTTTATAACTTCTTCCAGATTCTTTTTTTAAGAAAGCACCTAATTGAGCGTTCAACATGCTATAAAATTTCGTAGATTCTTTAATATCTACCTCAACATTTACAGCATAACTTTCTTGGATAGAGTCCAATTTTCTTTGTATTTTTTTTGGATTTCAAGTAATTTTTTTTAGAAATTTTATTGGTTAAATAGCCTATTCGATCTTCCATATCTTTATATGTGTTGATAAAATTGTAATCTTTTATTGCATTCTCAAGTGTCTGGATCTTTTCCTTTATTTCCCTAAGTTCTGACTTTATTTCATGAAAATGTTTCCCTGTTTCTTTTTCTAATCCTTCTATCATCCTATTTTGAATTTTCTTGCTTTCTTGCAATTTTCGTTTTAACATCTCAAGTTGGTATAGATTTTTGTTAGGTAGTCCCATTAAATAGGAGTTATAGACAATAATAAGATTTTTGGTAATATTTGGATGCAAAAAATTGTATGGGACTTTCCTTACTTGATGGTTAAGATCATCTTTTATAAAAAAATTTAATCAAACTTCTAAACCATTTGTTTTCATAGTAAGTATTGTTGTATGCCTTAAAAAAGATATCAGCCAATACGGATTTCAATTCTTTTTCTGAGTATTCATGCACATCTGTAGTACCCATTTTACCAAAGAGAATTTCTTTTTTTGTTAAACCATCTCTTTATAAAATAAATTTCATTTTGCATATAAAACTCTAATACTACGTTGTGGCTATCCAGAAAAGGAAATGTTTTAACATTGAAAAATTTATTTTTAGCAGTCTGAGAAAGAAGACAATAATCTACTAGTCTGATAAGAGTTGATTTCCCTATGCCATTTATTTCTTTTTGAGTAGAAGAATATTTACCCAAAATTATGTTTAGCCCTTCTTTGAATTTAACTTCATCAAACAAACCCGTTTCAGAATAGAGTCTTTTGAGCCTTATCATGTTTCACCACCTTTATTTTGTAACTCTCTATAACAATTAAGTCCAAGGTATACAAAGTTGTTATTGCATCCATGAATAATTTGGGCGTTCTTTTGATATCTTTTTTTCAAAAATTTTATGAGCAAATCCTCAATAAACATTGCATTATTATTTTTTTATAAGTTCACCAAGTATCTCATTCCCTAATATTAGTATGTTCATTCGCAAATCTGACTCAGGTTCAGGAAGTATCATTTAATCACCTCCAGGTTTGCTCCCAATAAGACACTGTTCAAACAAATATAACAAAATGAGTTCACTATAATTTTTATATTCATCATCCTTAGGATATTTTGAGGAAAATCTTTTTACTAAATGATTAAACCTTTCTTTAAAAGTTATTTTTTTTATCAAGTGCTTGGTACTCATTTAAAATCGTCATTTTCAAATTTGAAATGAAATCACTATCAAATGATTCTAAAACCTTTTGCAAATAACCAATATGTTCTGCATAAAAATGGGTAAACTTTCTTTTTACTATTTCAATATCTTCTCCTGTAAAATTTCTTTCTATTTTTGCCAATGTGTCTTCAGGAGGATTATATTGCGGGCTATAATTTGTTAATTCTTCTTTTAATTTTGTGAGTTCTTCGATCACTTCTTCTACAAAATCAAATTCAATAAGTTCAGTAGATAAAGAAAATACATCTGATAATATTTTTCTTCTTTTGCTGGGAGGCAAGTTTAAAATAAAGTTTATCAATTCTTCTACACCCCAAATATCAGAATTGGGCTCTTATTTTTGATATAAGTAACCATACTACCCAGTAACTTCTGATTGATAATAAAACGCCATTTATATCCTAATATCATGTAATTTTTTTTGTATTTTATGTAATCTTCATCCACTTTTTTCTCAAACTTTTTCTTATTATATTTTTCAGGAGCATAGCATGCCAAACATACTTTTTCAGCTTCAATAATCCCATCACTGCCTAAATCTCTTTTTTTGTTTAATAGATTTATAATTTCCTCCATAAAGTATGGAAAAAAATGTTATCGATTATCTCGTTGAATTGTATTCCATACAAGTGTTCTATTTTTGATTTTAAAATATCTTTCAAAGTTTGCCTATTCATGATTTAAACACCTCTTTGAAACATTTCTTTAAGACGGCGGGCATTTCACTTAACGTCCCGCGGACATACGAAGTTTTCCGCAGGGAAATTTGGGCGGAGGCGATAGCCGAAGCCGTATGTCCGCTGTTAGGCGAAGTTTGTCTCTTCATTGTTATCCATTGCTTCTTTAGCTTTATTTTCGAACTCTTCCGGCTTCTTAATCTCACCTTCAAAAAAGTAAGCCTCTGCCGCCTTCCCAATCGTATATGTTCCTGTATAAGCAATTCCTGCCGAAACCATCGAACCGAAAACAGGTATCAATTTAACCAATTGACGGAACAGCGTTCTTAATCCTACACCGACTCCCAACGTTATTCCAGATGCAGTTAAAAACTCGATTGCCGTCTCTTCTGTAACCGATCTGCAGGATAAGCCACCTATTATTGCAATCAATAACATTTGTAAAGGAGCCAAAATAACCTTAATATTGCATTAGAGGCAGGAAAATACTTGCAAGTCACCTCTAATATGGTGTAATTATTAGGATAGAAGAAAAAAAAACAAAACATACCAAGGAGGTGACTTGCAATGAAGAATATAGATTTAAAATTAGGTAAGTGCAATGAAAATATTACTCCTTTTGGAGGATTAATATTATTTAGGAGTTTTTTAAAGAGATTGGGGGTATCAGAGATAATAGATAGGAATTTTCCAAGGGGAGGATCTAACAGGTCTATATCTGCTTCTTTAAAGATAATACCAATTATATTGTCCATGATATGTGGAGGCAGGGGAATATCAGATGTGGAAAAGATAGGATCAGACAAGGTAATATGTGAGATGTTAGGTTTAGATAGAGTTCCTGATATTTCTACAATTAGTCGTTTTTGCAATAGATATGGGAAAGAGGAAGAGGCTATAGGATTTTTAGTGTCAATTGTCACAAAAATTAACCCGTTTTTTTTCACGAAAATTGACCCACCCATAGAGTTAGACAAAAAAAATTATTTTTGTTTCTTATCAAACAACTCTTTCATCCTGTAACTTTTTCCTTGAATGAGAAAGGGGTAGGAGTGGTGTAGCAGCCTATCAAGATGGCGGCAGCTACCACTTCATCCCCAAAAATATCCCCCACTCATCAAAGGGTTTATTAGTAGTTACTATATGAAGTCCTTTCATATCTTTTTGAAATGAGCTTAAAGAATAAAGAGGCTGCGTGTTTGCCTATTTCAAGGTATCCCAATTCGTCTATGATTAAGAGGTCTATTCTGGATAAGGACTCAATATAACCAGGCAATTGCTTGGATAGCTCTGCTGATATTAGCTGGTTAATAAGTTCTTCTGCACTAAAAAACAGAACTCTTTTTCTAGCTTTAGCTACTTTTATACCTAGAGCCACAGCAAGATGGGTTTTTCCTACCCCAGGAGGCCCTACAAAGATAATGTTTTTTTTGCGTGATTGAGGAAAGTTAGATTAGCCAGTTCGTAAATAAGTTTTTCATCTATACTGGGCTGAAATTAAAAATCAAATTCTTCAATGGTCTTGATAAAAGGGAATTTGGCCTTTTTTTATCTTTGCATTTATAGAGTTATCTATCCTTACAATTATTTGATTTTGCAGAACCTTATACAGATATTCTTGATAGGAGATTTTTGCTTTGACAGCATTTTCTGCCTCTGTTTCATAACACTCAGCAACAACAGGCAAAGATAGAAGTTTACAATATTCTTTTATACTTTGGGAGATATTGTTATCTGCTAATTTCATAGGCTATACTCCGATAATGGTCTTTTAATATTTACTTTTGGAAAAGTGAGATTATTAATTGAATAACTGGACACATCTACCTTAATCTTCGCCTTATCAGCAAGATAACCTTTTACAAAATGAAAATTAAAGACATTATATTTCAGACATTTTTCCATACATGTTATACAGTCTTCTTTTGAATAATCTTCAAAAATACGCCTTATTTGATAAAGATGATAGGCAGGATTTAATCTTTTTTTTGTGACTTCACTGCGAGTATAAAGTCATCTAATCTGGTATAGTCATTAAATCTGTTTTTTTTAATTTTTCTGCAGATAGGGCAAATGTTTCTCGAGATTCCTTACAATTATAACCTTTATAATGACTTTTATCTATGATTACCTTGCCTTTACCTGCAGCGAGTCTATGCACCGCTATCAACTTATTAACTTTAGAATAGATATGTAGATATATTCCTTTATAACGCTTTATCCATACCTCACTTCTAGCATATAAATGTGGAACAGAATAACGATTGCCATTATATGAGATCAAGCAATCAGAAGTCACTTTACGGAATTCTTCTTTAAAACCCACATATTTTGTCTTAGGTAGCTCAAACAGATGCTCTTTTTCTATTAAATAAGCTTCATAAGGTGTTTTATTTAGGGATTTATGGAGAGTATTATTTACTTGATGTTGAAACTCTTTTAACTTGTTATAAAAATCATCAAAGGAATCAAAAGATCTGTTATTAATAAAATGGTTTTCAAGATAATAAAACGGGTTCTCTACCTTTCCTTTGCTCCAGGGATGACCAGGAAGAGAGCGGGTGGGCTTTATACCGTAAAATCCACAAAAATTCAAAAAAACGTGAATTCCACTTAAAATTATTAACTGAAGCGTTATCAACAAATACCCTGGCATTATCCACCTGAATCCTCTCACATACCCCTTTGAATTCATGAAAAGATTCTTCTAACACATCCAAAATGTCTGATTGTTTAATAGAAAGAGTCGCATTATATACTCTATATCTGCTATACCCCAAAATAGTGATATGTACGATTCTTAAAGTCAATTAAAAATCCCCACCTAATGGCCCTTAAAATTCCCCAGTAAGTTTTAAATTTTTTTTAGTTTGTTGGAAGTTTTTTAATTCTGTAACTTTTACCTGTTATCTTGAAGATATGGGAATGATGAATAAGCCTATCTATTATTGCTGACGCTAACACTACGTCTCCAAATATATTCCCCCATTCTTCAAATGGTCTATTGGTAGTTACTATCACTGAATTTGTTTCATATCTTTGTCTGATGATCG
>BBBM01000061.1 GCA_001311565.1 Desulfothermus okinawensis JCM 13304
CATCAAATAATTTTTTTTTGATTGTTTATATTCACCATTTAAAAAATCATAAATAAGCTGTTCATCTAAAGGTGATTTAAAAATAGATAGAATAAAATCCCTAACTTGTTGCGTATCATTCTTATAAAAACATATAACTCTTTCAAAATCTAAATTGATTGAGTCTGGAGTGGCGTTATACATTAAGACTGCGGGAATTATGTCAAAGTGTTCAGATTCTGAATGGGAAAATTTTATTTTCAACGTAGTTTTCAACTTGATATTCTGGATGGACTGTTTCATTAATGTCGCTTTTAACAATAAAAGCAGTTTTTGTTTTTTTCAGCATATTTCCATCCTTTTAACTCAAAAATGACAACTTTAGGTCTGTCTTTTTCATATTTTCCAAACATCAAAAGGTCTATTCTTTCATTGCTAAACGGCAATCTATACTCAAAAGCAATAGTTAGATTGTAAATTTCAGTATCATTTAAAGTATTCTGCAAATATTTTACTGAAGACTCCCATGCTTTTTGTTGCTTAATATCGGGATATTCACCGTAGACTTGTTTAAAATTATCCTTGAATTGATTTAATACAACTCTGTAGTCTGCGTTCGTAAATTTTTTTAATTTTATCAATGTAAATACAATTCATTTTTGCTATACTCCTTGAGTTTGCACCTACAGTTTTTCGGATATTTGAGGTTAGCAGAGCGAATCGGAGAGTTGTGTAGCGAAGTTCCCTCTTTAATGTTGAAACAACATATAAACGTATTCCCTAAAGATTACTTGTTCCAAAATTAGACTTTTTAATATGTATTTTGTATATGCCGCACGATATCATTACATGAAAAATATCAACTAAACCTGGAGATTCTCCTAAATCTATCTCTTCAAGTTACCCATCTCTCTCTATTTTTATCCTACATCCTTTTAGATACTTATTACAATATACTGTTTCAGGCAGGTCAACCTTAAAAAGGTACTAGTTTAGCCTACTCCCTATTGTCTTTAGTTTTTTTATAACTGGAATAATATACAGTTTGTTTTGTAAAATTTTCGTCAAATTTCATTTTGACAATAAGGCACCCCCTTTAAATTAGGACCAATGATCTCCACAAGAGGACAGTTTGAGGAGGGAGAGGAAAAACTTTAAAAGGTATTTCAAACAAAAACAAGGCGCACTATAGGCGCACCTTATTTTAAGGTTTAATGATTTTATTTTATAACTATCTGATTTTTCTTACGCGCCCGAGGATTCGAACCCCCGGCCTACGGATTAGAAGTCCGTTGCTCTATCCTACTGAGCTACGGGCGCGTTAGAAAAGGACTATATAAAGTGTTTGTAATTTGGTCAAGAGTTTGTTAAACAAAATTTTTTTGTAATGAGGAGTAAACCCTGTTTTTTCTAAGGAGGATATCTTGAATAGAGAGCTATTTCCCAATATTCCTTCTGTGGATATAATATTAAAATCTGTGGACTCTGAAAAAAAATTTAAGCAACATTCCAAGGACAATTATAAAAGAGAAAATAAATCAATTTTTGGACAAAGTAAGACAAGATATAAAAGATGGCAAAATTAAGACCAGAGAACAACTTTTAGTATGTGTGGATAAGAGCTCAGTTCTAAATTTTTTAAAAAAAATCCACAAGGCCAAAATACAGAAGGGTTATTAATGGAACAGGGGTTGTAGTGCACACAAATTTGGGTAGATCACTCCTTTCTCAACATGCAATAGATGCAGTGATAAAAGGATGTACAAGCTATACCAATCTTGAATTTTCCCTAGATACTGGAAAGAGGGGTAGCAGGTATTCTTTGGTTGAAGACCTGCTTTTGGAACTAACTGGAGCAGAGGCTGGATTGGTTGTAAATAACAATGCAGGGGCTGTGTTGATTGTGTTAAATACCCTGGCAAAGGGAAAAGAGGTCATTGTCTCCAGGGGAGAGTTAATTGAAATAGGGGGTTCTTTTAGAATCCCTGATGTCATGAGAAGTAGTGGTGCTATTTTAAGGGAGGTTGGAGCAACCAACAGGACCCATTTACATGATTATGAACAGGCCATATCCCCGAATACTGGGGCCTTGTTTAAGGCCCATACATCAAATTATAGGATAATTGGTTTTCACAAGGAAGTTTCCATTGAAGAGATGGTTGAGCTGGGAACTAGATATGATTTGCCAGTTATTGAAGATCTGGGCAGTGGAAATTTTTATGAATTTCCAGATTGGTTAAATATTGACGAGCCAACAGTACAGGACAGAATAAAAAAAAGGTGCCAGTGTTGTTTCTTTTAGTGGGGATAAACTCCTTGGAGGACCACAGGCAGGAATTATTGTTGGTAAAAGGCAGTATATAGAAAAAAAATCAAAAAAAATCCTTTAAATAGGGCCCTTAGAATAGATAAAATGACCCTTGCTGCCCTAGAGGCAACTCTAAGGCTATATAAAGACAAGGATCTGGCGGGAGAAAATATCCCAACACTTAAGCTGATACTCACACCTGTTTCTACTCTTCAGTCCAGGGCAAAAAGGCTCGTGAAAAAAATTAAAGCAAGATTTAGGTGAGTTGTATTCCTTTGGAATAAAAAAAGGGAAATTCCCGTGTGGGTGGTGGTGCAAGCCTGAAAAAGACCTTCCCACCTATCTTGTTTCAATTAAGCCAGGTTTTGTTGAGAATTTGGATGTTTTTAGGTCAGTTCTCCTTGATACTGATCCGCCAATTGTTGGTATAATTGAAGATGATTATTTTATGTTGGATGTTAGGACCTTACTTAAAGATGATTTGCCTGTTATTCCCAACGTGTTAAGGGAAGCGTATAAAATTATTTGTGGAGACTAGGAGGACTAAAAGTATGGAGCTTATACACAAACAAAAGACTTGCTATGAGATTTATAAGGACCATGAAGATAAAATTGATGGTTTTGCACTAGATTATATAGATTTTTTTAAATAAATGCAAAACAGAGAGGGAAACAGTAGCCTGGATTGAAGATAAATTGATAAAATTGGGAATATCCACTGATGCAAAGGAGCCTGTTTTTTTACAGAAAATTCAAAAACAAGAGTATTGTATTGGTAAGAAAAGGAAAAAGATCTTTAAAACAAGGTCTTAGGATAATTGGGGCACATCTGGATACACCGAGACTTGATTTTAAACAACATCCCATATATGAAAATACTTACCTTGCAATGGTAAAGACCCACTATTATGGAGGAATAAGAAAACATCAGTGGTTTTCCATTCCATTGGCTATACATGGTGTTGTTGTAAAGATAGATGGAACAAAAATTGATATTATAATTGGTGAAGATGCAAAAGATCCTGTGTTTGTTATTCCAGATTTGTTGCCCCATCTTGCATACAAACAAATGGAAAAAAAACTATCTGATGCATTTGAAGCAGAAAAGATGAATGCAATAATTGGATCTGTTCCATGCACAGACAATAGTGATGTTGAGGACAAAATAAAATTTGCAGTTCTTGATTTACTTAATAAAAAAATATTCAATTACAGAGGAAGACCTGTATAGTGCTGAACTTCAGTTTGTACCAGCATATAAGGCAAAATTTGTTGGATTAGATGCATCACTCATTGGTGGATATGGACAGGATGATAGGATCTGTGTCTTTTCTGGATTTAGGGCTTTTTTTAGAACAAAGGGAACCAGAATTTACACAGATTTTAATTGGTTGGGACAAGGAGGAAATTGGATCAGAAGGGGCATCTAGCGCAAGATCAAGGTTTATTGAATATCTTATACAGGAAATAATTGATGAGAGTGGCGAGTTGTGCACAATTGCAGAAGTGTTTTTAAATACCAGGGCGATATCAGCAGATGTACATGGTGCCCTTGATCCAGATTATCAGGAACTTCACGATAAGTTAAACTCTTCTAAATTGGGATATGGACCAGTCTTTTGTAAATTTACTGGTCATCGGGGTAAGGTTGGGGCTAATGACGCAAATGCTGAATACATAGCTTTTTTTAAGGGAGAAACTAAATAAAAAGAACATCCCGTGGCAGATGGCAGAGTTGGGAAAAGTGGATGAAGGTGGTGGAGGTACTGTTGCCAAATTTTTAGCTAGATATGGGATGGATATAATAGATTTTGGACCAGGAATTCTGGGAATGCACAGTCCTTTTGAAATAAGCAGTAAATATGATTTATATGCAACTTATCTCGCCTATAGAGAGTTTTTTTAATTAAGGATTTTCTAGGAGATTTTTATGGTTAGTTTGGACCAAAAATTACTGCAGGGGGAGGATTACAATATGTTACTTGCATCGGAGAAGGCAAGTGTAATAACTGTGTTAAGTTATCTAAAAAGGATAGGGGTTCCAGAAGATGGTAGATGGCAGACATTGATTTTATATCTCAGGTATATTTCTGATTATAACTATTTGACATTGTCACAAAAGCAGCAGATCCAGGAACTTTTAATAAGTGTTATAAAGAAGAAAAAATTTGATTTCTCCGAGTACAATAGAGTGAATAAACGCCTGGGAGACATACTTTTTGAACCTTATAAAAATAAGTTATCAGAAGTGTTAAATGAATTTTCTGAATTAGTTAAAAAAATTTGCTGAAGTATCTCAGTTAAGAAAAAAAGCATATAGAAAACCTTGAACAAAAGACAATAGATATAATTGAAAAGACAGATGATATAGAACTTGCAATAAAGAAGATAAAAAAAAGTCTTTTAAAAATGTCATAAATATATTAGATGAGGATATAAGAAAATTATATGAAGACGTGAAATTAGATGGCCTTACTTCCTTATATAACAGAAAATTTTTGGACATCTATTTAGATAGCATTCTTAAAAAAATGTTCAAAAAAATAAACTTCCATTTTGTGTATTAATGTTTGATATAGATGACTTTAAAAACATAAACGATAAATATGGACATAGAGTGGGAGACCAGGCTTTGATTATTGTTTCAAGAATAATTAAAGGCATGTGTGAGAAATTTTTAATAGAAAAAAAACAAGGGCAATTTATTCCCAGCAAGGTATGGTGGAGAAGAATTTTGTATACTTTCAGAGGGACTTGATTCAAAGGAGGGATTTGATCTTGCGGAAAAGATAAGAAAATCCGTGGAAAGATATAATTTTATTGTTAGAGATTGTGATGGAGAGGTAATAGAGACAGGCGTAAAAATTACAATTAGTGGTGGTGTCTCATCTACCTATGATGGCCAAAAATCCGGAGAAGAGTTGATTGATGAAGCAGATAGAGCTATGTATCGGGCTAAGAGGTCAGGGAAAAATAGGGTAGAGGTGTATAGATCCAATGGTTAATTTTGGGAAACTTATCAATGTACCTAAGGATAAAATCCAATCAAATGGGAGTTGGCTCTTCTCAAAACTCATTTCAGAAAGACTAAATATAGAGCCTTTTAAGAAAAAAAACTTTGTATCCCATTATAGTTGAAGAAAAACAAGACTACTTTGATCTTATTTTTGGATATGAGGTATTACAGTCAATATCTGATCCTTATGTCCCTGTAATAATAGCTGACATGGATGATCTTTATAAAGGCTTATAAATCTGGAATTTATAGACTCAGAATTTAAAAATTCTGGGAAAATAATAGTTTGTGCAAGGTATTTTGATAAAGTTTTAAGCAAAGGGAACAGAGAAAAGGAGTTTTTTGGTATCTTTGATACTATTTTGAACAAAAAGGAAATTTCTAATTTATTGGAATGGGTATCACTTCCAGAAGACTTTGATGATATATTGATAAATGAAAATGTTTCAATAGATGTTGTTGAAGACCTAAAAAAAATTTAGCTATGATGAAATAGTATATATTATTCCATTTTTTCAAAATATTAAGTGGGGAAAAAAATAAATCAAAAATATTTTTAGAACTTTTATATAAGTTGAAAAAGAGAGATAAAGTCAATGTAAAAACCATACTTACTCCCATATCTCATCTTTTAGAAAAAGATTTGTCTCCCAATGACAAGATTCAAAACATACTAAATTACTTAAGAGACAACTGTTTCCCAAATATTAGGTCTTTGGAAAAAGAATTTATGGTTAGGGTTTTTAATTTAACAGATAAAAAAAAGAATAAAGATTACTCATTCCAATGGATTTGAATTAGATGAGATATATCTTGAAGTCACACTTGATGATTCTTATACTATAAAAGAGCTTATAGAAGACCTAAAAAATAAGAGCAGTGAGTGGGACGAATTTTATACATGGTACAAATCTAAATTAAATACAGAGTAGTTTTTCTAAATGGATGATATTTTAAAAAAAAAGTATACAAACCATATTTATAGATAATGAAGTAAAAGACAGTGAGATATCAAAATCTGCTTTCAAGAATGCAGGATCTATCCCCATAATTTATGGTGATTTTTCAAGCCTTGAGCCAAGTGATTTTAAAAAAGACTGTGTATATTTACTAAAATATCGTGGGAGATTTTATAAAAATTGTCCAGGAACCAAATTTTATAATTGTTGTGGTTATAAAATACTCCATATAGGAGAAGGTTGTCCTTTAAATTGTTCATATTGTATATTAAAGGCGTATTTCACACATAACACCATAAAGGTATGGGCAAATCTAAATGATCTTTTTTTCTGAATTAGAAGAAATATTTAATACCAATAGATTCTTCAGAATTGGTACTGGTGAATTTACAGATTCCCTGGCCCTGGAATCCCTTACAAATTATTCGTCTTATTTGATTGAGTTTTTGTCACAGTTTAGAAATGTAGTTCTTGAGTTAAAGACCAAGGTTGTTGATTTGTCCTGGACAGATGTGGTGAAAGATCCCCGCTTGGTCCTCCCAGCATGGTCCCTCAACGCAATAGACATCCCCATAAAAGAAGAGATATATACAGCTCCCCTTGAGGAAAGACTAAACGCTGCTGAAAGGTGTGCAGATATGGGCTTTAGGGTTTGTCTTCATTTTGATCCAATAATTTACTATCCAGATTGGGAGAGGGGATATAGTAAGACAATAGAGATGATTTTTGACTATTTAAAACCTGCAGACATTGCCTATTTAAGCCTTGGATCTTTTAGGGGCATGCCTCATCTTTTTAAATTCATAGAAGAAAATTGGCCAGAGTCTGATTATATTTATCATGGTGAGTTTATTAAGGGTATTGACGGAAAACTCAGGCTCTTTAGGCCCATCAGGATAAAACAATTCCGTTTTATGGTGAATCTCTTGAGAAAATATGGGGTTGATAAGCAGATATATTTTTGCATGGAATCTGATGAGGTATGGAAGGCTACTTTGGGTTACACCCCCAGGGATTTAGGTGGGCTTGCCAATCATTTACTCAGGCTTTCTTTTGCACCATTTCAATGAACCAT
>BBBM01000062.1 GCA_001311565.1 Desulfothermus okinawensis JCM 13304
CTGCAACTTCCCCTTTAAAAACATTTCGCAAAATATAACAATGTTTTTCATCCATTATTGGTGGGTTAAATGGTTTTTTGTTTAACGCATCAATAAATCTAAAAATTTTTCTAAGAGAATGATAAATAAACGAGGGAAGATTCTCTTTTAAAGGATCCATGCTTCTAATTTTCGCCCATAAAATACTTAAGTGTTTTATTCTGTAAATTTTTGCTTTATTTCTAGCCCCTTTGTAATTGATATTTATATTATCACTCACTTCTAAAAATCTATAAATATCTTTAAGAAAAAAAAGATGGATTTTCTTTAAAATTTTCCAAAATTATAAATTTCACCTGTTCCTTTGAAAAATATTCTAAAAACCTTTTAATCGATGTAGCATACATTCCATATCTAATAATATATTCATCTAAATTACCGTTTTCTATATTTTTAATTATTTCATTAAAACTTCTTGATTCCTCTCCCATTTTAACTCTATGCCAATAATGAGACCAAGCCCTATCTATTGGATTCCTCATTATGAAAATTAATTTCACATGAGGAACTAATTTATAAATTCTCTCTGGTGCATGTTGATCTACCATATATTCTACTGTAGCTTCTCCAATTGCTTTTTCACCATTCCAATGTTTAAATTGATTTTCATACCATCTCAAATCTTTTCTATTCCAATATTTTGTAAAATATGCAGGCTCTTTATATTTTGACATTAAAATTTCTGGATGTTTCTGTAAATAATAATATAATGTGGAAGAACCACTTTTTGCAGCACCTGCAATAATAAAATTAGGTAACATAATTCACCTTTTTTTTTATTTTTTTTTATATAGATAGAAAATTGTAGTACCGAGCAAGATAGCAAAAACAAAATAACTAACAGCACTTGCAAAGGCAATACATATTATTTCTTTCTTATAAACTATAAATACTATATTTAAAACAAAATTTAATATTACTGATACAATAGTAACAACCAAATATAAATTTTGCAAACGAATACTCAACATAAAAATACCAAATCCATTTGCAATAATTAAAAATATATACCCAATTAAAATAACACCAATAATTCTTATTGCAGGTAAATAAGCGGAAAAATATTTTACAATAATCAACGGAAACAAGAAATATATTCCTAATACTATTGGCAAAATCAAACTTATATTAGTAATTAAATATTTAATGATTTGTCTTAAAATATATTCAAAATCACTATTTTGCCCATACAACATAACCATTTTAGGGTATATCTGTTCACCTAATGCTCTAGGTAACAAAAAAAATTGCATTACCTATTAAAACAGCAAACGAATAATATCCTAAATTTTCAGTATTTATGTAAAACCCAATCATTAATTTATCAGTTGTAGTGAAAAAAACTATACAATAATGCAACTGACATTATAGGAAAACCAATTTTTATCAGTGTTTTAAATTTTTCCTTATTAAATTTTATAGACAACTTAATTTTATTTTTAATAATAATTATAATACATATTATGGTATTTACCAATGATTGACTAAATATAAACCAATAAGTTTATATTTCACAGTAAAAATAATAACTAATAAAGGGAACAATATAGAATACAATATTTGTTGAAAAATCATCACATTAAAATTTAGAGAAGATTTCAAATAGACTTGCATGTAATGATAAAATTGAGTTGAAATAAATAATAACAATGAGCAAAAAATCAATAATTTATCTATGTTATTATAAATAGTTACAAGCTTATATATTAAAAATGAAGAAAATATTGTTAAAATCAATGTATAAGTAAAGGTTATATTTCTTATTTCATCAACCATATGAAAATCTTCTTTCCCCATATAAAAAGGAATTTCTCTATTCATAGCAGGAATAAGCTAAATGGATTAAACCTCTATATAGTAAGAGTACATTTACTAGACTCCAAAAGCCATAAAGTTTTGGTTCCAAAATCCTAGCAGCATAAAAAAAATACTAATGTCCTTGAAAGTTGAAATAAACCCGTAGAGAAAGGATATAAGCTAACTTTCCTAAATAACTTAAGATTTTTAAAATTAGCAAAAAAAATACCACTTAACAACTTCATCTTCATTAATATCATTTAAGGCTTTTTTCCCTATAACAGATTCAATAAATTTCGGACTTATACCATAACCAGGTCTTTTAAAAGTCAAATCTTCATATTCTATTATCTTACCTTTTGGTATAAACCTTTTAGCTACTATACTTCTTCTAGCATTTTTCCTTGCGACTTCTTCATTTTTTTAGAGCTTTAACCTCAAATTCTCCCAAAATCGTAAAGATTCTCTCTAAATTTTTTTATAAACTTTGTTAAATCTTCCTTATCCATAGCATGGTAATGATCATTACCTGGCAACGTTTTATCATGAGTGAAGTGCTTTTCAATTATTTTTGCTCCCAATAATATTGCGATTTCCAAGACTTTCATATCTTTTGGTAAAGTATGATCACTGTATCCAATTATTTTATCAGGAAATGCCCTCTTTAGTCCTACTATCATACCTAGATTTGCATTTTCGTCTAATGTAGGATAATTCAAAACACAATGAAGAAGAGCAAGAGGATTACCATACTTTTCTATCCAACTAACTGCCTCTTGAATTTCATATAAATGACTCGCTCCAGTTGATAGTATTATTGGTTTTTTAAACTTACAAATATACTCAATAAAAGGTTTATTGGTTATATCACTTGAAGATATTTTAAAAACATCTACTAAATCATTTAAAAACGTTGCTGATTCCCTATCAAAAGGTGTTGAAAGAAATTCTATCCCTATTTTATCACAATATTTTTTAAGTTCCTCCATTTCCCGTTTCCAAAATTTATCATACTTTTTGAAAAGTTCATATTGCGAAGAAGTAGGTTCTTTTGTTGTATCCCAGTATGCTGGGGAATTTTTAGAAGCAATTGTTTCTGCTTTATACGTTTGAAATTTAATAGCATTAGCTCCACCTTCTAAAGCTTCTTCGCATAGCCTTTTTGCAAGTTCCATACTACCCTCATGGTTTACTCCAGCCTCAGCAATTATATATGGTCTTATTAATTTATAGTCACAAGGATTAAAATTATTAAATAAATCTAATAGTTTCATTTAATCCTCCTCTATAATATTTTTTTATTAGTTTGATAACTTTTTTTTCTTCCATCCTTAAATTTACACTCTTCATTAAATTACTCATATACAATCTAATATTATGGTCTTCAACTAGATTTTTGAACGTTTCTAGGATTTCATAATTAGATATTTTATATCCTAATCCAAGATTCAAAAAAACCATATTTTGATGTAGCAAAAAAAATGTGTCAATTCTCTTTCATTTTGGGCTAAAATTATTGCTGGTGTACTAATACTTGCAATTTCATATATTGTCCTTCCTGCTGAACTAAATATAATATCAGCATTTAACATATACTTAGCAATTATTATACACATTTTTTTTTTATATCAATCCCTTTATACATTTCTATTGATGGAAATTTGTCATAACCAAAACCTGCTATCACCGTTATTTTAATATTATTATCTTTACAATAGTCGTAAATTGATTCGATAACTTTTTTTTGTATAGTTCTTTGGATCAACTCCACCAAAAGTAATTAGTACATTTATTACCTTTTTTTCTAATATTTTTTTTGCGGAGAATATAGAAATTCATCTCTCAACAAGAAATAATCCGGACCAAAATAATGGTTTGGTAAAATATATTTTTCAGGATATATAGCATTAATAACTAAATCAGCTTTTTTTAGCTCCTTCTCCTAAATCTTCAAAGTTAATAACTTTTATTCCCATTTTTTTTAAGCCTTTCTATATATTCAACAGTGGTATCTAATATATCATTAATAACTATGTCAGGATTAAACTTTTTTTATCTCATCTAAAATATTATTTTCCTTTTGTATAAAAATAGGGTAATTTCTTGATTTTATCTTTTTAAATGCTAATCTACTATTTTTATCAACTAAAAAAAATAATTTCATGATTCATTATAGCATTAGCAAGTATGAGGGTATTATACACATGTCCTAAGCCTACCTTCTTATTTCCAGTAACAATAAACAAAATTTTTTTCCTTATTAGGAAATATTCACAAAGATTCCAATCTTCATAAGTATCTATATCTATTGATTCAGGAAGATTTAACAAATATAAGTCAACATGCTTACCAATTCTATTATTTGGACTAATCACACTTTTCCTAGTAATTAAGAACCCACCGGTTTCTTTATATATTTTAGGTAAAAATTGCCTATTTAATCTTTTTCTATAATTAGGAACAAACGATTTTCCTTCTTTTTTTCCACGTGAGATGTGTATCCTCTGTAGCTGAAATAATAGTATCAATATTATAGTTTTTAATTATCTTTTCTATAGCATTATCTAAAGATTCTGCTTTTAATAAAGGAGAAGTTGGTTGTAACGTTATTATTAGTTCATAATTTTTGGATTCTTTATTTTTACATATTCATAACAATTATATATAACAGGGTCTAAAGTTGTTTCATCTTTAGCTAAACTTGAATCTCTTTTATGAATTTTTGCTCCAAATTGTTCAGCTAAAAAAAAGAATTTCATCATCATCACTTGTTACATAGACATCTGGTTGATATTTTGAAGAAAGAGCTGTTTTTATAGAATAGTAAATTAATGGTTTACCGTTAAGCAGTCTTAAATTTTTTTCTAGGAATTCCCTTTGAATTGCCTCTGGCTGGAATTATTATTAAAATATTTTTCTTTTGCATTACTATCACACCTTACAAATAAAATTATTATATGTATATACATAATAAACTTTTATCAAAAACATATATTCCCACAATATTTAAAAATAAGGTAATGTGGTAAATTATAAATTCCAACTTTTTCTATCCTAAACATTTCCAACATTATAGTATCAGTCCATCCCATAATCAAGGCTAAAGAACTTGACAAAAGCATGGGGATGGAAACTGAAAGCAAGGCTTTATAAGTGAATAAGGCCATAGAGGTTGTAGAGGGTTTAGAGGGCGTAGATGACGTAGAGGTTGTAAAAGTTGTAGAGGTTATAGAGGTTGTAGAAGTTGTAGAAGTTGTAAAGGTTGTAGAGGGATTAGGTGGTGTAGATTGTAAAAATTTTGAATTTTGGATTTTAGATTTTGGATTAGAATTTGTTAAGTATTTTATCCAGATATAAAAAGCAATTGATGAAATAATAAATATTGAGAAAATATAAATTGATATTGGGATTTGATTTAAGAATGCAGGTTTATTATTAGTTAAGACTAACATTATAATTCCAAGGAGTATAGAGGCTAATGTAAATACTCCTCCTTGCTGCAGAAGCATATATTCCTTTATTTTCTTTAATCCCCTTAAACTTTCTGTATGTATAAAAAGTAAAACAAAAGGAAATATTCCGATAGAAGCTATTTTAAAATACGGCTCAAGATGTGGCTTTTTAAATACAAACTCTGCTATATATCCAGACAAAAAGAAAACAGCTATTGACAAGATCATAGAAAAAGGCAAAACAAGTTTTATAGCTTTTTTTATATATATCTTTTACTACATCCCATTTCCCCTGCGATGAATACTCTGCCACGAATCTTAAAAGTGCTGTATCCATCCCAAGCCTTCCAATTACAGAAGAAATTTGAAGAAGCGTAAACGAAAGGGCAAAAGTTCCCATAGCTTCTGCACCATATCCACGGGTAATCAAAAGTGTGAAGATATATCCTGCAATTATTCCAATTATTCTTAAAACAAAAGCAATTCCGGAACCTTTTAAAAGCTCAGCGAAGTGGGTATCTGAGTTTATTTTTTTCTCGGAATTTGGCCGTGAGGTTAGTGAGCATGATTACCCCTTGGGAGTGAAAAGTGAATGGTGAATAATGAAGAGTGAAAAGTGAACAGTGAAAAGTGAAAAGTGAACAGTAAATGGTGAACAGTGAAGAGTGAACAGGTAAAATCACTTTTTTTGACCTCAAGTATTTTATTAATCCTATAAGCATTTTTCTTACATTTTGAG
>BBBM01000063.1 GCA_001311565.1 Desulfothermus okinawensis JCM 13304
ATAGGAATGTGCTTAATTTTGAGTGGGAGAAGATCAATTGATAATTGTTTTTTGATTGATAATTGAAAATAGAGAATTGAGAATTTAAGAAGGATGATGTATTAGGTTGGGGAAGCTGCTTAAGAAGCAGGGCAGGTACTTGCTAGATATTTTTAAGAGAAACTGGATTTTTGGGGAGAATTCAATATGTGTGAGGGTTTTCAGTCATCTGAAAAGATAATAAAAAAAACTTGATTTTCAATTTTCCATTATCAATTTTAATTTATTAATTATTGGTTTTGCACTTATTATAATTCCACTTAGTTTCTCCCAGGCCATTGCCTTTTCCCTGTTTTACAGCTCCCCATTAAATGGTGAATTAAAGAAAAGAAGTAAGTCCATATGCAATATAAAGTTATTGTCAAATAAAAAAAGTAGCTGTTTTGAAGTTTTCGTCTATGTCAAATAATCCGTCTCTTATGGGCTCATATATAGCTGAGAAGATGCAGACATATATAACTGAATTTAGTAAGAACAAATTTACCTTAATAGACAGACTGGACATTGCAAAGTTAATTGATGAGATAGAGGTCCATGGAAAGGATGATTTTGATATAGATAAATGGGCAAAAAAAACTTTCAGCAGATTATATTGTTACTGGAGATTACAATGTGTTTCCAAAATCAAAAAAAATAGATTTGCAAATAAGGGTGATATCTCCTGAAAAAGGGGTTTTGTTGTATTCAGATCACATAAATTGCAATTTAACAGATGAGGAGTTAAGAATATACAATACCCCTCCACCAACAAAGGCCTTTGCCCCAATTGAAGACATAAAAAAAATAGTGAAACAAAAAAAAGGTAAATATTTAAAACTGTATAAAGAGGAGCATGGGAAAAAGTTCCCATTAAATGGAGATGCTCCAACACTCTCAGTTGGAGACACCATAGGCTTTTCCATATCCCCGCCAATGGATTCAAAAATATATGTCTTTAACTATGATCCACAGGGTGGAGAGTTGATATTTTTATATCCCCTGTCTGTGCTGCACCCAATGGTGTTTCAAAAACATAGAGTATATTTTTTTCCCTGATGTAATAGACAAAAATGCCCTGTCCTATCCTGTAAAGCCGCCTCTTGGCAGGATGTGTTTAAAGGTAATTGGAATAAAAAAAGGATGTCCCAATTGACTTAACAGATGGGATAGAGGCAAAATATGGATACTTTATAATGAAAAGTGATGATATAAAAAGGTTGATAACAAAATTAAGCATATTACCAAAATCTTCCTGGTGGGAAGATGGGTTTGATTTTTGGATAATTAAGTAAAGATGGAGGGCATTATGAATAAAAGTCTAAAACTTATATTGGCAGGGTTATTTTTGTTTTCAGTTGTTTCTTCTAATGTGTTTGCTTCACAATGCACGATAGCAAAGGAGTTAGCCAAGGCCAGCTTCAAGGTCTTTAAAACAAATAAGAAAAAGGGGCTTGCAGGTCTAATTCAGGCCCATAAGATGTGTCCAGAAAACCCCAAAATTTATTTCAACCTGGGTGTTGCTTATTATCTCTATGGCCGCCCTGATTTAGCTTATAAGATATGGGCAAAGTTAGGGCAAAAGAAAAAAAGATCTAAAACTTTACAAAAACCTTGCCCACCTTGCCCTTAAACTAAAAAGACTAAATGAAGCAAACAGGTGGGCAGATAAAGCCCTGGAGGCCCACAAGGATAAGGAGCTGGTGAAATTAAAGATTCTACTTTTATTCAGGAAAGGGAAATATCAGGATGCCCTTGATTTTGCCATAAAGCACAATGCTGGTTCTAAAATAACTGAAAAGGCTGCAGAATATTTGACTGAAGTATTGTGGAACAAATTTAGGATGGGGGAAAAAGAAGGTGCAATGAAGAGACTTATTGAGCTAACACACAAATATCCTTCTGTGTCTTATTTTGCCAATGCAAAGGATAGGATGGTACTGGCAATGCTTGATGATTCCCAGATACCTCTGCCAAAGCCACTGCCAGATAGAGAATTTCAAGCACAACTAGCCTATTCATCTCCCATAGCTACATCAGATGAATCTTTGAATATACTCTCTCTTAAGCCCACATTAAGACCACAAAATAAGGCATATGCATTGATAATTGGTATAAGGAAGTATAAACACATAAAAGGTCCAAGATTCGCAGATAATGATGCAAAAAAATGTATATGAAGTACTGGTCAAAAGGTGTGGATTTAAGGATGATAGGTCCCATATTCATGTATTATTAAATGAAGATGCTACTGTTGGAAATATCTATAATGAAATAAACTGGCTCGTTAGAAGAGGAAAATTACACCCAGATGCAAAGATATTTTTCTATTTTTCAGGGCATGGCTCTCCAGTTGTTGAAGGAGAAAAAAATAAAAGATGGTCTTTTAGTCCCCTATGATGTAACCTTGGATGGATTAAATGACAGAACTGCAGTTCCCCTATCCTATCTTCAAGAACAACTCTCTTCACTTAAGAATAAAGAAGTTGTAGCAATGCTGGATGCATGTTTTTCAGGCACAGGAAAATCTATAAGCCCAATGAAATTAATCACTCCAAAGGTGAATGTATCCCTTCTTTCTTCAAACAAACTTTTTATATCTGCAGCAGCGGCAAATAGACCAGCAAGGGAATATGCACCAGGAAGAGATGGAGCATTTACTTACTTTTTCTTAAAGGCACTAATTGGAGAAGGAGATAAAAATAAAGACGGATGGGTAGATACCTTGGAGGCATACCAATTTGCAAAACAAAAATTAAAAGCCCTGGACTTTGACCAGAGGCCAGAAATAACTCGACCTGTTAGATTGAAGCTGGCAAAGGTGGAATAAATTGAGAATGGGGGACTTAAGATTTAAGGGGGATGCTGGATGGGAAAGAAGGAAATAGAGATTGATGTAAATCGTCCCCATGACACATTTTTCAAGAAATTAATGGGGGATGTTAAAAATGTTCGTGATTTTATAGAGGGATTTTTTCCAGAGGAGCTTGTGTGTTACATTGATATGGATAGTTTGGAGATTATAAATACAGAAAAGAGTGATGAGAAATATAAGAGATATTATCTTGATATGGGTGTGAGGTGTAAGATAGAGGGGATTGATTCAGAGCTATATTTTGTATTTGAGCACAAATCATATCCAGACAGGCGTGTTCTTATTCAGATACTGAGCTATTTTTCAGTTATGTGGAAGAGGGATTTTGAGAGGGGTAAGGATTTAAGACCCATAATACCAGTGATATTTTATCATGGGAAAAGGCCTTATAATCTTCCACAGAGTTTTGCAGACTACTTTAATGTGCCAGTAGATATAAAGAAATACATGGTAGATTTTGAGGTGGTTTTATTTGACACCACCAGATATGGGGATGATATTATAATAAATAAGAGCAAAAATCTCTATTTGTGCGCATCTCTTTTATCAATGAAACATGTGTTTGATGAATTTAAAAAGATAAGGTCCTTATTAATATCAGTTTTAAGGCAAGTATCAGAGGAAGAATTGATATTGGTGATAGAATATCTGGTGGCAAGCAAGGATATAAGGGAAGAAGAGGTAAAGAATATATTTGAAGAGCTAGGAGGTAAGAAGATGTCATCACTTGCAAAGAGATGGATAGAACAGGGGATCCAGCAGGGAGTTCAGCAGGGCATACAGCAGGGGATCCAGCAGGGCATGGTAAGGGAAGCCAGGGAGATGGTTTTAGAGGCCCTGGAGATAAGGTTTAATATTGTGCCTGAGTCCCTTAAGAAAAAGATAGGAAACATACATAACAGAGACAAACTAAAGGCCCTGCTAAAGGTTATTATGAGGGCAACGGATATTAAAGAGGTGGAAAAAGAAATTGGTTTTGAGTTATGAGTTATGGGTTATGACTTTTGAGTTACAAGTTAAAAGACGTGATTAAACATCAAATAGACAAACATTTCACTAATCACTAATTACTAATTTTAGAGGATTGACGACTTTGACGTAGTCTTTGGGAAGCAGGGTAACCAGAAAAGATAGGGGGGTTAAATCAATGAGGAGTTGTGTTGTAATCCTGCTAATAGTCTTTTTGTGTTTTCCAGGGATTTGTTTTGCAAAGAAAAAGAGTAAAAAAATAGATGATTTTTTTATCTATTGATCCAGACAAATATATAGATGCCACTTTTTTTACCCATAGATGATGAGCCTTTTGAGGTTGCCTCTGGTAAGACCTTTAAGGACCCGTATCTTGGCATGGAGTTTGTGTGGGTTAAAGGTGGTTGTTATGAGATGGGAGATACCTTTGGTGATGGCTATAGTGATGAAAAACCAGTTCATACGGTGTGTGTGGATGGGTTGGTTTTATATGGGGAAGTATGAGGTGACCTTTGATCAGTATGACAGATTTTGTGAGGAGACAGGTAGAGAGAAACCAGATGATGAAGGCAGGGGCAGGGGCAGAAGACCGGTCATAAATGTTTCCTGGAATGATGCTAAGGCATTTTCAAAGTGGCTTTCTAAGAAGACAGGATATAAATTTCGCCTTCCCACAGAGGCGGAGTGGGAGTATGCGTGCAGGAGCAGGGGAAAAAAAGGTGAAGTATGCCACAAAAACTGGTGATATATCCCATGATCTGGCCAATTATGATGGCACAGGAGGAAGGGATAGGTGGAGATATACATCTCCAGTGGGCTCCTTTGCACCCAATTCTCTGGGATTATATGACATGAGCGGCAATGTATGGGAGTGGTGTGAGGACTGGTATTCTGAGGATGCTTATAAGCATCATTCACGCAATAATCCTATATATACAAGTGTCGGCAGGGGCCGTGTGATGCGGGGCGGTAGCTGGTACTACTTACCCAGGTACTTGCGGTGCTCTAATCGCGGCAGCTCCTCGCCTGTCAGTAGGTACGACGATGTTGGCTTCCGCCTTGTCCTTCAGAAGAATTAGTGAAAGGGCGAAGGTAGAAGGGCGAAGGGAGAAGAGTCCCTTCATCCTTCATCCTTGGACCATAGACACATCAAAGCTTGAGACTTGGGAGCTAATGGAATAAATAGATAAAATTTTAAGTACCTGGAGCAAACATTATGAAAAAAACTACCAATAGGCATATCAAGTTTCAGGGAGATAATAGAAGGGGACTATGTTTACATAGACAAGACAAAAGAGGCATATGAGTTAATAGAAAACTATAAATATGTGTTTTTATCCAGGCCTAGAAGATTTGGAAAGTCCTTATTTCTTGACACACTAAAAGAGATATTTGAGGGAAATAAAGAGCTTTTTAAGGGACTCTATATCTATGACAAGTGGGATTTTGATAAAAAAATATCCAGTAATTAAAATTAGTTGGGCAGGGAATTTTCAGGATCTTAAGAATCTAGAAGCAATAGCCAGAGAGATCTTTTATGACAATCAGATGAGGCTTGGTATTAGATGTAGAGAGCAGGAATATATGCCAGCATGTTTTGCCCAGCTAATAAAAGAATCCTTTCGC
>BBBM01000064.1 GCA_001311565.1 Desulfothermus okinawensis JCM 13304
AAATAATTTCAATAAAAATATAGCTTATATAAAAGTTGATGAAGGTGATTCAATATTATTTCCAGAATGCTCCTTAATAGGGAAAGAACTGCTTTTTTACCAGATAAAACTTATTGATTTTATAAATAAAAATAAGAAGACGGTGGTTTTTGGTTCGATTTTAAAAAAAACAAAAAAAAGAGAATTATTTAATTCTGCATTTGTAGTTAGTAATAATTCAATCATAATTTATAAAAAAAATAATTTGACTGAAGAAGAAAGAGAAATTTTTAAGAAAGGAGATAAATTAGTTATTTTTGAATTAAAAGGGAAAAAAAGGTTCCTACAATCTCCAGAAATCAGTTTAATATAAAGCCTTTTAATAAATTGAAAAATAAAGAAGTGGAAATTATACTCATCTTGAGTGCTCTTATAATACAGAAAATATAAGAGGGAAAAAGTATAAAAATGCGGCTGTTCCTATTACAAGAGCAATCGATTTTAGAGTATCTGTTGTAAAAACAAATTCTGTAGAGTTATTAATATAAATTATCTCATGGAAACAGTTTATCTGTAAATAAAAATGAAAGGATAATTACATTACTAGATGATTTGAATGAACAATTTGTTGAACTAACCTTAATATTAGCTTAGACTAAAAATAATGAAGGAGGTATTAGTGTGAACCTTTTTATTCTAGCAGCTGGCAAAGGGGAAAGATTGTGGCCTTTGACAAAGAATACTCCCAAATCCTTGTTAGATTTAGGAGATGGCACAACATTACTTAATAGGCAATTATCAAGCGCTATTAATTCAAAAATATTTAATGAAATATTTTTAATCACAGGATACTTACATGAGAAAATTGAAGAAGCAATAAAGAAATATCAATCTAGTGTAAATATTAATACAATTTATAATCCATTTTACGATATAACCAATAATCTAGTCTCATTATGGACAGCTAGATGTGAGCTATCAAAAGATGATTTTATGATAACTAACGGTGATAACTTGTATAAAAATCATGTGGTTAAAAAAAGTTTTTAACTACTTTCATCAACACTCAGAAGTGATAGCTATAACTATCAGCTATAAAAACGCATATGACGAAGACGACATGAAGGTTACTTTAGATCAAAATAAAAATGTGCGAAGAGTCCACAAAGAAATACCTCTCGAAAAAGTTCAAGCCGAATCAGTTGGTTTAGCTATTGTAAAAGGCAAAAATAGCAGACAAGATTTTGTTAATGCTATACTTGATATGGTAAAATATAAGAATAAACTTAATATTTATTGGTTAGATATTTTTTAATTTTCTAATTGAAAACGGAAAAGCCATCAGTACAGTAGAAATAGATAGGGATGATTGGAAGGAAATGGATTTTCATCCAGATAGGGAAATTTTAAGAAAATTAATATTAGAAGAAAAGATGTTCTAAATTTAAAGGAGGTATGTAAAAGTAATGAACAGTTTTGTTAGAAAGGTTGGAAAATTTATTATATTTCTATTAATTGCCTTGTTAGGGAATACTATATTAAATATAGTATTAGTTGCACCCCGTTCTAAAAAAAAGAGTTTTGTTTATAGGTAATAATGGTAAATTTAGAGATAACGTAAAATATCTTTATTTATTTAAAGAAAATTACAAATTAGAAAAATATTTTCTTACCTTAAATAAAAAAAATATTATTTTTCCCTGAAAGATAGATTGGAAAATGTGGTATTAATTCCGTCCTTAAAAGGTTTTTTTTTGTTAATAACCTCAAAATATATAGTAGTAGATAATATAAACTGGAGTTTAGTCTTTAAAGGTTTAATTTATTTTCTAACAAAGAAAAGTTTAAAAAGTTTCAGCTATGGCATGGTTATCCCATAAAGAAAATTGAATATGACAATAAAAAAGATATAACCTTACAACGATGTAAAAAACGTGAGACATTTATAGATTGGATTTTGTATTTTTTTTACAAAACGCGATGTATAAATTATGATTTTTTTTATTAATTCCAACTAAAAACACTAAGATGATCAGTATTTTTTAATCGAGCTTTTGAATTTAAATTTAGAATAGTTGCTGGTTATCCAAGGAATGAATATTTATTATATCCAAATAGATTTAAAAATTGGGATAACTTTATAGATTTAAATTATTATCAATCAATTAGCTCTCTAAAAAGTTCTAACAAGAAAATTGTGGGATTCTTACCAACATTTAGAGATAATGGTAGTATTGTTCTTAATGAGGATGAATTAGCAGAGTTAGATAATTTTGCAAAGGATCAAAATGTTATTTTTGTTATAAAGCCACATCCCTGGGATTAGCTTTTGAGAAATTTTTAAAAAAAAAGGAGTTTCTCAAATATATTACGAATAGAAAGGGATGAAGATATTTATCCTTACTTAAAGGAGTTCGATATGTTAATCAGTGATATTTCATCAATAGTATTTGACTTTTTGTTATTGGATAAGCCTATTATTCACTATTTTCCCGATAAGAAAGAATATCTAAAAGGTACGAGAGATACCTACTTTGATTTAGAAGAAATTAAAGTAAGTCCTTTATGTGAAAATGTGAAAGAGCTATGTGAAAACATAAAAGAATTATTAATAACTGATGTTTATAAAAATAAGCGTAGAAAAATAAAAGATATGATATTTGGCAATATTGAACATAATAGTAATTATATTTATAGGACAATTCTACAATGTTGAATTATCTAATCATAGGCTCTGGTTTAGCTGGTTCTGTAATAGCAGAAAGAATATCAACTATTTTAAATAAAAAAGTTTTAATAATTGAAAAAAAGAAACCACATTGGTGGAAACTGTTATGACTATAAAGACGAAAATGGAATAATAGTTCACAAATATGGACCTCATCTTTTTCATACAAATTGCAAAGAAGTTTTTGATTATATTTCAAATTTTACAGACTGGCATATATATCAGCACAGAGTATTAGCGTTTATAGACGGTAAAAAAAGTCCCAATCCCATTTAACTTAAATAGTCTTTATTTGGTATTTCCCGAAACTCTTGCAAGAAGGATTGAAGAAAAATTATTGAAAAGATATCATTACAATTCAAAAGTGCCTATTTTAGAACTTAAAAAGGAAAATGATGAAGACTTAAAATTTCTCGCAGAATATATTTATCAAAAAAATTTTCCTAAACTATACAGCCAAGCAATGGGGAATGAAACCAGAAGAGATAGACCCGGAAGTTACTGCAAGAGTTCCAGTCTTTATAGGAAAGGATGATAGATATTTTACTGACACATATCAAGCTGTCCCTACCGGAGGTTATACCAAGATATTTGAGAGGATGTTAGACCATCCAAACATAAAACTTATGCTGAGTACTGATTTTAAAGAGGTTATGAATGTGGATATAGAGAGTAGAAAGATTTACTTTTTAGGGCAAGAAATTAAAGGAAAAGTAATCTTTACTGGTATGATCGATGAACTTTTTGATTATAAATTTGGAGAACTTCCTTATCGTTCACTTGATTTAAGGTTTGAAACCTTAGATAAGGAGTGGTTTCAGGAAGTTCCAACTGTTAATTATCCAAATGATTGTGATTTTACACGGATAACGGAATTTAAGCACATTCACCCTGTAGATACAAAAAGAACAGTTATTCTTAAAGAGTATCCAAAACAATATAAAACTGGCAAAGACATGCCATATTACCCATTTTTTTACAAAAGAAAATAGAGAGCTTTATAATAAGTATAAAGAGCTAGCAGAAAAATTTGAAAATCTTATTTTAGTAGGTAGACTTGCAGAATATAGGTATTTTGATATGGATGATGTTGTGAAAAGAGCTTTAGAAATTTTTGAAGGGAAAGTAAGATGACAAATGATCAAAGGGAGACTGTTTGTGCGGTTGTAGTCACTTATAATCGTAAGAACTTACTTATTGAATGTTTAGAAGCTTTACGAAAGCAAACAAGGCCAGTACAAGGTATTTATTTAATAGATAATGCATCAACAGATAGAACTCCTAATTTCCTATTGGAAAAAGGATATATAAAAGAATTACCTCCGGAGAATTTAAAAGAGCATTGGGAAAAGGAATTTAAAATAAAAAATCTAACAGATGGAAATTCTATTAAATTATATTATGTAAGAATGCACGAAAATACTGGAGGAGCCGGAGGTTTTCATGAAGGAGTTAAAAGGACCTATGAAAAAGGTTATGATTGGTTGTGGTTGATGGATGACGATGTGGAACCTGAAAAAAAAGCATTAGAAATATTATTAAGATTTAAATTGATTTCTTGTTTTATACATCCAAGAAGAAAAGATATAAATAGTAACATTTATCCCTGGGAAGGATATATTGATTTAATGACGGGCCTTAGAGTAAATATGGATGATTTCTCGTTCAAAAACAATAAATCTTATTCATGCGTCAACATAGCTTGTTTTGAAGGGGCTCTGATTAATAAGAAAATTATCGAAAAAAATAGGTTTTCCAGATAAACGTTTTTTTTTTAGGCTATGATGATACAGTTTATGGTTTGTTAGCGTCAAAATATACCAATGTGATTTTAATAAAAAAAATCCTTTAATGATCAGAAAAGTTATTAAATCAAAAAAAATATACCACCACATTTTCTTATTTTTTTAATAAGAAATCTTTTTCTACTTAAAAAAGTTTTTAAACGAAATATATCCTTTAGAAAAATATTTTTTTGTCGAGAAAAATATTTTTTTACATTAGAATTGTTAAGATTAAGTTATCTTACAATTAAGGAAAACAAATGGAATGCATTACCTATAATCGTCAAAGCTATTAAAGATGGCTTAAAATTGCTTAGAAAAAAACTAAAACTAATAATAAACTAGTTATGAAATTTAAGATATTAATATCGACAACTGATGATAAATTCTTTAAAAGAAACTATACTCCTCCTGCAGATTGTCTTATAATAAACCAATTAATAAATATAGATAAAAGCTATTATGACTTACCGCAAGTATTTTCCTTTAAAGAGAAAGGAATATCTAAAAGTAGAAATAGAGCTTTAGAAGTTAGTGATTGTAATATTGCTTTAATAAGTGATGATGACGTAACATATGTACCTAATATTGAAGAAATTATCAAAACAGCTTTTAAGAATTATACAGATGCAGATATAATAACATTTCAAATAAAAACCCCTACAGGTGAATTATATAAAAACTATAAAACAAAACCTTTTAACCATAATTTACGTACCATAATGCGTGTATCCTCTATAGAAATGGCGATAAAAGTAAACTCTATTAAAAAAAGTCGGAATTTAAAAAAATTTGGTCAAAAATTTTGGAACAATTGGCT
>BBBM01000065.1 GCA_001311565.1 Desulfothermus okinawensis JCM 13304
ATGGGAAAATCTTATAAAATTTGTTTTTGAGAATATAGAAAAGATAGGAATTGAAAATATAAATTTTATTTTACCTGTAATTCACGATTGGAACACAAAATTTAAAAAAAAGGGAAGACTACAAAATATGCAAGTTTAATTGCTCTAAAATATTATCAATGGATTATTAAAGAAGATATATATTTTCATGACAATGAAGCAAAAGGAAAACTTTTGCAAACTATTCTATACGGGACATCAGAAATTAAAAATGAGCTGAAAGAAATTTTTGAAGAAATTTTAAAGAATAAATGGAAGTATCATAGAGATCCATATTATGACTTGGTGAAAATGATTCTTGTTCCAATTGCAGAAAATGGCTTTGCAGGAATAGAAGTTGCAAAAGTTTTACCAGAATATGTTTTTAAACTGGCTGATTTGTTTTGGACATATACACCACGAAAAGAGAAATTCCCTTATCATCATTCTATAGAAGTTGAACAATATTTTGGCTTGGAGGAAACACATCTAGACTATTTCCCAGCAAGTGCGTATCAAACATCAATATACTGGCTTCTTCAATATTCACTGAAAGAAACAGTAGATTTTGTTTTAGAATTTACCAATAAATCCGTTAAACATTATGCTAACTCTGGTTTTGACCCATTTGTAAAAAAAGGTTAAGATTTATTTTTATGATGGCACAACAAAGGAACAATATATCAGCCATTGTTTATGGAATATGTATAGGGGTACAGGCTCTCCTGTAAGCCCTTGCTTGCTTCAATCCATTCATATGGCTTTAGAAAAATATTTTCTTGAACGGGGGAAAGATACTGATTCTAAAACATTGGAGAATTGGCTTATTTATCTTCTTAAAAATTCAGAATCTGCTTCAATTTCAGCAGTAGTTGCAAGTATTGTTTTAGCTTACCCTGATAAGACTTTTAATGTTGCCAAGATTTTATTCAGGACAAAAGAGTTTATTCTTCAAGATAAAACAAGATTGGTATCAGAATTTAATGTAAGATCTTTGTATTCTGTAGGATATGGTTTGAATTACCATCATAAAATTTACCAAGATGAGAGAATTAAAACTTGTGATGATAAACACAGAAAATGGAGCTTAGAGGAACTTTTTTTTGTATTATCAAACTTTTAGAAGCGAAGAAATTAGCGAGGAAGAGGCAAAGAAAAGACAACACGAGTTATGGAAGATTCTTGATGATTATTACAGTCAATTGCCAGACAAAGATAAAGAAACTGAGGCAGATAAGACCTGGAAACTTTTCCTTGCCAGAATGGATAGAAGAAAAATGAAGGTAACAACTGAACAAGTTGATAAAGAAATTGCCATACAATTTGAGCTAGAGCTTGAACCAGAGCTAAAGGAATATAGTGAAAAATCATTAGCTAAAAGCAAGGAGTTTATAAAGTATAGCCCTTTAAAATTCTGGGCAAGTTACAAAATAAAAAAATGATGAGAAATACAAAGAATATAAACAATACGAAGAAAATCCAAAAAAAAGGCTCTTAAGGAAGTAAAAGAGCTTATAAATGAGCTTAATAAAAATAGATCACAAGAATTCTATCTTTTTAATCATTCTATTCCTGCAGAAGTATGCTCAGTTCTGATTAAATATTATATGAACATCCTTTTGGACAAAGAAAAAGAATTTTGTAAAGATATTATCCTAGATTTTTCCTCATTGTCATTACGAGCAGATTATCAATATCAAATTTCAGATGGTGTAGAATCAGCCATTTCTGTTTTACCGATTCTATTTAAAGAATTTCCTGAGGAAAGGAAAAATATAAAAGTAATTTTATTACTACTAACACTTTTTGATCCACACCACATTGGCATGTATGCTGAATTCGCTGACCTTCCTACCAGAGCTATACAAGAATTATTTTCAATTAGTTTTGAGGATGCTCAGTCGCTTCTCCTTGGATATTTATATCTAAAACCTGAATATGAATCTTTAAGAGAGAAAATACGTAAAGAAAATTATACAAAAGGCATTTATCAAGTTAGAGAACATGAATTAATAGAATTATTTATAAAAGAATATGAATCAGATCTTGAAAAAATTGTGAATAACGAAATAACCTATGAAGATTTAGACGAAATTGAGAATTTAGATCTATATATTTTAAAGAGAGCTTTTCAGTTAATATCAAAAGGCACAAAAGATAAAGTTCAAAAAGAAATAGCAAAAAGAATAATTAATGCCTTTGCTCCCAAGATATTGTCAGATAACAGAAAAGATAGGATTGATTACGAAGTCAAGCATGGTTTTTTTACGAAAATATGCTTATTTTGTATTGAACTTACCTCAAGATGAGATTAATGATTACCTGCAACCATTTATAGACAACTTTAATGCATCGGAGACAATTGCTGATTTGTTTGAAGAATTTATTTACGCTGAAGATATTCTAAATACATATGATAAATTTTGGATAGTTTGGGAATCTTTTAAAGAAAAAGTATTTGAGATTTGTAAAAAAAGGTGAAAGATACTGGTATATAGACAAAATTATTAAAAGTTATCTATTTGCCACAGTTCTTTGGAATGAAAATGTCAAGGAATGGCATACATTGAAAAGTGGCAATAAAATGTTTTTTTCAAGAAGTTTCTCAAAAAATAGGTTATTGTCCTTCTACCTTATATGCCCTTGCTAAATTATTGAACGGTATTGGAACTTCATACATTGATGATGGAATAATATGGATTTCAAATATTATTAAAGACAATAAAGATATTTTGAACCAAGAACTTGAAACTGATACCATTTACTATCTTGAGAGTCTTGTTAGAAGATTTATCTATAATAATCGTGAAAAAAATAAAAAGAACAAAAGAGTTAAAAGAGAATGTATTATTAATATTAGATTTTTTTAGTAAAAAAAAGGTTCAGTTGTTGGATATATGTTGAGGGAAAGCATTATATGAAAACGTCGCACAACAAGTGGTTAAGTGAAATGCCCGCCGTCGCATGTAAAGGATTTGAGATAAATAAGAGGTGAAATATAATGGAATTAGAATGGTCAAAAAAGAAATTGTTAGAATTAGTAAGAAAAGCATATTATGGAGAAGTAATGCTTCCGGATTTCCAAAGAAATTTTGTTTGGGCAAGAAACGATATAGAAGAACTTATATGTTCTTTACTGGAAAGAATGTTTATAGGTACATTTCTTATACAAAGAGTAAATCCTTCAGATGTTCCTTTTAAGGTAATTCCAATAGAAGGTGCAGACAAAATTAATGGTAATTTTATGCGTAAACCAGAAATTATAGTTCTAGACGGGCAACAACGATTAACTTCATTGTTTTACGCTTTATATTCTCCAGGTATTCCTTTAAAAAACACGACAAATCCATATGCATTTTTTTATAGATTTACAAGAATTAACCGATGACAATCTGGAAGACGCAGTTTTTAGTTGGTCAAAGCGATGGAGAGAATACAAAGCACTGGTAGAGGGAAATGGAAAGTATATCTTATCAAAATTAAAACAAGAGAAGATTTTACCTTTAACTTTTTTAGCAGAGGAATCAAATTTTTGGAAGTTATGGTATAGTGAATTTAGAAATCTATTCAATGAGAACGAAGCACAGAAAATAGAAAATTATGTAAAAAAATATTATAGATTATCAAGTTCATGTTTTGAGCATTCCATTAACAGGAAAACCAGAAGATATAGCAATATTATTCGAAAGAATAAACAGAACAGGTATTAAACTATCAATATTTGACCTACTTACTGCTCGCTTATATAAGTTTATAAATTTAAGAACAGAATGGGAAAATGCATTCAATGAAAAATATTGGTTAAAACAAATAGCATCTAATGATATAAAGAACACAAAAATCCCATATTATATTATTCAGGGATTAGCTGAGTAAGGGTATGAGCATAAAAGCAAGAGATATAATAAAAATAGATTCAACAACCTTGAATAAAACGAATTGGAAATCGGCAGTAATTATACTGGAAGATAAAATTTTAAAGAGATTATTTGATGTCTCCGAATATGGAATTGCCGACAACAGGTGGCTCTCATATCCCTCTCTGATTTCAATATGGCTTGGATTGTTTCTCAAAGCGGAGAGTAGGGAAATAGATATTGATATTGATAAAATAAATAAATGGTATTGGTGTGTAATCTTTACAGAAAGGTATTCTGGTTCAACTGAAACTAAGCAAACCAAGGACTTTAAAGACTTAGTAGCTTGGTTAACAGATTCCAATACCCCTCCAGAAGTAATAACAAATTTAAGAAATAGATTAGACATAATGAAAATAGATACAAAATATTCTGGAAGTTCTATTTACAAAGGTGTTTTTAATTTGCTCTTTAGAAGAGGGGCATGGGATTTTTATGAGAAAGACAAAATTAAATTTTCAGCAAAAGATTTAGAAGATCATCATATTTTCCCAAAGAAATTCTTAGAAATAAAAAAATGTAAATGTTGAAAAAGACATTGTACTCAATAGAACACTAATTTTATCATCTACAAACAAAAAAAATTAGCAGAAAAGCACCAGCTACATATATCGAAGAAATGATTGAAATACATGGAAGTGAGGAAGAAGTAAAGAATATTCTAGAGAAACATTTTATAGATGAAGAGATGTTTGATATCTTAAAAAGTGTAAAAGAAAGTTCAACACCAGATGAAATAAAGGAAAAATTTGAACAAATTATAACTTTGAGAGAGAATCTAATAAAAAAACTATATAAGAAAACTTGTAGGGGACGAAAATAATGAGTAGATATAGCGACGGCGGGCACTCTGAGGCAACTTCGTTGCCTTGCCTCAGCCCTAACGGGCTTCGGTCACTTAACAAGCGGATAAACGGTTTTGGGCTAAAGCCCTTCACCCAAAGTTTGCTTCGCAAACCTTCTTTTATCCGCAAAACGTTAGGCGAAATTCTTCAGAGGTGATGTATCCGTGTGGGAACGTATAAAACGTATAGCTTTAATGATTATTGGTGTCGGAGTTTGTCAATAAAGATGTCGCCAAAAGCCATACCATTTTTTCCATCAAGCAGCCTTTTTACATTGTTGTTCATTAACTGGGTTAAGGTCTACTGTAAGGACTGGATCCCAATTGCGAATATTTCCAGACCACCGCTCTGGATGTTTGGAGCGAGCCCTTTTGTAACCCTCTTTCCGCTTTGCCAAAATCTCATTGTCTAGACCTGAATGTCTTTGCTCAGGAGTAACAAACTTAATTTTACTATGATAATGCTTACTATT
>BBBM01000066.1:2500-5190 GCA_001311565.1 Desulfothermus okinawensis JCM 13304
ACCGTGAGGGAAAGGTGAAAAGAACCCCGGAGAGGGGAGTGAAATAGAACCTGAAACCAATCGCCTACAAGCTGTTCGAGCCCGCCACCTTTTTTTAGGAAGTAACTTGCCATGTCTGTTTATGTGGGCCTTCGCATACCTAATTAATAATTCAAAGTTAGTTACTAGAAAAGGTGGCGGGTGAGAGCATGCCTTTTGCATAATGAGCCAGCGAGTTACTCTGTGTGGCGAGGTTAAGACTGTAAGGTGCGGAGCCGTAGGGAAACCGAGTCTGAAGAGGGCGTATAGTCGCACGGAGTAGACCCGAAGCCGGGTGATCTATCCATGGGCAGGGTGAAGCTGGGGTAAAACCCAGTGGAGGCCCGAACCGGTGTAGGATGAAAACTGCTCGGATGACCTGTGGATAGGGGTGAAAGGCCAATCAAACCCGGGGATAGCTGGTTCTCCCCGAAATATATTTAGGTATAGCCTCAGGGATTGTCTTGCGGAGGTAGAGCACTGGAAGGGCTAGGGGCACCAGGTTACCAAACCCTACCAAACTCCGAATGCCGTAAGATGTACCCTGGGAGTCAGACTACGGGTGAGAAGGTCCGTGGTCGAGAGGGAAACAGCCCAGACCGTCGGCTAAGGTCCCCAAATCCATGCTGAGTGGGAAAGGAAGTGGACTGGCTGAGACAGCAGGAGGTTGGCTTAGAAGCAGCCACCCTTTAAAGAAAGCGTAACAGCTCACTGGTCTAGCTGGTCTGCGCCGAAAATGTAACGGGCTGAAGCATGGTACCGAAGCCACGGGAGCTAGTTAGACTAGCTCGGTAGGGGAGCGTTCTCTGATGGAAGAAGCCATACCTGTGAGGGGTGGTGGACGTCAGGGAAGTGAAGATGCTGGCATGAGTAACGATAAAGGGGGTGAGAAACCTCCTCGCCGTAAGCCCAAGGTTTCCAGGGTAAAGTTAATCTGCCCTGGGTTAGCCGGCCCCTAAGGCGAGGCCGAGAGGCGTAGCCGATGGGAAGCAGGTTAATATTCCTGCGCCTTCTGATGAGTCGTTTGAGTGATGGGGTGACGCAGAAGGGTAGCCCAGCCGGGGATTGGAAGTCCCGGTGCAAGCCTGTAGGCGGGGGAGATAGGCAAATCCGTCTCCCTGTAAACGCTGAGAGGTGATGGCGAGTCTATAAGACGCGAAAGTGGGTGAGCCCAAGCTGCCGAGAAAAACCTCTAAGCGAGACTCATTAGGAGACCGTACCGCAAACCGACACAGGTAGGCGGGGTGAGCAACCCAAGGCGCTCGAGAGAACTCCAGCCAAGGAACTCGGCAAAATGACCCCGTAACTTCGGGAGAAGGGGTGCTTCTGGGTGTGAAGGTACCAGCTACTGTAGCACCTGGGAGCCGCAGAGAATCGGCGGGGGCGACTGTTTACTAAAAACACAGGTCTCTGCAAAGTCGCAAGACGAAGTATAGGACTGACGCCTGCCCGGTGCCGGAAGGTTAAGGGGAGGGGTGAGAGCTCCGAACCGAAGCCCCGGTAAACGGCGGCCGTAACTATAACGGTCCTAAGGTAGCGAAATTCCTTGTCGGGTAAGTTCCGACCTGCACGAATGGCGTAACGATCCCCGCACTGTCTCGGCTGGAGACTCGGTGAAATTGGAGTACCGGTGAAGATACCGGTTACCCGCAGCAAGACGGAAAGACCCTGTGCACCTTTACTACAGCCTGGCATTGAACTGTGGGCTATCATGTATAGGATAGGTGGGAGGCTGAGAAGCCTGGGCGCCAGCCTAGGTGGAGCCGTCCTTGGAATACCACCCTTGGTAGTCTATAGTTCTAATCCTGAGGAGTAGAACCTTCCAGGAGACAGTGTCAGGTGGGTAGTTTGACTGGGGCGGTCGCCTCCTAAAGAGTAACGGAGGCGTGCAAAGGTTCCCTCAGGCTGATTGGAAACCAGCCGTTAGAGTGCAAAGGCATAAGGGAGCTTGACTGCGAGAGGGACACCTCGAGCAGGGACGAAAGTCGGCCTTAGTGATCCGGTGGTTCCACATGGGAGGGCCATCGCTCATCGGACAAAAGGTACGCCGGGGATAACAGGCTGATCGCGCCCAAGAGTTCACATCGACGGCGCGGTTTGGCACCTCGATGTCGGCTCATCACATCCTGGGGCTGAAGCAGGTCCCAAGGGTACGGCTGTTCGCCGTTTAAAGTGGTACGCGAGCTGGGTTTAAAACGTCGTGAGACAGTTTGGTCCCTATCTGCTGCGGGCGTAGGAGACTTGAGGGGAGCTGCCCCTAGTACGAGAGGACCGGGGTGGACGATCCTCTGGTGGACCTGTTGTAGCGCCAGCTGCACAGCAGGGTAGCTATGATCGGCCGGGATAACCGCTGAAGGCATCTAAGCGGGAAGCCCCCCCCAAGATAAGGTCTCCCTCCGTAAGGACTAAAGGCCCCTGGGAGACTACCAGGTAGATAGGCCCGAGGTGTAAGCACAGTGATGTGTTTAGCCAACGGGTACTAATAGGCCGAGCGTCTTAACCCTTTGCATGAATAACTTCCCCATCACACCTGTATATAAATTTCGTCCTGGTGGCCATAGGGGAGGGGCAACACCCGATCCCATTCCGAACTCGGAAGTTAAGCCTCTACCGCCGATGATACTGCGGAACCTAATCCGTGGGAAAGTAGGTAGCTGCCAGGACATTTTTTT
>BBBM01000067.1 GCA_001311565.1 Desulfothermus okinawensis JCM 13304
ATAATTCATTTTTATTTTATAGGTATTGATTGCTCTTGAGTATAAATAAACTGGGGACGGTGGAAAGTTTTGTATTTTGTGTTACCTACCACACTATTTTAGTTATCACATCATTAAATATCTTATCTAAGGCCTTATTAAAGGCCACAACAGCTGCATATGGGGTGTTTTGTTTACAAAATATTTTTTTCATGGTAGTGCATTTGTTTGATAATTCCTTTTTTTAGAAATATAGAAAATCATATCTACAATAACATATGATTTGTCTCCTTGAATTCTGTGGAGAAAGTTTTTAACAACTATTCTTAACTCATGTGTAGACTCATTTTCGTTATGTTTTTGTGTTATAAACCTAATTCTAGATGTGGGGTTTCCAGAAAATACTAAAGAGTAAAGTAACATGTCTGATATTGGTGATGCCCACAGGTGATATACATAGTTTTCAACCTCATTATCTCTATAGCTATAACATATTTTTTTTGTATCATATGGTGGTAAAACTTTAATATCAGAAATTAAGATTGTTGTATTTGCATTGATACCATGTTGATCTAATCTTATATCCAGTGTATGGTAAACCAAATTCTTTTTTTGGCATTGATAAACAAGAATATGTAAAAGATATCGTAAATAAAAGATATAATATTTTTTTTCATTTATTACTCTCCTGGTCCTGGTTTTGTTAACATACCGTCATAAATAATACTTGAAGGCCTATCTTCTATATTTGAAAGCAAAATTTTTATTTTACTGAGAGTATTCTGAATATCTTTCAATGTTTTTAAAGTTTCATCCATAACCATATTGGATTTAGCAGAAAAATCATTGGTTTTTGAAACCAATAATTTTGTTATTAATTCTTCATCTCTTCTTGTATGGTATAACAGTTTAGTAAAATCATTTGACAGGTGATTAACATTTTTTGCCATTAAGTCAACCAATCCAGGAAGTTCTTTAGAAGTTTTATAAATATTTTTAATAACTAATGAAATATCTCTATTGTGATTGGCAACATTTTCAACCACTGAATTTATATTGTCCACAGTTTTTATGAGTTTATTTACGTGCTCCTTATCCAATAAATAATTTAAATTTCTCACTAACATCTCAGCCTGTCCACTTAAACTGCTCAATGTGGTATCCAGTCTGGTAATTATTGAGGGTTCAGTTTTTATTTCTGGATAAGGCTCTTCTTCCCGTGCTGGTAATTCTTTAGAATGTCTTGATCCTCCCTTTATCTCAATACTTGCAAGACCTGTTATCCCCTGATAGGTCAAAATAGCCCTGGCATCTTCTTTAATTGGTACCTTTTTTTAAGATTTTTACTGTAACATCGATTGTGTTAGGGTCCTCGCTGTCAATGGCCAGACTCTCAACTGACCCTATCTTTATCCCCTTATATTTTACAGGAGAACCAACATTTAAACCTGAAACTGATTCCTTAAACTTCACTATGTAATATTTATACTCTTTTTTTGTATTTTGTATTACTTAACCATATTACCACTAAAATAAGACTTATGACACTTAATATTACAAACAGTCCAATAACTACATAATGTACATCTCTATCCAACCTGGCCTCCTAGGTATTTTTTTTAAAATATTGTTTAATCCATGGGTGATCCACATCTTTGACCTCATTTACACTACCTTGTGCTATTATCTCTCCTTTTAGAAGTACTATGATCCTGTCAACTATTGAATTAATAGTTGATAGGTCATGTGTAATCATAACTATAGTAATACCGAGTAAGTCCCTCAACTCCTTAATGGTTTTATTAAACAATTTAGATGAAACAGGATCTAATCCAGAAGTTGGCTCATCTAAAAAAAAGTATCTTAGGATCCATAATAAGGGCCCTTGCAAGGGCAACCCTCTTAACCATTCCACCACTGAGTTCACTGGGATACAAAAAAAATAGAATCCAAAGGAAAATTAGCCAAACTCAACTTAAATAGTCCCAGGTGTTTTATAACATCTTCATTTAAATTGGTCCTCTCCTTCAAAGGTAGGACTACATTTTGTATAACATTTAAAGAGGAAATAAGTCCTCCAGATTGAAACAATACGCCTATATCCTTTTCAATAATTTTCCTGAAATCTCTTTTCTGAGAATTTGCTTCAATACCCAAAATTTTTATAGATCCAGAATAAGGAGTAATTAATCCCAGTAACTCCCTTAAAAGTACAGTTTTTCCAGACCCACTACCCCCAATAATAGCGAAAATTTCACCTGAATTTATAAAAAAAATTTAAATCACGGTGAATTTTTTTTGTTATTTAATATGGTATAGAGTTTTTTTTAACTTGAATTATTGATTTCATATACCTACTTTTTGAAATAATATAGACAAAATAGCATCTATCACTATAACAATAAAGATAGTATTCACAACACTCATAGTAGTCTTAATACCAAGTTCATCAGAATTATATCTAACACTAAATCCTCTAAAACAAGAAATTAAAACTATTGGGACAGCAAAAATAAACCCCTTAAAAATACCAATTAAAAAAAGATATTAAAGAGAGACTAGATTTTAAACGAATTAACATTGTAGTAAAGTCTAAATTCAATAAAAAAATGTGAAAGATATATTCCACTTCCAATTCCAACTAAATCAGCAATAAAAATTAATAATGGCAAAGATATTAACATTGCAATTAGTTTAGGAACCACCAATAATTCCATTGGTGATACGCCAATTATTTTTAAAGAATCTATTTCCTGATTTAACATCATGGATCCTATTCTAGCAGTATACGAAGAACCTGACCTACCAGCTACCATTATGGATGTTAAAAGTGGTGCCATTTCCCTGGATATTGATAGACTTATAAGGTCAACAATAAATATATTTGCCCCAAATTTCTCAAGCTGAGCAGCTCCCTGGTAAGATAACACTATGCCAGATAACAATCCAACTAAAGATACTATTGGAATAGCATACACACCACTATTTTCAACTTCATAAAATATTTCATTAAACCGAATTTTTAGCTTTCCAAACAGTACATAAAAAAAATGTAACAACAAATTCACCTAAAAAAATATAAAAATTCAATGATATCGTCTTTTAATTTACAAATAAACCTACCAGTATAATATAAAATACCATTTTTCTTATTTGGATTAGTAGTATGGATTTCAAATGGCACAAAATCAATTGTGTCTATGACTCTTTTAAGTCCAGTATCTAAATTAACAATATTGAAAATAATATCTTTATTTTTAAAATCATTACAAATCTTTTTTTATTGCAAAACCACCGGAAATATCAATATTATATAGATTGGTACAGTTAATATTAATCAATTGAAAATTCAATTTGGTTCTATTAAAAAAAATCAAACAATTGATTTAATGTTTCAATAACCAATTCTCCATTTAGAAAAATCTCACATTTAGATTCTTTTATACTAAGTTCTATAGTGAGTTTTGGATCATTTTTTTTCATATTTTCTTCATTTTCCAATACAATTAAAATATAAAACAGCTTTCAAAAAAATCAATTTTTTTCAAACAGATATCAACTTGCGAATAATAAATTAAAATGTTATATTTAATATTAGTTGTTAGTTTAGTTTTTTTTTCTTATACTTGGCAAGAAACTCATGTCATCAGGGGTAAAAAAAAGGGGGAGAAAATGGAAGATAAATATTATTTAGCCACAACATTATGGAAAAGGGCAAAATTTCCAGTGGCTTTTACTGGTGCAGGTATCTCTGTTCCCAGTGGGATACCTGATTTTAGAAGCCCAGGAGGACTCTGGACAAAATATGATCCAATGAAAGTGGCTACTGCTGATGCAATACACTCAAATCCCAAAGGAGTCTGGGAATTTTTATTGGATACAGTTGATTTACTTGAGAAATCACAACCGAATCCAGCCCATATTGCACTTGCGCAATTAGAGGAATCTGGCAAACTAAAAGGAATAATCACACAAAATGTAGATAACCTCCACCAAAGAGCTGGTTCAAAAAGGGTAATTGAATACCACGGCAATTTTGAAAAATTTCACTGTGTCAAATGTAAAAAAAAAGTACACTAAGGATAATGTTAAAGAACTTGTTTCAAAAGAAATCCCACCCTATTGTCAATGTGGCGGATTAATCAGACCAGATGTTGTATTTTTCGGAGAACCTATTCCCCATAATGCTATTATAGATCTGATAATCTGATAAAAAATTGCGATTTAATAGTGATATGTGGGACATCTGGCGAAGTTGCTCCAGCAAATACAATACCAAGATTGGTCAAGAGAAGTGGAGGACACGTAATCGAGATAAATCTTGGTCATACTTATTATTATGATATCACTGACATAAGATTTAATGAATCCATTGAGATAGTACTACCTAAGTTAAAAGAATTAATCTTATCATGATGGATATTAACGAATTAATTAATAAGAATTTAGACTCAAAAATTTTAAAAAAATATAAATTGGGAATATATACCTAAAAAAAAAGACGATAGTATTTTACTTTCCACATATTTACTATAAAGAGTACTTTAAAAGTAATATTTTAAGATCAATAATAAGAAAACTAAAATCTCAGTATAATATAGACCATATAGAACTTTCACTTTCAAAAAAAATTTAATAATATTATATCAGAATCAGAGTTTAAATTTACCTCAAAATACGATATAAATGCATTTTTTTTATAGCAATGAAAATCATATAACAATAAATACTCTGTTAAATATTGTAAATAAAGATATTTATGATTGCAATCCAATAATTTTATTTGGACCAGATGGATCAGGAAAAACATATTTATTGAAATCTATAGGTAATTTATATTTACAAAAAAATTCCTGATATTAAAATTTTTTACTTAGATTTAAAGAATGTAAACCATTTATATAAAATTAATATTTTAACTTTAAATTATGATTTAGTTTTAATAGATAATATTCATTATATTGAAAATAATATAAAAATTCAATCATTATTACTTAATATAATAAAAAAAATATATATCAAATAACAACATTATTTATTGTACTACA
>BBBM01000068.1 GCA_001311565.1 Desulfothermus okinawensis JCM 13304
GGATTTCTAGATCCAAAGAAAGGAGGAAGAAGGAGGAGCTTATATAGGACACAGGACGCAAAATTCTGCCTTCTTTCAGGTCTTTTTTTGTCTGAAATGATATTTTATATAGGCAAGGCTAAAAAAAGGGCAAAAGGAGGATTAAAGATGGAACTAGCAATAAAAATATGTATTGTGCTAACTATAATCACTTTAGGAGCTGCTATGAGTGTGATTTATAAGATATATAAACAAAAAAAATAGCAGAAATAAAAAAAAAATAAAAAAAAAGAAACGACGACGACGGGGATGTGGTGGGTGGGTCGTCGTTTTATAGTTTTAAAAGTTTTAAGAATTTTAGGGAGCGTAACCTTCTAAAATTATTTAGGATAAAAGCAAAAGGGGGTAGATTTTTAATACCCTAGGGGTAGATTTTTAATACCCTAGGGGTAGATTTTTAATACCCTAGGGGTAGATTTTTAATACCCTAGGGGTAGGATAGTCTTGACTTCTATCCCTATCCCTTTTACAAAGTCCTTGAGGAGGTGTGAAATGAAGGAAGTAAAAATTTTACAAAAACCAAGCGGAAGCATAACGATAGGCGGGGATTTAAATAAATTGGAGCGTAAGTTTTACAACGGACTATTATTTAATGTAAAAAAAACAATTGGAAAAAAAATTTTAATAAGTATAAATTTGATATTACATTAAAAAAAATTAGTTGAAAATTTAAATGTAAGCGAAAATGATAAAAATAATAATTATTATAAAAAAAGTTTTAGACAAGTTATATCAAACATCTGTTCATTACAATCTGCTTGAAAAAGATTTAATTATAGAGGGCAAATCACATTTAGTAGATAATTTAGAATATAAGATAAATAAAATTACTAAAGAAATATTAATATCATATACTATTCCAGAAATGATTCGACAATCCATTAAAGATATTTTGCAAGGAAATCCAAATAGTTTATACGCAAAAATTGATTTAATGATAATTAAAGGATTAAAAAGTAAATATAGTATAATCATGTACGAATTATGCAAAGATTATGAAAATGTGGAAGTTCCTGAGATGTCTATAGAAAAGTTTAAAGAAATATTTGGTATAAATGGTAAAAAAATCATATAAAAAAATTTAAAAATATTAGAAAATTTGTTTTAAATCCTGCAATTAAAGAAATAAATTCAAATAAAGATATAAATTTTTTTTGTAGAATATAAATTAATAAAGCAAGGTAATAAATATGTTAATATAAAATTCATTATAACTCCTAAACAAAAAAATAAAATTAAACAACAATAATAATAAGATAACAAAAGAATCAATTAAAAATAACAAAGATTTAAAAGAGCTTCTTGCATTACTTCCTGAAAATTTAAGAAACAGCTTAAGAGTAATAAATATTATTAATTCTGCATTACAAGAAACTGATAAAGAATTTATTAAAAAAACAGATAAAGTATGTTGTTAATAAAAGTGAATCACGTGAAATAAAAGATTTCCCAGCTTTTTTTAAAGAAGGCGATAGAAGAAGACTATGCTGGAGCTAACACTATTGATATAAAAGATATAAAATTAGCAGAAGAGGAAAAACAAGATAATCTAGAAAAACTAAGTACAAAATCTTTAGAAATGTTGGCTACAATAGGGAATCAGAAAGCAAGAGCAATTTTAGAGAAACTTAGAGAAAAGAGAGTTAATGTTAATGTCATGGACAACCCAAATATGTGTGAGTGATACTCACGCGATTATGACCTAACTCTTGAGAGATTTCTTGGCGGATCTCTTTGTCGATCGCTTTCAATTCTGGCAGGGTGAGCTTGTCTTCGATGTGTTTTTCCGCTTTATCTAGGTAGCAGTCGACTTGATCTTTTACATAAGTCCAAAAATCTCCTTTACATTTGATGGGTGGGTCTATTTTTATGTCAATTTTTTTGCTCCCATAGTTGGGCATAGCGTGATTGGGCAAAAGCATGTCTTTCCCCGTGAAACCTGTAATTTGTGTTGGTTGAAGAATTAAATTCGGTCCTGACTGAATCCGCAAAACTTCGGAAATGCGATATATATTTGTAATCTTTCCAATTTTCTGCCTGAGCCCCAGCTAAATTTACTTGGTTAGATTTTTCTAAATAATTTTTTTGTTTCTTCTAATAGTTTTTTTCTGATCCTCATTTAGCTGGATCTCCCTTTCTCGGGCATTTTTTTGTCCAGTCTTGTCTGCTTAGACTTAACTTTCCAGTTTCCAAACTTCTTTCAATTGTTTTTTTATTAAGCCCCACGCTCTCCCTGAATCTCAAACCAAGCTCTCGTTGCAGTTTTGTTGCAAGTTGAAGGCTTTGTATCTATCTTCGCCTGTTTCTTTGTATTTTTCTGACAAAAACTCTTGAAAATTTTGATGTATTTCTTGTGATACTGATTTGTCTTCATATTTTGTTGATTTACAAAAATATTCTGAATAATGTATTTCCTTTATTTCTTGATTAAAAAAAATGATTTGTATAATCTATTATTTGGTTTAATGCAGATATGTAATCTGCTCCACTCGTTGCATTAATTTCACCATCTTCAACTTTTTCTGCTATTTCTTCTGCTATTTCTTTCACAATATCTTTATTTAAATTTTTTTAAATGTTTTATTTCTGTATTGTTTCGGATCAAATTTAAGACTGTTTGTATTTTTTTTGCACTTGCAAAGCCTCTGTTGTGGAAATACATAATTTCCTTAGATAGAATACTTGCTTTTGTGTTATTTTTAAATGTTCCCATTGGTTTCATATATCAATACTCCTTTGTTTTATAAGGTATATATTTATATATAATATAATAGAAAAATTTTTTGTATAATAGTAAAAAAAAGAAAAAAAAATAAGGCCGTGATTCACACGGCCTTATTGCTATTTATTAAAATTCCAATCTAATTTGTTTCTATTAAAAAAATGCTTTAAGTATTTTTTTCTTTTTCATTAATTGTTGATTCTGCAAGATTTTCTTTTTTTTTGTAAGTCAATTAAAAAAATCTTGTATATGATAGTATCTAAACTGATTCATTTTTTTTATCTTTTTTTACCTTTTTCATATAAAATAAAAAGGTAAAAATCGTCTTTTCTTTTCGCTTCTGGTATTTTGTTTTCGGTTCTACAAAGCCAAGAAAACGTCTTTTGTCCTTTATTACTTTTTTTTATATAGTCCATTTTTCTCCCTTTTTTTTGCCTTTTTTTGGACTCCGTCCCGAGCTAAATGCTAAATCAGGTAAACCGACCGGTTTTTGTGCCGAGCACCGGCGGGCTCTAATTTCCCTGGGCTCTTAAAAGGCTGGGAGAAGTTAGGTCAGAAAAGGACTCTGTCCCTTCCTTCTTCTCTTCCTTTTTTTGGTTTTTCGTTCTTGTCGTTCTTGTCGTTCTCTTTTTGCTTTTTCTTCTAAGTAATTGTTTTTCATGATTTTTCCTCCTTTTTTTTGTCTTTTTTTTGCTTTTGTCTTCCCCCGCAGTCTCTTTTTTTGTCGCCTTTTCGGCTCGCCAAAGAGACTGCGGGGGTCCCGATTTGTTTTCCTAAATCACACCAGCCAAAAAAACTTATTTATAGAATAGAAAGTCCGAAGTTAAAAAAATTAAAAAAAAATTAAAAAAAAAATGCTTTTTTTGTAAAAAAATTTTTTTGGATCCAGATTTCCAAAGATGGTAGGATAAAAAAACTTTTGGGGTATTTTAGCTTTCGAAAGTAAAGGATAATAAAAATATTAGGCAGGCAATCAAAAACGTAAAAAAAAGACAATTAGAACTTATTTGAATAGCTGGTTATGTGTCCCTATTCGCACAAGAAAAACTTCCTTCTTGGTTACTCTATATAAAACTAAAAGATCTCCGCCCAAATGAAATTCCCTGAAATCTGCCAACTCTCCCACAAGTTTATGATCTCGCATTTCTGTTGGCAGGGGTTCCTCAGATAAAAGTCTGGCCACAGCATCAAAGAGCTTTTCCAGCTTTTCTCGTTTAAGATTAAGTTTTTTTTAGGTCCTTCTCAAAGCTCTTTAGTACTATTAACTTATTCAAGACCAAGTATCTCCTGCTTGAACTCTTCCAGGGTTACACAACGTCCTTCGCCTCTCCTGGAAGCCTGAATAGCCTCCCAAGTCTCCTCTGTAGGTAGAATCTTCCGAGCTACTTCCAGTTCCCCTTTGCTCACTATTTCATAGAGAAATAGGTTTATTGCGTCGCTTAAGGATAGTCCGTACTTTCTGACAATCGCTCTGGCTCGTTCTTTTAGCTCTCTATCTAAAGTTAAGTTTGTTCTGACTCGTTCAGCTATGGCCATATAATGCCTCCTATCTCACTTAAAAGAAGGTTAAATCTATTACTAATACATATAGTATGTGTATATAATACATCTTTCTCATGGCCACGTCAAAGTCATGACCATGGGTTTTTTCTTTTTTTGGGATGTTTGTTTGTTTTTTTATATATTTTAAAAGATTTAAAGAGAAAGGTGTTAACTATTTGTTTTATTTAGCAAAATAAAAATAAAACTAAACTTTTCTAATACCAAAAAAATTGTTTTTGAAAAAAATCCAAAAAAAGGTAAAAAAAATTTTTTTTT
>BBBM01000069.1 GCA_001311565.1 Desulfothermus okinawensis JCM 13304
ATGCTATTTATTTAAAAATTAAATTCACATAGTTTTTTTTACTGTGAATAGTTAATTTTATGTTTATATCTTTACAATATTTATTGTATCCAATCTCAAAATAAGAAACATGATCAGTTATATTGTACTCAAATAGACTTACATTACATTTGGATACCACTTTTGAATGTCTAAATATGAAAAATATAGTGACCGTTAAGATGAAAATAAGAATTATCTTGATAAAAATTTTCATATTTGCTTTTTAATTTGTCCACCCACTTGTGATTCTAAATGGGTTTTAAGGGTTATTTTATACTTTTTTTATCAAGTAGGCACCTTTTTAATAATATGGAATTCTTTCTCATGTCAAAGGAATTTGTTGTTGCTTTTATCAGATAAATCATACATAATTAAAAAAAATGGTTTTAGGATATATTTGTTTCCACAAACATTAAAGCTAAAAGGTCTTAACATGAAGGGCATAGATATAACAGACAACCCCTTAAACACAATATTAAACCCAAGGTCTATTGCATTTGTTGGTGCCTCATCTGATCTCTCTAAGCCAGGTGCACTGCATCTGCTATCCTTAATAGGCACATATCAGGGAAAGATATATCCTGTGCATCCAACGAAGAAAGAAGTTTTGGGACTTAAGGCATATAGTTCAATTAAGGAACTACCAGAGGTAGTTGACCTGCTGGTAGTTATGGTCCCAAACTCAGTTGTTCCAGAGTTACTTATTGAAGCAGGTGAAAAGGGTATAAAGCATGCAATAATCATTACTGCTGGGTATTCTGAAATGGGAGAGGCAGGTGATGCACTTCAAAAAGAGATAAATGATATTGCAAAGAGATATGGTATTAGATTCTTAGGTCCCAATTGTATTGGTGCAGTTAATCCAGAAAATGGCCTAAATACAACTTTTTTTTGCCATAAAAAAATAGTCCAGGTTATCTTGGAATTATATCCCAGAGTGGAAGTTTTATAACCCAGACACTCCACTATTTTTCAAAGATAGGGCTTAAGGTGAGTAAGGCAATAAGCGTTGGAAATCAAGCAAATATTGATCTTGTTGATTGTCTAGAATATTTGGGTAAAGATCCAAATACAAAGGCCATTACCCTTTATATTGAGGGAATAAAAAGGGTAAGGGATTTTTTAGATGTTGCAAGGAAAATAGTTCCTAAAAAGCCCATTATTGCAGTTTATGCAGGAGGTACAAAAGCAGGTGCCAGGGCATCAATCTCACATACTGCATCCCTTTCTGGAAAGGATGAATTATACAACGGACTTTTTAAACAAGCAGGGATCATCAGGCAGAATCCATAATAGAGTTGTTTGATTTAGGCCTTGTGCTTTCAACACAGCCATATCTTGAGAACAATAGAATCTGTGTAATTACCAACTCTGGGGGGCCTGGGGCTGTATAGCTGATCAATGTGAGAGACAGGGATTGGAAGTTCCTCAGTTAGGTGATGAAACTCAAAAGATTATCGCCCACATGACTCCATCTATTTCTGCCTTAAAAAATCCAATAGATATTACAATGAGTTTTGACTTTAAATTACTTGTGTACGATCTTCCAAAGGTAATTTTAGAAAGAGAAGATATAGGTGGAATTATTATTTACGGAATATTTGGCCCAATGCATATGAGGGATAAGATGAATAGTGTTAGAGATAAAGTAAAAAATATCCCAGAAGAGATGATATATTTTATGGAAAAATATTCAATTGAGGTATGTGAAAAATTAATTGAGCTGAAAAATAAAGTAAACAAACCAATAATTGTATCTTCTTTAACAGGAAATGAAGATCCTCCAATTAAATATTTACAAGACAGTGATATTCCTGTTTTGCTTGGAATGAAGAGGCCTGTTACCTGTATGAAAACATTATGGGAATATAATAAAATAAGATCACGTTTTTGAATGCGTAATTAAATAAAATAAGGATAATAATATGGGAAACTCTAACATATTATCTGAATATGAAAGTAAAAAAAATATTAAAAGATGCAGGCATTAGAGTGTGTAGAGAAATTCTTGCAAAGGATTTTAGAGAAGCAACAGATGCAATTGCTCAAATTGGCTATCCAGTGGTGATTAAGGCATGTATGGAAGGTCTGGCACATAAATCTGAGGAGAATTTAGTCTTTTTAGATATAAGATCTAATGGAGAAGTGGAATCTGCATACAATTATATAAAATCCAAGGTACCAGATGCCAAAATCTTGATTCAAGAAATGGTAAATAACAAAAGGGAAGTGCTAGTTGGATTTTTGAGGGATCATATAATGGGATCGTGTGTATCCTTTGGTCTTGGTGGTATTTTTACTGAAGTACTAAAAGATGTTACCTTTAGATTGGCCCCAGTTGATGAAAAAGAGGCTTACATGATGTTAAATGATATAAGAGGGTCAAAAATATTGGAAAAAGTTAGGGGACTTCCTGAAGTTGATAAAAATTTACTTGCAGACATTATTGTAAAGATATCTGTGTTAGGTTCATCTAATGAGGACATTAAGGAAATAGACATAAACCCAATATGTTTTGATGAGAGTGGGATCCCTATTGCAGTGGATGCAACAGTTGTTTTAAAATGCTAAAGGGTTTAAATACATCCCTTTTGCTCATGTTAATTGATAAAAGAAGCCTCCTATTTGGGTTGGTCTTTATAATTTACTGATATCATTAGGAAAGTTATGTAAACAACGGATTTTTAATTGACTTTAACAATTATCTGAAATGGGAGTCAGATTGCTACCAGTTTCTAGATGAATCTCTTTCCCACCGTTTACGCAGCGATCAAATAAAGAGTTTCAATCATTATTCGCCTGTCTCCTTTTCCCTCCCATGAGTTTTAAGGCTGCATCAAGTTCAAAATCAAAAATGTTTGGACATCTGCCGAATATCAAACAAAGAACTTTCAAATCTTACTGAAGCTGATTCAGAATTGGTTGGCATCGTCTCATTTCAGAATCGCTTTTTAAGGCTAGCTGTTTTTACTTTCCAAAAATCATGAAATACATAAAACAACACTTCCCACTGCCAGAAAAGCTCCCTAAAACACCATCCATCAGGGGATGAAATTAGAGCAGCGGCGTCAGGTAATGCCAATGCTATCCTGGCTATTCGTTTCTTCGTTTTCTTATCTTTGTCCGCTTGAAACCGGTCAGATGCAGAAAATGATTGGGGTTCTCATCCTTGCGGTTCGTATAATAAAGGTCTCCCTGCGGTGTTTCCCATCGGTATCTGAAGGCATCGGTATCAAGCTCGACCTTACCTGTATGGGGGTTCACATACTCTTCCTGCCCCGTAAGAATGAGGAAGTTATCATTCATGATCTCTTCACGGTTGATGCGGCTTTTCAAGGCGATTTCACGGTCGATCTGCCGCATCCTGTCGTAAACTTTTATTGCTATATCGGCACGCGCCTCTGCCCTTGCGCCTCCCTCATTACCCACTTCGGATTAAAACGGATTGAGAATCGCATGATATCCATTACCGGCTTCCATTTGTCGAACAATTCTGCAGGCGCCCGGAAAGAGAGTGTCCGCGTGTTTTTCCAGGTCATGGCCGCACGCATATCGACAATTCCGGTCACTATCACTTCACGGAACCGGATACCGTTTTCCGTATACTCGAAAATGCCTCCCGCCGCATCGCTCCGGAAAGCCATCTGCGGCATCCCGATCTGCGCAAAAAGGCTGTTCATGTAGGCTAGTCCTCGGTCGATCGCGCTTTTCTCACCCGGTAGGTGCCGAAGTTTCAGAATTTTCACCGCACGTGCTGAGGGATGGTGGTAGGCAAATAGTGCCTTGAGAAAGGCCGGAGCATCCATGATCGGCTTAACTTCAGCCCCTGATAGCTGCTTCCCGGAGGAAAGAAACCTCCACCTATCCCCGCATGAGCATAGACGATATCAGGATATATGTGAAATTCCACCGTCCCCCTAACGTCACTTTTGAACACGAGATCGCATTTCGCATCGATCGCGTTCAGAGGTCCGCCCGCTTTAAGAGGATAGACCCTGAAGATGCCCCCTTCGCTGTGCCATCCCTTCGGAACGAGAATCGAAAACGCTTTTTCCTTTGGTTCATAGACCCGGGAAAAGACGATACCCTTGTAGCTTTTTGCATCCGCCGCATAGAAGAGTCCCATCAGAAATAGCAATATCGAAACGATCGGACCGCTGAATCCTCTCTTCATTAATATTTTCTCCTTATTAAGGAAATCCAACGTCCAAGGTCAGTTGCCGCCAAAGAGTGCAGACATTATACTAAAAAGTAATTTACCAGTTTATTTATCTCAGGATATAAGGGGGATATAAATAATAAACCTTATACCCCAGGAGATAATTTATGAAACACCACAGACAGATTAAAGAAATTTCTTTTAAAGGTAAAGATTTTTTCATAGGAATTGATGTAC
>BBBM01000070.1 GCA_001311565.1 Desulfothermus okinawensis JCM 13304
TAAAATATTTAACCATAACCCTAAATTAATACAAGCTAAAGGAGCCGTGTTTTATCGAATTTTTAATAAAACAGGATATTTAGTGTCATTTTTGTTTGCGCTAAAAAACTATAAGTATTCCAAATATAGTTTTTGGGAATTTTACAAAATTATGCTAAAAGGTATTCATGATTATAAGTTAGAAGTAAATAGGTAAAAAGGAAAAATTTTCTGAAAGTGGTGTTCTATCTTTAGATCTCTTAGAAAATTAAGGCTTTTATAGTAGTAATAACTACCTCCACTATATCAGGAGAGATGGCTAGTTTTTAAATGAAAAGAAAAAGCCGTTTTCTATTTTAATATAGACGTATATGAGTTATGAAAATATGGATTTTTAATCATTATGCCAATATACCTAACTATCCAGGGGGAACTAGGCACTTTGATTTAGCAAGATATTTAGTTAGTAAAGGGCATCAAGTTACAATTTTTGCTTCAAGCTATCACTATTTACTACTTAAAGAATTGAAAATTTATCCAAATACTTTCTATTTGGAAGAAAACATAAATGGAATAAATTTTGTATGGATCAAAACACATCCCTATAAAAAAAATGATTTAAAACGGTTACTTAATATGCTGTCATACGCGATAAATACATATAGGATAAGAAATGATTTTGATAAATCTGACATTATAATTGGTTCAACAGTACATCCATTTGCTGCCTATAGTGCTTCCCTTATAGCTAAAAAAAACTAAATGTTCCTTTCATTTTTGAAATAAGAGACCTATGGCCCCAAACATTTATTGATATTGGTATTTGGAAAGAGAAAAGTTTAAAAAGCAAATTTTTCAAAAAAAATAGAAGAAATGACTATTCGCAATTCTAATGGAATTATTATTTTATCTCCTTTGACTGAAGAATATATAAGAAGAAACTATAGCTTTTATAAAGAAGAAATAAAATATATACCAAATGGAGTTTGTATAGATCGATATAATACTTATTTGTCAAATGAAAAAATTATAGAAAATAAAACAATTCATTTTATAACACAGTTAAAAAAATACGGAAACTTTATCTTAATGTTTACTGGAGCTTTAGTAAAATCAAATAACCTAAAGTTCCTTATAGAAACAGCAAAACTTTTGATAGAATATAAGAATATAAAATTAATTCTAGTGGGTAATGGTACTGAAAAAGAATCTATTGAAAGACTTATCAAACAGTTTAATTTAGATAATGTCTATATTTTAGAACCTGTCAAAAAGGCTTATGTGCCCAATTTATTAGAGCTTGCAGATGTCCTTTTATTAATTCAAGATAAGGTTATGTGGGGGAGTATGAACAAACTATTTGACTACATGGCAGCAGGTAGACCTATATTAATTTCTACATTTGCAGAACACAATAATCCAATTATACAAATACAAAAAAGGTATATATGTACCTCCTAGTAATGTCGATAAAAATGAAAAATGCTATATTAAATATATATAGTATGCCGTCAAGTAAACGTGAGAATTTTGGAAAATTTTTTAGAACATATGTAGAAAAAAAATCATTCTATAGAAAAACTATCAATAAGATTAGAAAACTTTTGTTTTCAAACAATAAGACGTTTTAGATCATATAAGAATAAACTTAGGTAGAATTTATAAATTAAAAATGATATCATTGAATCTATATATGTGGATATGACCTATAATTTATTTAATGAATAAAAAAAATTAAATTGTAAGCATGACAACTCTCGTATTATATACAGACAGGTAGAAATTCTAAATCTATAAATAATGAACATTCAGAAAAAAAGTAGTAAGTGAAATAGAAAAAATATATTATCGAAAAGTCACTTTTATAAAAAAATTTTAATAAAAAATTAAGTGATATGCTGAATAATGATTAAAATTGATAGAGTTCATAAATATTCATACTTAGTTTATAACCATATTTATAACTATTAAAACAAAGACTTTTCTATTTATTATTAGTATTAGATTGGTTTATTACATCAATAGTATTAGTATATCCTGCGACAGAGTACATAAGAAAATAAAAAAAAATTTTATGGCTACTATAGATCTTTTTAATCTTGCAAATAAAATTAAAATTTTACTAACCAACTCAAATTTAAGAGAAAAATTTGGCAAATATTCTAGGGAAAAGGCTGTAAAAGAGTTTGATATAAAAATAATTGTTAAGCAATATTTAGAACTTTATGATGAAATAATATATGTACAAAAAGTTATTTAAACCTATCTTTGACAAGCTCTTGGCTTTAATTTTGATAATTGTTTTTTCCCCTGTTATAATACTTGTTGCAATATTGATTTATTTTTGGGATGGAAAGCCAATATTTTTTTATTCAAGAGCGGCCTGGTTATAAAGAAAAAAATTTTTAAAATTTACAAATTTAGGACAATGACAAATGAAAGAGACAAAAATGGAAATCTTTTACCCGATGATAAGAGATTAAAAGGCACTGGTAAAATAATAAGGAGCTTAAGTCTTGATGAATTACCGCAATTATTTAATGTGTTGAAAGGGGATATGAGTTTTGTAGGACCTAGACCTTTGTTAGTTGAATATTTGCCATTATATAATGAGAGGCAGAGAAAAAGACACGATGTAAAACCTGGTATCACTGGTCTTGCTCAGGTTATGGGAAGAAATGCAATTAGCTGGAAAGAAAAGTTTGAATATGACGTTTATTATGTTGAAAATTTATCTTTTTTTTCTTGATCTGAAAATAATTTTTCTCACAATATGGAAAGTGATATCGCGAGAAGGTATATCTCAAAAAGGCAGAGCTACCATGGAGAAGTTTAATGGGAACAACTAATATTTATATTTATGGTGCAAGTGGTCATGGAAAAGTTGTGCTGGATGTAGCTCTTCGGTTAAGATATAACGTAAAAGGATTTATTGATGACGATGAAAGAAAAAAAAGAATTTCTTAATTTCTTGGTTTATAGATTATCTGAAATTGATAATTTTAATGATGTAGGAATAGCTTTAGGTGTTGGAAATAATAAAGCTAGAGAATTAGTTTATGGGAAAATAATGGGTAAAGAACTAACAATATCTACTTTGATTGATAGTAGTGCAGTGGTATCCAAGTATGCTATTATAGACAGTGGGACAGTGATATTCCCCAACGCTGTTGTTAATAACTCTGCTTACTTAGGTAAGGGTTGTATAATTAATACAGGAGCGATTATCGAGCATGATTGTGTGGTGAGTGATTTTGTTCATATTTCTCCAAATGCTGCTCTTGCGGGAGGAGTAAAGGTTGGTAAGTATACCCAAATAGGCATTGGAGCAAGTGTAAAGCAAAATATAGTCATAGGAGATAATGTAATTGTGGGGGCGGGAGCTGTAGTAGTAAAAAAATATACCTGATAATGTAATTGTGGTAGGAAACCCAGGGAGGATAATTAGAAAAAAATGGATAATCAAATTTTTCTCTCCCCACCTTATCAGAGTGGAAAAGAGCTGAAGTATATAAAAAAAAGTTTTAGATACCAATTATCTCGCACCAGTTGGTGAATTTATTGACAGATTTGAAAAGGCAGTTTGTGAATATACCGGTGCTAAATATGCAGTGGCAGTGTCATCAGGGACTGCTGCCATTCACCTTGCGCTTAGAACACTTGGTATTGGCAAAGGGGATTATGTATTAGCATCAACATTTACATTTATAGGTTCTGTTGTACCTATTTTATATCAAAATGCTATACCTATATTTGTAGATAGTGATTATGAGACCTGGAATATTGACCCAAATTTATTAGAAGATGCGATAATAGATTTAAAACAAAAGAAAATTAAGCCAAAGGCTTTAATTTTGACACATATTTACGGTCAATCTTCTGATATGGATTCAATCATAGAAATCTGCGAAAAATACGGTATTATACTAATTGAAGATGCTGCTGAATCCTTGGGTGCAACATATAAAGAAAAATACACAGGTACTTTTGGTAAAGCTGGTATTTATTCCTTTAATGGAAATAAAATTATTACCACCTCAGGCGGAGGTATGCTTGTAACAGATGACGAAGAGACTGCAAAGAACGCAAGGTTTTACTCTACGCAGGCAAAAGAGAATAAAATTTGGTATGAGCACAAAGAGTATGGTTATAACTATAGAATGAGTAATTTACTTGCAGCAGTGGGATTAGCTCAGCTTGAGAATATCGACTATAGGGTACAAAAGAGGCGCAAAATTTTTCAAAGATATAAAGATTTACTTTCTGATGTTGATGAGATTGAATTTATGCCTGAGCTTCATGGTGCCAAAGGAAATAGATGGCTTACAACGATCACTTTTAAAAAGTCTGATCCATTTGAAATTGTAAAAAAAACAAGAGAAGCTAATATAGAGAC
>BBBM01000071.1 GCA_001311565.1 Desulfothermus okinawensis JCM 13304
CCATTGTTTTCCTCTCAATGAAATTATCTTTTTTTTATTAGATATCATGGAAATTATTTTTTTTGTGGCTGGATACATTATATCTACTAAAAACACATGGTATTTTCTTAAAAAGGATTTATCAATCTTCTTAAAATGTGATACCACCACAAAATCTATGTGTTTTTTTTACATATATCTTTGGATATTTTTTATCTATATTATTTATAGCATGTAAAATTGGAGATGAGTAAGGTTCTCCTATTAAAAAAAAGTATCTTGGAGTTTTTGGCATAGCAAATATTACTTAATACCACAAAAATAAAGAGTGAGAAAATAATTTTATTGGTTTTCTGGGATATAGATAATTCTACCATCTTTAAGCCTGTATGCTGTGCCAAGTTTTTCCCCTTCTCCCTGACCTATTTTTTTTGTAACCTTATATGCCTTTATAACCTTTCCCTTTTTTGTAATTATCTCCATTTTCACATGGTTATCTTTTTTTTATTATGGTTATTTCTGTGTCTTTATTAAAAAAAATCTGTTAAATGATAAACGCTTAAAAGAGCTAAAAGAAGACTTACAATAAATACTAGACCAAGATCAAAGAGGTTTGCAACTCCAGATAAGGGATCATCGTCAATATTAGAAAATTGATATCTCCTTGTTTTTAAGAATTTCATTTTAATACAATCCTCATAAAGGCCTCTGTGATTACCTCTATATACATGATATCTTCTTTAATCCATCTTTCCTTGATAATAGAGTAAAAGTAAGCAATAACTCCCAGGGCAAGCCCAACAACTGTTGTGGTAAAGGCAATAATTAAACTTGAAGATAACCGGGTAATGTCCCCTGAGCTAAGTGAACTAAGACCTGTTCCCATTGGAATAAGAGTGCCCATGAGTCCAAGACTTGGACCTATTCTAACTATCATTTTTATTCTGTTTAGTTCTGAAATCATATTTAATTCTGTATGTTGCAATAGATTTTCAACTGTTATATCAAGGAATCCATTTTTATTTTTTATTATATTATTTAATTTAAGCACATAATTTTTCACATTAAAGGTAAATTTATCAAGATATTGATCAGATAATTCTTTTTTTACTGTCTATATCATTTAATAATATATCAATATTTAATGATTTTACTTTTCTTTTTCGTTCGACAAATTCAGATAAAAAAATTACCTGAAACATACAAAATATAAATACCTAATATTACCAACAAAATCATTACAGGAAGCATCAGGGAAGATGAGATAACATATATAATAGTTTGTAAAATAGAGTTTATATTCATTTTATTAAATTCCTTTTATGAAAATAGCCAAATAATATTATAATAAGTGAGCTTATTATGATATACATATCTTTTAGACTAAATTTATGGCTTAAATTAGAATGCATTGATAGACGATAGATATTAGTGAGTTGTCCAATTTGTGGTGCAAGTAAATAAACCAATAAAAAAAATATATTCCTATAAAAATAAGTGTATATCCTAGAAAATTTATAAATGATACTTTCCTGTACCATCTAGTTAATATATCCAATAATATAAGGGTAAAAATTTGAATAGCTAAAAATATAAAATAAAAACTAATAAGATATTTGATATTATACTTACCAATAAATTTAAATAAAAAAAGATAAAGTTAAGAATATAACTATCATACAAAGGGGACATGGTATTAATAAAAATAAATAGGCCTTTGTATTTTTTATTTCCTTACAAAGTATATTAATCCCCCAATATATCATGCCAAGTGCCATTATTAGATGGATGGACATTCCTGATTTTAAAAATCTTTCAAATAGAGGAAATATACTTGTTATATCAACGTATTTTATAATAAGATAAGATAAATAAAAGATAGAAAAATAGATAGCTACAGTAGTTCCCAGCATTGTATAATAATGCCTCTTGTTATTTTTTTATATAATATAACCCCATGGCAGATTTTACCGCGAAAATTGATAGAGTAAATATTATTCCAATCAAAAATGACCTTATAATCATCCTTAAACTTTCCCTGAAAATAAAAAAAATCCCTGAAATCCTACCAATTAGGACTTCAGGGATTTCCCGTTTTTATCCCCAAAGACTTATATTTTTAAGTCCCTTGCCCCGAAGGACCTTAAAAATATCCTTGCTCAGGCAGGTCTTCTGACTCAAAGGATCATCCTACTCGCTGCGCCTTCCCTCCCCCGCCACCTTTTTTTAGCAAGGACATAGGCGAAGCCCAAAATTCTTGACCTTCACACACTGCTACTAGCAAATAGCAAGTCCTTCACTTGAAAAGGTGGCAGGAGAAGTGGCCTTATGCAGCTTTCGTCCCCTTATCACAGCCGCGGGCCGGTTCCGGAGTTTCACCGGATTCCCTTTTAAGCCTGACGGCACCTGAACAATTTTTTTGTTTCTGCTTGGTTGAATCAATGCTTACAAAGATTAATTTTTGTTGTCAAGTTAGTTTGACAAAAGGATTTAATTAAATAACAGCCTCAATTCTTGTTACATTTTTATTGAACTAATTCAATTTCTTAAATTTATCCTATCCTTTTTATTTTGATTTTTGACTGGCTGTTAATCATACCATATTTTTTTGAATTCCATTTTTTTCTTAATTATTTTGTCCCATAAATTAGATAAAAGATCTTTTCTAACACTCATCTGTTATCCCCCTTTTTTTTGTTTAATCATTAATAGACATGGGACATATGGAACTATTGCTACAACCATCACATCCTATATGTACTTGTTTTTTTCAATGTCTCCACCTCTAAAATCTCAGCGCCTTTTGTTTTGAGAAAATAAAACAAAGCCATAAAAAATATGCATATTCCAATAATCCATGCAATTGATAAAATAGGGTGTTTATTAAATGTGGCAAGCTGATAAAATAGGGTAGATACTGACCAGGCAATGATTATTGTATATATTACAATAAAGGTTGTCCACCTTGGTCCTGCTTCCCTGTAGATTGTGGCAACTGCAACTAAACATGGGGGAATACCTATATTTTTATTTGCAATGTATCTTACCTTTATGTTTACTATTAATGTTGGAGGATGTTTTATTGATTTTTTTTGATATTTTCTGTGGAACAGTATTCGTAGATGGTCTATCCCACTTACTAAGTAATTTCCATTTTCCAGCATGGATTATCACAATACTCGCCAATGGAGTAGGAGCGGGCATCCAGACTGTTGCAACCTTTATCCCCCCAATAGGATTTATGTTCCTGTGCCTTTCTATCTTAGAGGATTCAGGATATATGGCCAGGGCTGCTTTTGTTATGGACAGGCTCATGAGGGCAATTGGTCTACCTGGAAAGGCATTTATTCCAATGTTAGTTGGTTTTGGGTGTAATGTCCCTGCCATTATGGCAACCAGGACCCTGGAAAACGAAAGAGACAGGCTCATGACCATAGCCATGAACCCATTTATGTCTTGCGGCGCCAGACTCCCGGTGTACGCCCTATTTGCAGCTGCATTTTTCCCAACAGGGGGAACCAATTTAATATTTTCCCTGTATTTAATTGGCATCCTAATAGCCGTGATTACAGGTATCTTATTAAAAAATACTGTTTTATAGGGAGAGATTTCTTCATTTGTAATGGAACTTCCCCCCTATCACATGCCTACTCTTAAGGGCACTTTAATACACACTTATGACAGATTAAAGGTGTTTTTATTAAAGGCAGGTAAGGTAATTATTGTTATAGTAATGGTTTTGAGTTTCTTAAATTCCATTGGCACTGATGGAACATTTGGACATAAGGATACAGGTTCTTCTGTATTATCTCAGATCGGCAAGACCATAACCCCCATATTCCATCCCATTGGAATAGAAAAGGATAACTGGCCTGCTACTGTTGGGCTGTTTTCTGGTATATTTGCAAAGGAAGCAGTGGTAGGGACACTTAATTCCCTCTATGGAGCTGAGGCCAAATCAAAAACTAATGAGGAGACTGAAACATTTAGTTTGATTCAAGGGATAAAAGATGCATTTAACTCAATTCCTGAAAACCTATCAGGACTTATGGCTTCAATTACTGATCCCCTTGGAATTAGTTCTGCAACAAATGAAGGGCCTGAGGATGTGGAAAAGGCTACTTTTCAAATTATGCAGACCCATTTTCATGGAAAAGTAGGGGCATATGCCTATCTTCTCTTTGTACTCTTATACATCCCATTGTTTGGAAG
>BBBM01000072.1 GCA_001311565.1 Desulfothermus okinawensis JCM 13304
TAAAAGGTCAAAAAAAAGAAGATAAATGCGAGGATGTCAATAGGGGTATTTTCTATTAATTCAGAGATATTAAAAGAGGTAAAACAAAGGGAAAAAGATCTGTTTAATGTCTTAACAGAGCATATTCAAGAGATGGCGTCTAATAAAAGACTATATTAATAATAGATGAGATCCAGACCTTAGAGGACATATACATAAATTCAGAAAGGGAGTTATTAAAGGAGTTTTTAAATTTTTGCGTAGCATTAACCAAAGAGCTTCATCTATCGCATGTTGTGATTTTAAGCTCTAATACTGTTTTTATAGACAGGATATATAATGATGCAAAGCTAAAAGTTACCAGTGAATTTTATAAAATAGATCATTTAGATAAGCAGATTACCAGTGAATGGTTAAGAGAAGAGGGATTTGGAGAAGATGAGGTAAAGTTAATCTGGGATTATCTTGGTGGCTGTATGCCGTTAATTCAAAAGGTGATCAAAGATAAGGACAGGTTTTCTACATTAGAGGAGTTTTTGCAATATCGCAAGGACCTTGCATTTAGTGAGATAATAGATTTTATTCAAAGGGGAGATTTTACAAAAGAGGATAAGAAGATATTTAAGGATATATGCAGGTGTATTTTAGCTGAGGGTCGTTATTTATTAACAGATGAAGATAAAGATAAAGAGATAAAAATAGTGGATAGGTGGGCCGAAAAAGAGATCCTATTTTTTTGATCCATTGACAAGGGAAGTAAAGGGCAATAATCGTCTGTATGAAAAGGGTATGGAGAAGTTATTGGGGGTAAGTTAATAGTATAGTGGTGGAGTAGGCTTCAAAGATGTAAAGAACTTGAGAAGGAATTTAATAAATTACCTCATTAATACTAAACTATTTTACGGCATTTCCATATCTTTCTTTAAAAAAAGGATTTTCTTATCTGCGGTCTCAGACCTTGATTCTTTTGGCTAAGAGCTTAAAATTATGTAAGTAAGCTTACATGTAAATTTTCTGGAGGGTCTTATGAGCACAATAGTAAAATCAATAAGGGTAAAAGAGGAGATATGGGAAACCCTTCGAAGAGTCAGCAAAGAAGAAAACAAGCCATTAACACAACTGCTAGATGAAGCATTAGAGGGATATTTGGGAGAGAAAATTAAAAAAAAGAGCAGGTGAAAAAAATACGAAAACTGCCGAGACTCTCACTAGGCAAGGATTCTATCACTAGAGAGGAGATTTATGAAGGTCGGTATTGATACCAATGTTTTATTTTATTTTTTTAAACAAGGATAATCCATTTCATGAAGAGGCAAGGGACAATTTAACAATGTTGGTGGAAGAGCAATCTGCTGTGCTTACTCAGCAGAATTTAATAGAGTTGACAGCGGTGCTAACCCGAAGAGGAATAACCACGGAAGAAACAGAGAATTATGTGAAGAGCTTTGCAGAAGTTATGCTGGTGCTAAGACCTACCGTGAAGGCAGTTGATCTTTTTCTGGATCAAATGAAGAAACATGCTGTAAAGGGGGCCAAGGTTTTTGACCTATATTTAGCGGCTACTTTAAGAAGTAATGGGATCAGCTTGCTCTACACATATAACGAAAAAGATTTTTTTAAGTATAGATGGGCTCCATTTATGGAATCCTAAAGGAAAGAAAAAGAAGACAGACGAGTGATAGTTTTACTGCCCACTATAGTGGTCTGTGATGAGTAATGGGAGGATAAGTAGGGAGTTGGGGATAGAGATAAGGGAGTGGAGGGAGGAAATGGTGAACAGTGAACCGGGAATCGGGAACAGTGAACAGTGAAGCGGGAACCGTGAACAGTGAGCCGTGAACAGTGAACCGGGAAGCGGGAGCCGGAACTCGGAATTCGTAGATCGGAAACCGGGTCACGAATCACGGATCCCGGAAACCGAATCACGAATCATGGCATGGCTTTTGGCGACATCTTTATTGACAAATTCCGGTTGGGGAGAAAGGTTGGAGAGGTTGTAAAGGTTGTAAAGGTTGTAGGGGTTGTAGAGGTGGTTGTAAATGGGTAATAGTTGGAAAGATTTGGTGGTTTGGCAAAAGAGTCATGATATGGTATTAGATATTTACAAGTTGATAAAGGATTTTCCAAGAACAGAGGCATATTCCTTTTACTTGCGGAGAGATTTAGGCTATATAAGCAAAGAAAAGTACAATGAACTTGAAGACAAACTCACTGAAATAAGCTACCTCCTCAACCAACTAATAAAATCCCTAACCCCTAAACCCTCTACAACCTCTAGAACTTCTACAACATCTACAACTTCTACAACCTCTACAACAGACCCTCTACTAGTAAAAATGGTTTATGAAATAACAAAGGTTTTCCCTTTTCAAACAAGGTATTAGAAAAGTTGGAGGGGAGAGTAATGGGTGTGCGATTAGAAATTCCTGATACTGTTGTTCAAGCGATCCGCTTGCCAGAAGAGCGAATCGCACAAGAGCTACTTGTAGAATTGGCGACTGCCCTGTATGCACAGGGACTATTGTCTTTTGGCAAAGCAAGGGAACTGGCCAAAATGGAGAAGTATGAATTTAGTCAGCTATTAGGGAAGCGCAGTATTATTCGACATTATAGCCAAGAAGAATTAGAGGACGATCTGGCTTATGCCTGTGGTGAGTAACACATCGCCTCTGTTGAACTTATCGATCATTGGTAGACTTTCATTTCTGCGCGATCAATTTGGCGAGATATGGATTCCTTTAAAAGTTGTGAAGGAATTGCGTGTTGAAGAGGATCTCCCAGGATGTTGGGCCATAAGGGAAGCGATAAAAGAAGGATGGATTAAAACTAAGGAAGTGAAAGACCTGGCATTGGTGAGAGTCCTTGAGCATGATCTGGATGGAGGTGAAGCAGAAGCTATTGCATTAGCCATACAACTAAAGGCCGATTGGATATTATTGGATGAGCTAGAAGGACGGCGCATGGCCAAATTATTGGGGTTGAAGGTTGTTGGTGTTTTAGGTATCCTGCTTAAAGCACAAAGGGAAGGTAAATTGCAATCGTTACAAATGGTGCTAAAAGATCTCCAGGAAAAGGCCGGTTTCCGTATCCGTAAAGATTTGCTTATACGAGTTTTACAGGAAAGTGGTGAGAAATTAAAATAAAACAAATAGAGGTAAGAGGAGCAAAGAAAAAAAGGGGAGAGGGGAATAAAGTTGGAGAGGTTGTAGATGTTGTAGAGGTTGTAAAGGTTGTAGACGTTGTAAAGGTGGTTGTAAATGGGTAATAGTTGGAAAGATTTGGTGGTTTGGCAAAAGGGTCATGATATGGTATTAGATATTTACAAGTTGATAAAGGATTTTCCAAGGATAGAGGCATATTCCATAGTTGACCAAATTAAAAGAGCAGCCTATTCTGTGCCTGCCAATATTGAAGGGCATTCTAAGAAAAGTAAAAAAAGAATTCTCCAGGTATTTATACATTTCCAGAGGCTCCCTGGAGGAATTAAGATACTTCCTTTTACTTGCGAGAGATTTAGGCTATATAAGCAAAGAAAAGTACAGTGAACTTGAAGACAAACTCACTGAAATAAGCTACCTCCTCAACCAACTAATAAAATCCCTAACCCCTACCCCCTCTATAACCTCTACAACATCTACAACTTCTACAACCTCTAAACCCTCTACAACCTCTAGACCCTCTACAACTTGAAGAACCATGCCAACTTAGATGCTTAAAAAGGAGATTGAGGAAATAGTGAACAGTGAATAGTGAACAGTGAACAGTGAGTAGTGAGTGGGGGGGAAAATGGACCATAAAGAATTGGAAGTTTGGAAGAAGTCTATTGAGTTGGTAAAGAATGTTTATCAAATAACAAATAGTTTCCCGAAGGAAGAAGTTTATGGGATTATTTCTCAAATTAGAAGAGCTGCGATCTCAATACCGTCTAAAGAACTAGGATACTTAGAAAATGAGCTAATAACCTTAATTGACATAGAATGAATGTAGGA
>BBBM01000073.1 GCA_001311565.1 Desulfothermus okinawensis JCM 13304
AAGGCGCTGCAGGGGACGCCAAATAGCTCGGCGGTCGTTGTTGCGCCGTGCTCCGCATCAAGTCCATTGCAAATTGTAGGTTGGTAGCCCCGCAAATTTGGCGCCCCTGAGCTTTCACGTTATAATAAAAAAATAGAAAATAATCTCTAGAAGCGAACATCCTGATATTGTAGACAATTCAATAAGTATAAATGATTTGTTGTACTGGGGAGACAATGCAATAGAAGAAAAATAGGCTCCTTGCAATATAGATAATACCTGAATCCTGGTGATTATATCGGGATAAAATCTAAAGAAAAGCAGCATCTTGATAAGCAATAAATGAAAAGAGACCTTTTATTGATTAAAAGGTCAGAACATACAAAAAAATACAAAAGCTGAAGACAATTAGACAAGTAGGAGTTGAAGCCATAAATAAAATAATATATTATAACCAATCACTACACTTGACCGCTCTTCCGCTTCGCCCTTCGGCCTCGCTACATAGCGGCAAGTGAGTTTGAGCGTTAGATAAAAATGGAATATCTTGCAGATCATATTGTATCTTATCTTCGCAAATTAGATTCATCATTGGAACAACTGTCCAAACATCAAGAAGGAAAGCTTCATAATTTACCTAAGTGGACATTAAATCCACGTAGGATTTCTATTGGTTTTAATAAAAATAAAACTTTTGCAATAGTTAAAATTGTTCCCGATGATTCATTGGAAGATGATTCAATTACAGAAGTGTTACTTCGTACACAGGAAGATATCAATAAACTAGTAGAACCAGCAAAAGTTAGCTTCACGCCGTATAATTTGCCATTAATTGAGTTTAAGCCAGTTTCTAATATAATAATTCAATATGAGTCAGAAAGTTATCCCGGCTTTATTTTTAAAGAAGATGTATTCCAAGGAATCTTAGGATATGGGAAAGTAGACACACTCTTTGAATATTTTAGAAAAGAAAAAGCACAATTAGAGGCTATTAATATATGGAATAAGATTCAATTAAATATTAAAGAAGAATCTTTTATATATGGTGTGTCTAATATTTTTTTCTACATTAGCTAAGATTATAAAGAGGAAAGCTTTTTTGGAACGCAGAATCCATAGATTTTTAAATGAGCATCAATGTATTTTATTACCTTCTTTCAAGAATTGTTTTTTTTGAATTGAAATTCAAATTAAATAGACAAATTAGAAAGGCAGATTTTGTATTAGAAAGGGAATCTGGTATGCCAGCCTTACTTATTGAATTAGAAAACCCAGTTCATAACATCTTTACTAAACGAGGAGAGTATACATCTCAAGCAAATCATGCACGAGCACAAATTGCTGAATGGGTAAAGTTTATAGATGAAAATCCCCAAGAAAACGCCAGTGGAGATCTATCTTTTTTTAAGAGGAAAAAAAAGAACGGCTCGTCGTCATGGGACGTGGATTGGAAAATAAAGAAAAAAATGCTTGATTCGAGATATTCTGATACCATGATATGGACCTATGACTTATTGATAGCAGAAGCAAAAAAATAGATGGAATCAAATTATTGACAGTCAATGTGATATTCTCAGAGTGAAAAGATTAACACCTTTTAAATGAGATCAAGAAGTTGATTATCTAACAAGCCAGTGCACCAGACCGCCAATCCGCAGCGCCCTTCGGGCTTGCGTCTTGTCGGCAAGTGACCCAGGTCGTGTACGAGGTTTCGAACTCGTAATCTAATAACCTGAAAGGAGGTTATCATATCAATTGCCCTTTTAGATATGTAGGCTGGGGGCGGGTTCGTGCGGTAACGCACGGGCTGAACTTGCCCCGACACGGTGTTGAGACGGCTCCTGTACTTTTTGAGACAGGGGTTTTACCCAGTCAGGGATGCCGGCCAAAGCCGCAGGCCGCAGCATAAAGCGAATGGTGCAGCCTCGTAAGGTCACTCCGGACGGTTTAGCTGGGAGAGTCCGGATGCGGGACAAACCTGCGTTGAGGCAGGATACACGCCGATCTTCTACGACTATGGAGAAGGCCAATGTTCACAGGGAAGCAAAGGGCACATGCACCTGTGGAGGACCCGGGGTAAGGCCAGTGGCATGCGGTGAAAGAATACGAGTGTTGGACCTGAGATCCCTGTATCTCTGTATGGCTTCGAGATACAGTAAGTTGGGTGCAAGCGGTGTGAGATCCACAAGGCCCAATGGCGGATGCAGGGAAGTCGGAGCGGTCCTGAAGTGATGAAGGCAGGGACAACACAATCCTGCTGGAGCGTAAGACCGTACTTCGATCGTGTCTGGGATGACGATAGTGGAGCATGAGTGCTTCAAAAGGAGCTATGAACGTGCGTAATAAAGTCCCATTATTGCAGACCAGGCTGTCCCATGCGGCGAAACAGTCGCTTAATCGGAAGTTCGGAGCACTATATGACAAGATATACCGTTCGGATGTTCTCTGGGTTGCATGGAAGCGTGTTAAGTCAAATAAGGGTGCGCCTGGTGTGGATGATGTGAGCATTGATTATGTGAAGGAAGTTATTGGGGAGGTAGAGTTTCTGAAGGAAATTCAGGAAGAGCTGCACTCCCGTACATACAGACCTTCTCCAGTACTTAGATGCTGGATCGACAAGCCAGGCAAATCTGAAAAACGACCACTTGGCATTCCTGTACTGAAGGATCGTGTGGTTCAAATGGCAACAAAGTTGGTGATAGAGCCGATATTCGAGACGAATTTTCTTCCATGTTCCTATGGATTTCGTCCTGGGCGAAGCACTCACGATGCCATTGACAAGATACGTCGGGAAATAACCTTTGAAAGGCGTGGTGTAGTAATAGATGCGGACATCAAGGGTTATTTTCAGAACATAGACCATGATCTTTTACTGGAATCTTAAAGTCAATTAAAAATCCCCACCTAATGGCCCTTAAAATTCCCCAGTAAGTTTTAAATTTTTTTTAGTTTGTTGGAAGTTTTTAATTCTGTAACTTTTACCTGTTATCTTGAAGATATGGGAATGATGAATAAGCCTATCTATTATTGCTGATGCTAACACTACGTCTCCAAATATATTCCCCCATTCTTCAAATGGTCTATTGGTAGTTACTATCACTGAATTTGTTTCATATCTTTGTCTGATGATCTCAAAAAACTCATCCACATAGTTTAATGGAATCTTTTTAAAGCCTATTTCATCTATTATAAGTAAATCCACATGTAAAAATTGCTTTAATACCGAAAAATAGCTCCCATCTCCTTTGGCGGCTACTAATCTTGCTACCATATCATTTGCATGAATAAAAAGAACTTTATACCCTTTTTTTTAGGGCCTCTATGCCAATGGCGTTTGCAAGATGAGTTTTGCCTACTCCTGGATTACCCATAAAGATTATATTCTTTTTTTTCTTCTATAAACCTACAGCTTCCTACATCTAGCACCTCCTGCTTTTTTTAATTCTGGTTGATAACTAAAATCATAACTTATCAGTGTTTTTGAAGAATCAAGTTTAGATTTGGAAAATCTCTTCTTAAATGAATTGTTTTGACGGTTTATTACTTCGTCTTCAAGTAATAATTCAAAAAAAATTCAAGATAACTTAACCCTTTTTCTATAGCATACTGATTCCTGCTTTCTAATGATTTTGCTATACCTGAAAGCTTTAAATTTATAAGTTTTCTCTTTATCTCTTGCATATTATACCTCACCACAAATAGAGTCATATTGACTTAAATCATTCCCATAGCCACCGGCTTTTACTGATTCATCTGATGAAACATCTTTATCCATATAAAGCCCTTTTTCACATATTCTTTTAACAGATAAATAACTTATAGACTTAAATTCATTAGCCCTTTTACACGATAAATCTACAACTTTATTTCCATATTT
>BBBM01000074.1 GCA_001311565.1 Desulfothermus okinawensis JCM 13304
CAAGTTGAATTAACATACTTTAAAAAAGAAACAAATGCGTTTTTAGTAGCAATAGATAATGGACCATATACTTTAAAAAAACAGAAAAAAATTTTAGATATTGGATTTGATGCAATTTCTGGTTGGAACTATTTAGGATATTTAAAAAAAAAATTATAAAATTAATGTATGTTTTTATTCCACGTATAAATTAATTTCTGAAAAAAATTTATAATCAAATTTATAATAATTCAAGAATGCCAATATTTCCTGTGGTTCTTCCAGGTTACAATAACTCACCTATGACAAGACATCCAAAATATATACTACTTAATAGTAATCCAGATGATTTTATGGACATGCTCCAAGAAGCATACTGTATTCTTGCGTATACTTCACATAAACCTAAAATAATTATGATAGAGTCTTGGAACGAATTAGATGAGGGTTCTTATGTTATTCCAACCAAGAAATTTGGTTTTCAATATTTAGAAAAGATTAAATTAATAAAGGAAAAAATTTAAATGCGAATGAATTTTTAATACCAAAAAAAAGCAAATATATAGATAGAATTCAATTTAAAAATTTATTTAAAAAAATCTAATATTATTATGATTATTAGAGGATAAAAAAAAAATGAAAATAGCAATCCTCGGAACAAGAGGAATACCTAATAACTACGGTGGATTTGAACAATTTGCCGAAAAAGTTTCACTATATTGGATAAAATTTGGACATCAAGTAACCGTTTATAATCCTGACTATCATCCTTACAAAAAAAATAAATGGAATGGAGTAAAGATAAAACATATTTTTTTCAAGAGAAGATAAACTTGGAATATTTGGGACCTTTATTTACGATTATTTATGTCTAAAAGATGCAGTTAATCAAAATTACGACATTATACTTAACTTAGGATATGTTCCAAGTGCCTTATTTTTTTCTTTAAAGAAGAGAACAAAGGCTAAGTTTGTTACAAATATGGATGGATTAGAATGGAAAAGAAGCAAATGGAATGCTGTTTTAAAAAAAATTTACAAAATGTTGTGAAAAAAAGAGCTGTAAAATTAAGTGATTTTCTAATTGCTGATAATCCAGGTATAGAAGATTATTATAGGCAAAATTATGGTGTAAATAATATTAAATATATTGCCTATGGTGCAGAATTATTTGATAATCCGAATATAGAGGACATAAAAGAGTTTAATTTAGAGCCTTATCAATACTATATGCTTATAGCAAGACTTGAACCTGAAAATAATATAGAAATGCTATTAGACGGCTATTTATTATCAAATGCAAAAGAGCCTTTTATAGTAGTTGGAGGACTAGATAACAAATATGTCAAATATTTATTAGAGAAATATAAAAATAATGATAACATCAAATTTGTCGGTGGAATTTACGATTATAAAAAAACTAAGCACACTTAGATGGTTTGCTAAGCTTTATTTCCATGGACATTCTGTAGGAGGAACAAATCCTTCTTTGCTTGAAGCAATGGCATCTAATGCTTATATTGCTGCCCACAACAATTCTTTTAATAAATATGTCGTAGGGAATGAAGGTTTTTATTTTGAGAGCGTAGAAGAAGTAGCAAAGTTGATAAATAATTATACCACACAATATAGAAATGAATTTATAAACAAAAATAGAGAGAAGATTAAAAACATTTATAATTGGGGAAAAGTTAGCAAATTTCATTTAGAACTTTTTAATGAAATTCTTAACATATCAGAATAATTTGTTTGAAAATGATGCAAAAATGAACATGAGTGTTTATATATTATTTGTTATTTCAAAACATTTGTTTTTAATATACGGGGATGTATTTGAAAATAAGTTGTTATATTGTTTTGCATAGTCATGTTTTTATTTCGTACATTTGCTCCAGTAGATGTTACTGAGTTAAATGAAGATTTGGAGATACAATCAATCATGTAATTGTATTTGTAGTTTTATAGAGGATTGGTTTTTTTTTCTTTATTTTCAAAAAAAAACACATTTTTTATAAATTTGCAGATGTAGTTTGAAGTGTTTTAGAATTTGTCACATAATTTTATAAAAAAAATCTAATTTTTCTGTTTTTCATTTTAGTAGTTTTTTTAATTCTCAATAAGTTTATAATACAATATTAAGGATAGCCCGTAATGCAGAGAAAGAAGACCGTCATGTCCACTACAATCTTACTCATTTGTGACCTTGTGGTAGGATATCTGCTTTTATTTGTAAGTAAGTTTGTTAGGTATCCCTTTGTATCATTGGGATGGGCAAAACACAATCACATTAATGTCTATAATTATACATGGATTCCATTTGTTATTTTAATTAGCTTTTTTTGTACATAAACTTTGCACCAAAAGATATACTTTCTGGGATGAGACTAAACAGATTGTAAAGAGTATATTCCATACTTTATTAATATCTGTTCTTATCATATTTTTAAAAAAAAGAATTTTGACACTCCAAGATCATATATCCTAATATACTTTATATTGGCAATTTTTATATTTCCAGTTTATAGATATAACCTCAAGGTTTTTTTGAGTAAACTTGGTATTTTCTGTAAAAATCTTATTATTATTGGCGCAGGGAATGCGGGGCGAGATGTAGCTTGGTATGTTGCGGGAGAAGGAGACAGGATATAATATAATTGGATTTTTAGATGATAATAAGGAAGGGGAAGAAGTAGTTGTTAATGGACAAACTTTTAAAGTACTTGGCAAGGTATCTGATTATAAGAAAATAGTTCCACATAGCAATGTAGATGCTGTGGTTTTGGCTATACCTTCTTTGAGTAAAGAGAGACTGGCAGAACTTGCAGCTGAGATACAAAAAAAATTGTCACAGTTCTATATATAGTACCTGAAATGAGAGGAGTGGCTTTGTATAACACTGAGCTGTATCATTTATTTATGGAGCAGTTATTTTTATTTAAAATAAATAATAACTTAAATTTAATGAGAAATAAATTACTTAAGAGATTTTTTGATATTGTTTTGTGCGTAATATCACTGCCTATTTTGTTGCCTGTTGTTTTTGTCTTATATATTTTAATCAGATTAGATTCTCCAGGGAATCCCTTTTTTTATTCAAGAGAGATTAGGAGAAAATGGTAAGACTTTTAGATGTATTAAATTTAGGTCAATGTATGTTAAAGCTGATGAAATGCTTGATGAATATTTTGAAAAAAAATCCTGGTGCCAAAGAGGATTGGATTAAGTATAAAAAGATCAGAGGTGATGATCCAAGAGTGACAAAGATGGGCAAATTTTTGAGGAAATGGTCTCTAGATGAATTACCTCAAGTTTGGAATGTTTTAAGGGGTGATATGAGTTTAGTGGGACCTAGACCATACCTCCCGAGAGAAGAAATGGATATGAAAGACTATAAAGATTATATTTTGTTTACAAAACCTGGCATTACTGGGTTATGGCAAGTTACAGGAAGAAATAAACTTCTGTTCAAAGATAGGTTAAAACTTGATACATGGTATGTTTTAAACTGGTCTTTGTGGCTGGATATTGTTATTTTATTTAAGACTGTTAAAGTGGTACTGAAAAGAGAAGGGGCGTACTGAGAGCGGAAATCGGGAACGGTGAAGCGTGAACCGGAACCCGTGAATCGTGAACAGTGAACAGTGAACCGGGAATCGGAACCCGGGAATCGGGAATCGGAAATCGGCAAGCGGGAACCGCATCACGGATCACGG
>BBBM01000075.1 GCA_001311565.1 Desulfothermus okinawensis JCM 13304
GTTTAAATGTTGATCCTATATAACCTACCAATTTGATTGAATCTCTTAATATACAATAATTTAAAAATATAACTGTTAATAGTGGAAACTGTTGAAATCGGGTGAAAAATAGTAATTCCTAAGAAGTCTAAAAAGTTAAGGATTTTCTTTAGTGACACGACATATTATTTTAATTCAATTTATTAAATAAATGTAACAAAGGCTCCCTAAAAAAATAGATAATAAAGCATTCCTAGCAATTAGATGGATTGTTATTGTGATTAAGATTCCTAATAACTGAAATTTTAGTAAAATAGTGTTTAATCTATCTGGGAAAAGTATGTATAGTGTTAAAATTGTAATGAGTACTACTGGAAAATCTTCTTTTAAAAATAAAAATTTATTTGCATGCTTTTTAAAAAAATATAAAAGGTAAAAATCTAGTAAATAAATTTGCTATAGCTCCTATTAAAAACTCAAGCATATTTTTCCTTTATTATAATTACTAGTAAAGAGGTTAGGATAGAAAAGATTAAAATATTTGGGATTTGTATAATATAAAAAGAAAAAATAGGAACATATACCAAGAAAAAGGGGAAATAATTTTTTTCCTTGAAATAAGTTTTTCCACTAAAATAACAACAAAAAGAGAAACCAGAATAAAGTCTAATCCCTTTAATTCAAAGTCAAAATAATTGGCAAAAACCACACCACAGATTGTTCCTGATATCCAGTATAAATGGTTAAGTATTGATACATATAAATCATAATCTGGACCATATTTTTTATGACTAAGTATAGCAAATGTCTCATCTGTTAAAGTAAATATTTTGTAGAAGTGATTTTTGTATCTATCTAGAAATGTGAGAGAATAAAAAAAATTGTCTAAAATTTAACAAAAAATGATGTGATAAAAATATCTATTAGTGATAATTTATTATAAATCCCAATAATAGAAATTGAAGTGAGCCAGAGTAGATGAAAATAGACATGGATATTAGTAAGTATGGATCAATGCCCATTTTTACGCCAAGAATTCCAAAGGAAATACTTAGAGCAAAATAACTCACAAAGATTGGAAATGTATCTTTAATAGCTTGTAATAGTTTCATCAAGGGTGGTACCTGCAAATCCCTTTTTTTGTACAACGTCCTTTTATTTTTGAGATGATCTGGTTTCTTTTTTTTCCTTTGCGCTTAACCTTTTTTTCCCCATAAACTATTCCTTTTTTTTCACAGGGCTCTTCTTTTTTTATCCAGGGACCCATGGATTTCAAAAAAATGGATAGGCGTCATATGGATAGGTAACTATCACTTCAATCCCATCATCACTAAGATAGGACTCGCATGAAGCCTCAATATCATCTTCATTATCTTCTTGTAGAAAAAGATGGGAGTTTTTGGCCACAAATCCAGTAAGTGCTATGGCAGTTGCACTAATAATTTTTATTTCCCTTTCAGTAAATGGCAGACTTGAGCCGTCTGCATCCAGGTATAGAATCCAGGGATAAGCATTCTCATCAGCCACTGGCCAGTTATGGGTTTCTATTTCCTGGAGCATAGATTCAGGTATATACTTTTTATTGTCAAAGTTGAGAGAAAGTATCTGTGTGCCTATGTTTTTATCGGGGCGCTCTATATTAAATGACTCTGCAAAATTTACAAAATGATCAAATGCTTCAAGAGAAGGGAATATTACCATACCATAATCTATGCCATCTGAACCTATTATAGAGACACATGCTCCTTCAAAACCTAACTTAGGTATATCAACTCTAATTATATCACCCTGAGCTACAAATCTCCATGGAGCAAGCTTATAAAATATCAGGGCAGCTCTAAAGAGTTGGTGAATGGTGTCTGGAGAGATGTTGTTTTCAAGATAACTGTTATAACTAGGGCCATTGTTCTCAAGATATTCATTCAGTGCAAATTTGATCTCTTCAATCTCAGGGGTAGGAGCAATCACCACCTTCATATCTGGAACCACTTTTGAAATTTCCTTGGCAAGTGAGGGATCAGAGACCCTTACCCTGGCTGGACGCTTGGCTTGCCTTCATAGGGGGCGGCCATGGCATGGAGTAGTGCCGTGCCTGCATTTAAAGAAGGATCGTTTAAGTGACCCACTTCCATCCCAACTATGTCACCCTTAGGAACCTCTATCCAAACTAAGACTCCATTGGAAACTGTGCTATCTTCTTCAATAAAAAAAAGGAGGTGTAAATCGGCCACATACCCACTCAAGCTGTTTTTTTTGTTTTGCCTTTTTTTGGTTCTAGTAGTTTTTTTTCTCTTTTTTTGCCATGGTATTAGGTCCTTCCTTTTTGTATAAAATATTTGTCTTAATTGCTGGGCGCTATAATATTTTGTCTAAACTAAAATTGTAAAGAAAAAAAATTACAATCTGCTTATTTCTTTAGCTTCGCTTATTGATTGGGTTATGGAGCAGGTGATAGTGAATAGTGATTAGTGAAAGGTAGAAGGGTGATTAGTCTTTAGTTGTTAGTCTTTAGTTATTAGTAGAAGGATGAAGGGCGGAGGGCACCTAAAACCTTGAACGTTGAACTTTGAACCTTAGACACCCACAGACACAGATCACAGACACAGACCCATCAAAAGCTTGAGACTTCGGAGTTAGTGGAATAAGCAGATAAAACTATTTTTAAGCAAAGCTAGATAATTGAAAGGAGAGAAAAAAATGGATTAAGATGATTTACACTTTGCCTGAGGTAATAGAATTTTTATGGAGGAATGATGTTTGATTTTATTTTAAGAAATTTAATCCAGAAATCTATAACCCTTTTGTTTGTATCAATAATTTCGTTTTTGATTATATATCTGGCACCTGGAAAGCTTCTCAGATCGATCCAATGAACCCAAAGTTTACCCCAGAACTCTTAAAAAGATACAGAGAGCACTTTCATCTGGATAAGCCCCTGTATGAACAGTATTTTTTTATTTTATAGGGATCTGTTTACAGGAAAAAGCGTGTCCTGGCAGGACAACAGACCTGTTCTTAAAAAAAATATGGGAGCGGTTTTTAAATAGTTTGCCTCTATTTTTGATAGGCACCCTTATTACCTGGACATTATCGTTTCCTGTTGGGATTAAAAGTGCAATTGAGAGGGGTTCTTTTTTTTGACAGAACCACTACATTTGTGTCCTATGTATTGATTTCCATTCCAGGATTTTTCTTTGCCTACATACTGATTATTTTAGTTGTAAACTACCTTCATGTGCCAGTAATTGGGATGAAGACCTTTGGAGTAGTATCTAAAAATCTGTTTGTGGCACTTATGGATAGGCTCTGGCATCTGCTAATTCCCTCTATGCTGTCAGCTGCTGGTGGTATAGCCATTTTGTCCAGATATGTTAGAAATGAGATGATAGAAGTGCAGGATGCAGACTATATAAGGACAGCAAGGGCAAAGGGGCTTTCAGAAGATGATGTGATATACAAACACGGTTTAAAAAAATGCACTCCTTCCCTTTGTTACCATGTTTGGCCTTATTATTCCAGGGCTTATTGGTGGTTCTGTAATTATTG
>BBBM01000076.1 GCA_001311565.1 Desulfothermus okinawensis JCM 13304
TTATAACAACTTTGATCAATTTATGGATGAAAATGCATCCTATGACCTGGAATCCAAAAAAGCAGGTGCACTTCTTGGAGACTCCATTGCCAGAACTGCTCAAAACAACATAAGATCTATCCTCTCAGGAATAGTCCCAGGAACAGGTGATAATGCATATCAATACCTATCTCAAATAGGCATTGAGTTTAAAGACGATGGCACCATTGAACTTGATGAAAACACATTAACAAATGCCTTAGTAGCACACCCAGATGATGTCTCTGCCCTGTTTACAGGAGATAATGGAATTGCCACAAGACTGAAAAACGCCCTATCTTCTTACACAGATACCGCCTCAGGTATTATAACAAAAACCATAAGATCTATACAAGACAAAATTGATGACCTCAATGATGAGTACCAGCAAGCACAGGAAGACCTACAAGACTATGAAGAACAAATGGTTAAAAAAAATACTCTAATCTCGAAGAAGTGGTACTAAAATACAAAACTATTCAAGAACAATTCGACTCATATATTGAACAATGGAAGAACTTAAGTAAATAATGTTTAATTATGAATTTTGAATTGTTCTCTGGAACTTAATTATTTGTAACTTCTAAAACCATCAGGATTCTAGGATTTCCTCTTTATTAACATTCTAAATCCATTTTTCCTGTTGACTTAGGAAGTTTTCCTGAATATTGTGCTAGATATGGATGAGAAAATAATAGAACAAAGTAACATCTCTGAAAAAAATTCCACCTGAACTCCTCCAGGGACATTTAAAGGATTATATAAGCAATCTAATCAAAAAAAGAATTAGAGGAATTTATCATTTCCAATGATCAGAGGGCCAGGGAACTTTCCTTAATGGAGCGGGTCGTCAGGGTTGAAGAAGAGCTAAAGACTCTCAGGGAAATAGAATCTGCACGTTTTGAGGCAATAGAAAAAAAGATTTGAGGCTCTGCAAAGTGAAATGAACGTAAGATTTGAAGCTGTGGATAAAAGACTTGGCTTTATTCAGTGGTTTATTGGCATAGGATTTAGTGCGCTTTTGTGTATCAATGCCCTTATGCCAATATGGATTAAGCTCTTTAAATAGCTTATTTTTTATAACATATCAATATGTTGCCATTTTAAATTAAATAATCCCTTGTTGACGTAAAAATTTTTTTATAAGTAGTGTAAAGGTTATGAATGAGACAATAATAGAACAAAACAACATCTCTGAAAAAAATTCCACCTGAACTCCTGCAAGGACATTTAAAGGACTATATAAGCAACCTGATAAAAAAAAGAGTTAGAAGAATTTATCATTTCCAATGACCAGAGGGCCAGGGAACTTTCCTTAATGGAAAGGGTCGTCAGGGTTGAAGAAGAGCTAAAGGCCCTGAGGGAAATAGAATCTGCACGTTTTGAGGCAATGGAAAAAAAGATTTGAAGCACTGCAAAGGGAAATAAATGCAAGATTTGTGGCCGTAGACAAACGATTTGAAGCCATGGACAAAAGGTTCGAGGCGCTACAAAGGGAAATGAACGCAAGATTTGAAGCTGTGGATAAAAGATTTGAAGCCATAGATAAAAGGTTGGGCTTTATTCAGTGGTTTATTGGCATAGGATTTAGTGCGCTTTTGTGTATCAATGCCTTATGCCAATATGGATTAAGCTCTTTAAATAAAATATCTTTTCTGCCTATTTCTTTAGCTCCTTATTGATTGGGTTATGGATAAAGTGATTAGTGAAAGGTAGAAGGGTAAAGGATGAAGAGAACCTAAAACGTTGAACATTGAACTTAAAATTTTTTTATAAGTAGTGTAAAGGTTATGAATGAGAAAATAATAGAACAAAGTAACATCTCTGAAAAAATTCCACCTGAACTCCTCCAGGGACATTTAAAGGATTATATAAGCAATCTAATCAAAAAAAGAATTAGAGGAATTTATCATTTCCAATGATCAGAGGGCCAGGGAACTTTCCTTAATGGAGCGGGTCGTCAGGGTTGAAGAAGAGCTAAAGGCTCTCAGGGAAATAGAATCTGCACGTTTTGAGGCAATGGAAAAAAAGATTTGAAGCACTACAAAGGGAGTTAACTGCCAAATTCGAAGCAATTGAGAAACGATTTGAAGCCATGGACAAAAGGTTCGAGGCACTGCAAAGGGAAATGAATGCAAGATTTGAAGCGATAGACAAAAGATTCGAGCTGTGGATAAAAGATTTGAAGCCATAGATAAAAGGTTGGGCTTTATTCAGTGGTTTATTGGCATAGGATTTAGTGCGCTATTGTGCATTAACGCCCTTATGCCAATATGGATTAAACTCTTTAAATAATCTTAGCCTGTTTTTTTAAAAGATATCCTGCTATTTTTAGCACTCCCTAGACAAAATACATGTTAAATTTAACCCAGATCTATCAAAAAGAAAAACTTGGGTTAATAGCCTAGCCCTTCTTTTTATCATAACCCTCTTAAAAGATTAAATATTAAACATCAATCATTAAACTCTCCCCCCATTTTTCTAAAGTATTTTTACTTTCCGCCGAAAAGGTAATCAAAGAGCAAGATAATTTTTTTGGGAAACAAAGGAGGTTGAATATGGCACTTTCAATTAACACCAATATATCATCATTAATAGCCCAAAATAGCTTAAGGCTGGCATCAGATGCCCTGGCCAAGAACCAGCTCAGGCTATCTACGGGCCTTAGGATCAATTCAGCAGCAGATGATGCTGCAGGACTTTCCATATCCAAGAGGATGACGGCACAGATAAGGGGACTTAACCAGGCAATCAGGAATGCATATGACGGTATCTCCATGATGCAGACTGCTGAAGGTAACATGGAAGAGATGTCTAATATCCTACAGAGGATGAGAGAGCTTGCTGTTCAGGCATCAAATGCTCTAACAGATTCTGACAGAGAAGACCTCAATCAGGAATACCAACAAAAACTATCAGAACTTGATAGAATTGTGGATACTGCTGAGTTTAACGGTCTAAAACTACTGGATGGAACACTTGGCACTGCAACCTTTCAGGTAGGTCCTAATACCAGTGCAGCAAATAAAATTCAGGTGAGCCTTTCCCAGAGCTTACATACCAATCATATTGGTGTAACCAACGAATATGGGGGCACCTTAAAGTTAAAGAATGGCGATGCTGGAGAGGTTGCTATTGCTGATGGATCAATTGCTGTCAATGGACAAAGACTAAACGTAACACCCTATGTAACGAGGGCATTAAATCAGAACATGAGGAATCCTGGTAATAATTTTGGTACATATGTTATCGAAAAGGGACACTCCCAGAGCAGTGCATATGCAATAGCTCAGGCTATTAATAACTCAAATGTA
>BBBM01000077.1 GCA_001311565.1 Desulfothermus okinawensis JCM 13304
CATACTATATTTATACAAGAAGGGTCTTACAATATCAAGGATAGTATTCTAGTTTTTTTCTAAAATTAGACAAAAAAACTAATGATTGCCGTAATAATATAGTAGGGTCTTACATATATATTGCGCCTAACTTGTTAACTTTATTGATAAAATTACAAAAAAAATGTTCAAAAAGGTGAAAGTCCTGTTAGAAAATTTGTAGTAAAAAAAAATAAATTACAATTATTACAATATGTTATCAAAAATTTTAATAAACTTACCCTAACAGCAAGGCCGATTGCTGCTGTTGTTTTTCCCTTTCCATTGCCAGTATAGACCTGTACATAACCCTTCATATAAACTCCTCATGTGTTTGTTAATTATCCCTTTGTATTAACCCTATATTACAACAAATTGTTCCAATTTCTACGAACCTAATCCTTAAATTTGTTCTTTATTTTTATAAATTTATCTTCCAGAACCATAAACGTATCTACCAACATTGGATCAAACTGTTTACCCTTTTCTGAAATTATTAATTCTCTTGCTTGTTCATGAGAAATTGCATCTTTATAGCATCTTTTGGAAGTAACCGCATCGTATACATCTGCTAGTGCTACTATTCTCGCACATAAAGGGATATCTTCACCTTTTAATTGATGGGGATAGCCCTGTCCATCATATCTTTCATGATGAAACATTACAATATCATATACCAGTTTTAAATATTGCAATTTCTGTTTATCATATAATTCTTTTATTATTTTTCCGCCATTTGTTGTATGTGATTTAATAATTTCAAATTCTTCCTTTGTGAGACGCCTGGTTTGTGTAAGATGTGGTCTGGAACTGTTACCTTCCCAATATCATGAAGCACACTAAGGTTCGCAATCTCCTCTACTTGGGTTCTAGTTATCAAATTCGGATAATCCTCAGCCAATTTTAATCCCAAAACTCGACAATAACCAGCGACCCTTTCAATATGAAATCCTGTTTCAGGACTGCGATATTCTGCCAGCTTTGACATAGCAATAATTAAATGTTCATGGGATGTTAGTTGTTGCAATCTAAGACCATCTTTTATACGTAAGACGAGTTCTTCTGGAATCACAGGCTTACAAACATAGTCATCAGTACCTAGGATAGAGCTTTTATTATAGAAGCCCTATCCCTCTCCACTGTAATTACAATTATATAAGTATAATTTAGCTCATTTTTTTCTTATTTCCTTAATAAGGTCAAAACCATCTAAATTAGGCATCCTCAAATCAGTAAGTACTAAGTGAATATCAGGATTCTTTTTTTTAATATATTAAGGGCATCTTTCCCATTTTCTGCTTCAATTACATTAATATCCATCTCTTGTAGTAGAATACGCAAAAGCGTTCTCTGAGCTAAATCGTCTTCCACAAGTAGTATCGGTTGTTCCATGTTTGTTTCCTTGTATGATGAATTCCAAAGATTGGATTTTTCCTTAAAAACCCCATTTATAAACTTATCTGTGTCCATAGTGTTATGATCTCATATAAATTATCTTTTAGTTCTTCGTGGTTACCTTGATTGATCTTTAATTCCATGTAAATTGTTTTATTTGAAAGTTCCTTAAGGCCGAGCGAACCAAAATTACTTTTCAGGGTATGCAGGTAAAATTTCATATCATCATAATTCTCAGTAGTGATTGCTTCTTTGGATTTTTCTAGTAAGTCATTTATTGACTTTTTTTGTTACTTCAAGTATTTTGATTGCATTTTCTCGAGACAGACCATAAGCCAGATGTATATATGAAATTATAGATTCTTTGTCCATAAATTAATCCATAATAAAATTTATTGGTAAAAATAAAAACTTAGCTTGTTTTTATAAAAAATCAAAAGAGCTCTATTGTTGAAATTTCTTCTTCATGTGCCTTTATTTTTTTCAACAAATACAGATTCATATCCCAGTTTAAAATCTTCTAAATTTACTTTCTTTTCATCTAAAAAAAGATTTGTTTTTTTTATAATCTTGTTCAAGAAAAAAAAATCATCTCATTTAAGCTATTTATAATTTGTTTTTTTTGTATAGCTTTACTTTCTTAATGTAATCCTTCTCAGTAAGTAAAGTCTTAATATCCTCTAGTTGTTCCTCTACTCCATTTATTGCATTATTTAATTCTTTTAGATCATTCATTATGCATTTATTTTCATACTTTAATATTGTACTATAACTTTCTTCAATAGTTAGATATAAATCTTCAGAAAGCTCTTTCCATACTTTAATAGTATTTAAAATTTTGTTAAAAAAAATTAAGTTATTATAAGTATTATTCATTGAGCCTACTAAATTCTGTAAGGAACTAATCCCTAGTCTATTTACTTCAATCTTAGTTGCAATAGTTAAATTAAAAAAAAGTATTTTTTAAACCTTAGTAATTCTTTAGAATATTCAGCCGTCTTTTGTATATTTTTTTGAAAAGATTTTATTTTTGTTTTTAACTCTAACACATTATTTAGCAACAGTTGTCTGTTTTTATTTATTTTACTATGGAAATGTTCAGTTATTCCAACTTTAGAAAACATATTTTGAATATCTGTGTTAACATTGTATAGATAATCCCGTAAAGATTCAAGTATCTCTTCTAAAGTTATTGAAATATCACTTACCATCTCTTTTAAAATAGGAATAGAGGATTCATAAAATTTTAGTTTTTGACCTCTTTGAAATAATCCATCTTTGTTCCAATCTATATTTAAGTATACCTCTTCTATTTTATTTAATTGTTGCATAAAAATATCATGAAATTGAGAATATTCAGCAATCCTAGATACATCTGAATTAAACTGTAGAGTTTCTACTTCTTCTATATTTATCTTCTTATCCTCTAATTCCATACTTTTTAAGGAGTCAAAGACTTCTATAATTGTATTTGTAGTTTCATATGCATCTTTAAAAAGACTTCTTTATCTTATTAAGAATTAGACTTATCCTATCAGAATCTCTTTTTATTTCATAACTGATATACGAAATAATATTCTTTTTCTTCCCTAAGTTTTTAGTTTGACATATAGTATTTAATGACAAAATTTCTAAGTCACTTGTAATATTTATGAAAGTCTTCGTAGCCTCTTCAATATCTAATTTTAACTTTTCTATATCAATATTAACTAATTTTTTAGTTAGCATTTTTCTAATTTGATCTATATTTTGTGTAATATTGATTATAAATTGTTGTAAGTTTTTATCTACAACTTGAGATTGCCAGTATCTTATTTTTTTTATTTGCTCA
>BBBM01000078.1 GCA_001311565.1 Desulfothermus okinawensis JCM 13304
AGAGCCAAACAATTAATAAACAGGCTGGAGCAATCCACCTTTCTCATAACAATTTAATATTATTATAACTCTTAATGGATAATATATCAAAAAAAACGCCCACTACATCACCTGTCTGAATACAAGTGTCTTGTGGACGGGAAAGGATAAATATGAAAACCTTACAAGAGATAGTCCATATCAATAATCCATCCACCACCACGGAACAGCAACTACCTTAGAAGTCAGCCATTTAACCTGGTTCCCTAAATAAGCTATGACGCCTATTTTTATCTCTGGATATCTTTCAAGAAAGTAAAGTAGGTGTTTAGCATATTTAATAGATGGATTATTGGTTAGTTTTACTTCTATTGGCAAAATAGCCCTTCCATACTCAATGATAAAATCCACCTCTTTGTTTGTTGTACTTCTAAAATAATACAAATTGGCTTTGGGTATAAGACCTTCACACAGGCTTTTTAGGTGCAAGAAAACCATATTTTCAAACAAACCATCTAATTCTCTGGCATTAACCAAAGAATCAGGACTGTAGTATCCAGATAAAAACACGGCCAAAGCCGGCTCTATAAAAAAAGACTTTAGGGGATTTGACTACCCTTTTAATTCTATTTGTAAAAAAAACTGCCAAGTAGCTCTATGATGTTTGACACCTCAAGGAGCTTTATATACCTGTATGTTGTTGCCGTACTTATGCCGGTTTCTCTTGCAATTTCTGCTTGATTTAATATATTGCCAACCCTTAATGCCAAAACCTTCTTAAGTCTTCTAAAGTCAATCAGCGATTCAATTTGGGAAAGCTGCCTTAAGTCCCTTTCCAAGTATGTTTTTATATAGCTTTCCATCCAGACAGAAATACTGACCAAATCATTGGATAACATGTTCTCTGGCATAAAGCCTCTTATAAGAAGCTCATAAATTGAAACCTCAAGTTCATTTATTGTTTCCTCTTTTATTGTGTTATTTAACAAATGACTTAAATTAGTTGGGTTTGTTATGTCCTTTTTCTCTCCCAATGTCATGGGTAGAAGTTCAAAGTAGGCGGCTCTACCACATAGCGATTCTGAAATGTTTTTCATAAGTAGCATATTGGATGAACCAGAGATTATAACCCTTTTATTTTTATAATTATCAGCAACGATTTTTATTGTATTAAATATCTCTGGCATTTTCTGGGCTTCGTCAATTACGATAAAATCATGTTTATCGAATATAAACATGGGGTCTGTTTTGAGTAGTTCTATGGTGTCAAAGTCATCCAGCGTGTAATATGCAAAATCACTGAATTCATTTTTAAGCATAGTGGTTTTTCCCACCTGCCTGGCACCACTTATGACGATAACAGAAAACCTGTTTAGAAATGACCTAATCTTATGAGCTAATCTGCGCTTTATGTATTTTACTTCTTGTCTTGAAAGAAAATCTTTCATGGTAAGAAATATATTACATAAAGCATCAGAAGAAGTCAAGGAAAAGGCCTTAATTTGCTATTTATATCTCTTATAACGGACATCTGTCTGTTTACTGAGTTTTATTGCCAAAGATACAAAAATTCCCCAGTAAAAGTTCCTTAAAAATCCCCACCTAATGGCAAGGCATATCTTTACCTGGAGGTTGACCTATTCTCTTTTTTTTGCGTGGAAATAGATGATTTTCCATGTGGTCTGTCTTTGGAAAGGCAAAAGTCATAGGGACGCAATAGCGTGTCTTCCTGTTTCCCCTATCAGCCCTCGTTGAGCATTTCCTGGTGGGAAAGGAACTCCTTTCTCCGATCGCTGCGAAAACGGTGGAAAGAAATTTATCCAGAAACTGGTAGCAGTCTGACATCTATTTCAGGTAATAGGGAATGTACCTGAGATTTACCGACCTGTTGCACAGAAGAAGCGTCTGGAATCCTTTAAGCATATCATACATCCATCTTAATCACTTCAATATACACAAACAATAAAACAACTTGACAGATAGGATGATTCTGATTTTAACTTTTTTAAAAAAAAGGAAGCCCTTGCTAGATTAGTACAAATAAATTTGATAAGAAATCGACTATCATAAATCATAGCAAATGCACGAATGCGAAAAAGATAGTCCGGTTAGACGAAATCAGAGATAAAAACTTGTTTAACAGATTGAAAAAGGAGAATAAGACGATGTGTGAGAAAAACGTTCCATCTGATTACAGTGAGATGGATCTCTTGAAGGCAAAGCGTTTCGATAAAATGGTCAGAGAAAATTTTATGCCAGCGATTATTTCGACGGTTAAACAACTGGTTGAGGATTATGGTGTTTTGGAGGGTATAGGTATTGATATTGGTTGTGGCACGGCTATTTTTGCAGTTGAGTTATGCAGATATTCCAAACTGAAGATATATGCATTGGAAAAGGAAAAAGCTATATACCAAGTAGCGTGTAATAACATTGAAAATGAAGATTTGACAGATAGGATAACTCCTGTCCTGGGTGATGCACATAATCTGCCTTTCGATAGCGAATTTGCCGATTTTATTATCAGCAGAGGCGCATATCACTGTTGGGAAGATAAGGTTCAGGTATTTAAGGAAATCTATAGAGTATTGAAAAAGGGAGGTATTGGCGTTGTTGGAGGCGGATTCGGAAGATATGTAACCGAGGAAGAATTGAAGAGGATGAAGAATCTAAGAGACCGTTCCCTGAAAGAGGGTGCAAAAGCTTACAGTTCCCCCGAAACAATAAAAGAGATTATAGCGAAAGCGGGTATATCGAATTTCCGTATAGTTGCTGACCCTGCAGGTTATTGGGCTGAAATAAAGAAATAGAAGATATTCAAATAGCTATCTGGATAACAAGGCTAATTTAGCCGACGCAAAAAACCACGCGTCTTATTAGAGGCGTTAGCCGTAGAAGAATATACCAAATGAAATAATCCCATATATAGGAATGTGTAGGCGTGAAGGAATCAGTTTACAAAGGGGAATGAATTACTAGATTGGCGGTAATCATTCCGTTATTTTAATGTCAGTTCCTCCGGGTGCTCCATATGAAGACAGATATAAAGATCCCAACTTGACACATAGAGAAATTCTAATTTTAATTTTCTTAAAAGAGAATAAAGTAAATTAACAATGTTAGACAAAAAAAAGGACAATATAATGGAGATCTTAATAAAAGAAGAACAGATAAAATCCATATTAGAAGAGATAGTTTTAAAACTATTTCAAG
>BBBM01000079.1 GCA_001311565.1 Desulfothermus okinawensis JCM 13304
TCCCAAACCTTTAACAGCAAGCTATACTGCGAAAGACAAGGTATACGATGGGACTACAGCAGCTACTGTCACAGCCACAAGCAATGACATTATAAGTGGAGATGATGTAGCTCTTACAGCGACAGGGGAGTTTGAAGACAAGAATGTAGGGACAGACAAGAGTGTCAATGTAAGTGGAACCCTATCAGGAGCAGATGCAGGGAACTATGCTTTTCAAAATCCAAAGGATACAACAACAGCCACCATCAATCGCCGCCCAGTATTGGTTGTAGCTGTTCCTAAAGCCAAAAAAACAGGGTGAACCAGATCCTGCTTTGACCTATAAAATTTATTGTCCTACAGGTATAAGTGAAAATTGTGCGTTAGTGCCAGGGGAAACTCTTATAGGAAGTCTCACAAGAGAAAAAGGAGAGGATCTAGGTAAATATAATATCTTACAGGGCACAATCACAGACAACAATAATCCAAACTATGATATTAGCTATAAAGATGCCCAGCTAACCATTGTTTCTAACCCAATCGTAGACAGCTCAATTACGGTAGTCCACGGAGAGAGTAGTAATCTTACTTCATTAAATACACTTTCTTCATCAAACGCAAGAAACACCATAAAAACCCTTCCCAATATGATGAGTAAGAACCGAGTAGCTTCAGGTGATCTTATATTTGTTCATGTTTCAGGTGGTGCTATTAAACACATAATGGCCTCTAAGTCTAAGGGTAAAGGCAAAGGATTAACCAATTTGCAGCACAATGATATGTCTAAATCTGCCAATTATGAACCTTTTGGCTTTGTGCGTGTTTTAGTTGTTGATGGCGGTATAAATATTAAACGAAAATAAGAGATAACAGGAGTGGATAGTCGTGAGCAGGCGATATCTTTATGCGATAATTTTCTTGATATCACTTGGTTGGGCTTTTTTTTGCTTTTGCCCAAACACCTCCTGATACGGGCAAAATATTGCAAGAACAAACCCAAAAACCTCCTCAAACGCCCAACAAAGGTATTAATATCGGTATTCAGAATCCAACCAAGTTAACCAACCAATCTGGAGGTGCAAAAATAAGAATATTGAGCGTTAACATAATAGGTGCAACGGTGTTTAGCACAAAAGAGCTAATAGCTGCACTTGGTAATTTTTCAGGCAAATTTTATGATATGGCTGGCTTGAGACAGCTTGCCGATAAAATCACTAACTATTATGAGAAAAAAAGGTTATCCATTTGTTCGTGCCATAATTCCACCGCAAAACATAAAAAAATGGGAAGCTAACGATTCAGGTTATAGAGGGTAGATTTGGAAAGGTCTCCGTAATTGGCAAGAACCCTCTTGCACAGAAAGCATCTGCGTTTCTTAATACACTTAAGAAAGGAGATATAATTACAACCGCGTCACTTGAACGCACCACCCTTATACTATCTGACCAGCCTGGAATAAAAATTGTTCCGATCCTAAAGCCTGGAGAAGAGGTGGGTTATGGTGATTTGAATGTCTATGTAGACCTTGCACAAAAGGTAAACACCAATATAGGTGTGGATAATTATGGGGATCGCTACACAGGAGAATACCGGGGTTATGTAGGTTTTAATATAAATTCACCATTTATCTTAGGTGACCAGATAACTACAACATTTGTGCATTCAAATAAAAAACTCTGGTTGGGCGATATAGCTATAATTTGCCTTTGGGTGTAAGCGGGCTTAGAGGAAAGGTGGGCTATACCCATACCTACTATAAGTTGGGCAAGGAGTTTACCGACCTTGATGCTACAGGCTCAGCCGATATAGGCTATTTGGGCTTCTCATATCCAATAATACGCTCAAGGAAAGCAAATCTTACAATAGACACTATCTTTCAGTATAAGTATCTTAAAGACAAGCAGGGTGCGATAAATGTTGATTATAGGAAACACAGCTACCCCCTGCCAGTTACTCTTTCATTTGATATATATGATAGTTTCTTGGGTGGTGGAGTTATATATGGAAACATTGTATATACCCATGGATTTTTAAAGTTAAATGATGATTTGGAGAAAAGCGACAGAGAAAGCGGTTTAGATACACGAGGTAATTTTGATAAGATTAATCTTGATGTATCCCGCATACAGGTAACCCCAATACCGCATTTAATGCTTTTTGGTAGGTTTGCTGCTCAGTTGGCAAGCAAAAACCTTGATAGTTCTGAGAGTTTTATCCTTGGAGGTGCTAATGGAGTAAGGGCATATCCCTTAGGTGAAGGAAGCGGTGATGAAGGTTGGCTTGCTCAGATTGAAACAAGATATTCTATATCATTTTTTTAGTCCTTACCTATTTTATGATACTGGATATGTGAGAATAAACAGAAAAAAACAATATTGAAATACCTGCGAATCCAAATCATAGAAAAATAGGTGGGTGTGGCGTTGGTCTTCGTGTTAATTATAAAAAAATTTAGTGCCAATTTATCTGTTGCTTGGCGCACCAGTGGTGGTAAACCTAAATCAGACAGTAAAGATAGGAATCCACGGGTATGGTTCTCAGCTTCTTATAAGTTTTGAACAAATGTTGAAAAGGGAGGTGTTTCCAAAACTGTGTAATGTTAAAGGTTCAAAAATTCCCTAGCAAAAGGTCCTTAAAAATCCCTATCTAAGGATGTTAACTATAATGGACCCCAAAAACTGGACAGAGGAATAAGGTGAATAAGGTGGATGTTAGCCTGAAAGGACAGAAAGGAGGCAAGGATTAGATGGGTAACATCCGGAAGAGGCACAACGGAGCATTTAAGGCAAAGATAGCACTGGAGGTAGTAGAGGCGGAGAAGACGATCTCAGAGATATCCAGTGAATATGGGGTACACCCAAACCCGGTGAGGCAATGGAGAAAG
>BBBM01000080.1 GCA_001311565.1 Desulfothermus okinawensis JCM 13304
TTTAGGTAAATTATCAAACCAGTTCTTTATAAATCTTATTTCTTCATCCCTATCTATGAGTCTTTCTCCCCTAAACATTTTCATTTTTTTATTCCTTATTGTAGTTCCGATTTCCGTGACCCGGTTTCCGTGACCCGGGATCCGAGTTCCGGGATCCGGTTCCCGATTTCCGGGATCCGAGTTCCGGGATCCGAATTCCAGTTACCGAGTTCCGGTTCCCGATTCACGGTTCACGGTTCCCGGTTCACGGTTCCCAGTTCACCCTTCACGGTGCTACTTTAAATACTTCTAACTTTAGGTAACATTTATACTACTCTACCAATATACCACTATACCACTCCACCAACACACTACCCAATTCCCAATAACTTCTCCATTCCCTTCTCATATAAGCGATTATTTCCTCTTACTTCTCTTGTTAATGGATCAAAAAATAGTATCTCTTTTTTCGGCCCACCTATCCACTATTTTTATCTCTTTATCTTTATCTTCGTCTGTTAATAAATAACAACCTTTAGCTAAAATACGCCTGCATATATCCTTAAACATTTCCTTTTCCTCTTTTGTAAAATCCCCTCTTTGAATAAAATCTATTATCTCACTAAATGCCAGGTCTTTGCGGTATTCCAAATACTCCCTTAAGGTAGAAAACCTATCCTTGTCTTTTATCATCTTTTGAATTAATGGAATACATCCTCCAAGATAATCCCAGATTACATCTATTTCAGCACCTGTAAATCCCTCTTCTCTTAACCACTCTTCTGTAGTCTGCTTATCTAAGTGATCTATTTTATAAAATTCACTGGTAACTTTTAATTTGGCATCATTATATATCCTGTCTATAAAACAGTGTTAGAGCTTAAAATAACAACATGTGCTAGATGAAGCTCCTTGGTTAAGGCTACACAAAAATTTAAAAACTCCTTTAATAACTCCCTTTCTGAATTTATGTATATGTCCTCTACGGTCTGGACCTCATCTATTATTAAGATTGGCATTTTGTGTTTAGATATTTTACTTAATTCTTCAACTAGTACATCAAACAAATCAAATTTTTTTTCTCTTTTATCTTTTTTTAGCTTTTCTGATCTTACAGAAAAAATCCCTACACTTACTTTTGCCGAAAGTCTTTCCTCTTTTTTTAAGCTCCTCGTACTCTTCCTTTGGCTTTATAAATGATTCTAAAAAAGTATCATAACTAGTTACTAGCTTCCTTCTCAAATTTATATATCTTACCCAATATCTATCCTTTGGTTTCATATCTTCAAAATCTTCAAATAATTCATTTTCCACTATATACTCTATAAGAGTTGTCTTACCACTTGACTTGGGTCCATAAATCCATAAAATCTCTTTTGGTATATTATCAAACCAACTCTTTACAAATTCTATTTCCTTATCTCTATCTATGAGTCTTTCTCCCCTAAATATTCTCATTTTTTTAATCCTTATTTTAGTGGTTTATTGGTATAGTAGTGTAGTGGTATAGTTGTATAGTGGTGTAGTTGTTTATACTGTAATACTAATCTCATCTCTTCTAATTCCTAGCTATTTTAAATACTTCTAACTTTAGGTAACGTTTAAACGTTTTAACGTTAATTTCGTGATTCGTGATCCGATTTTCATGACCCGTAGTCCGTGACCCGGTTTCCGGGATCCGAATTCCAGTTACCGAGTTCCGGATCCCGCTTCACGATTCCCGCTTCACGGTTCACGGTGCTACTTTAAATACTTCTAACTTTAGGTAACATTTATACTACTCCACCACTATACTACTCTACCAATACACCACTATACTATTCCCAATAACTCATCCATTCCCTTCTCATATAAGCGATTATTACCCTTTACTTCCCTTGTCAATGGATCAAAAAAATAGTATCTCTTTTTCTGCCCACCTATCTATCACCTTTATCTCATCCCTATTTTCTTTCTTATCTAAATAATATACCCCCTCCTTCAAAATCCTCTCCGCTATCTTCTCAAATATCTCTATCTCTTGTTCTCTAAAATCTCCCCTTTGGATAAAGTCTATTATCTCACTAAATGCGAGTCTCTTCTGATATTCTAAGTATTCTTTTAAATTTTGAAATTCTCTTTTTTTCCCTTATCATCCTTTGAATTAAGGGAATGCAACCACCTAGATATTCCCATATCAATTCTATATCTTTATCTTTAAAACCATCTTCCATTAACCAACTTACAGTGGTATCCTTATCTAAATGATCAACCTTGTAAAACCTACTTGTTACTTTTAACTTCGCATCATTGTAGATTCTATCTATAAATACAGTGTTAGAACTTAAGATAACCACATGTGCTAGATGAAGCTCCTTGGTTAATGCTACGCAAAAATTTAAAAACTCCTTTAATAATTCCCTCTCTGAATTTATGTATATGTCCTGTAGGGTCTGGATCTCATCTATTATTAAGATTGGTCTTTTATTAGATGCCATCTCTTGAATATGCTCTGTTAAGACATTAAACAGATCTTTTTCCCTTTGTTTTACCTCTTTTAATATCTCTGAATTAATAGAAAATACCCCTATTGACATCCTCGCATTTATCTTCTCTTTTTGACCTTTTAT
>BBBM01000081.1 GCA_001311565.1 Desulfothermus okinawensis JCM 13304
TACAATTAATTCCTGTTGTCCAATAAAATTAAGAGAAGCAATGGCTGCTGGAAGGATCATCATTGCAAGTGATATAAAACCTGTAAGAGAAGCTATAACTCATGAAAAAGAAGGTATATTAGTAGATCCCTCAGATATTTCTTCATGGGTAAATGCTATTGAAACTATCAAGAAAAATCCAGATCTGGCTATTAATTTATCTAAAAGGGCAAAGGAAAAGGCCATGGATTTTGATTGGAAAAAAAGAGCCAATAAGATTATTTCTTTGTTTAAGGAAAAAGATGATATATTGTCTTGAGTATAGGTAAAACTAATATTGGAAGCAAAAAGGAATTTTGGTAATTAATGAAACTTGTTAGTTAGGTTTAAAGATAAAATCTCAATTATCTATCAAACCAAATGCCTTTAGATATGCATCTGTAGCATTTTTTTATAGTATAAGGCCTTGCAGCTTTTTTTTAGAAAATTAGCAGGTAAAGGATTTTTTATAACTTCAATGATTGCTTCTGCCATGTTTTTATAATCCCTTAGAGGTACTAAAGGTCCGTATTTTCCATTTTGTAATATCTCTCTAGATCCACTTGGACAATCTGTAGATATTGCAGGAGTTCCCAGGCTAAAGCCTCTATAAGACTAACAGGCAGGCCTTCCCACAAAGAACTTAAAACAAAGACATCAGCATGAGCCATATATGGATAAGGATCATCTTTAAACCCTAAAAAATCTACAAATCTTTCAATATCTAATTCCAAAGCCAATCTTTTAAGAGACTCTATTTTTTTTCCCTTTTCCTAAGATTATTAACCTACTGTCAAAAACGTCTTTTACAATTTTAAAAGACTTAATTAAGGTTGGAAAATCTTTTCTCATACAAAGCTCACCAACTCCAATAATTATAGGACAACGTTTATTTTTATACCAAGGATGATCTGGAATAGGTAAGGTATTGATGTTGTTAATCATGGAATCATCAATTACAGGTGAAGGTACAACTGATATATATTTGGGATTTAACCCTGTATATCTTGTTATATCTTCTTTAACTCCCATGCTTGGAACAAGAACTTTATCTGCATATTTATAAAGTCTTCCAATGGAGTTTCTTTGAATTAGTCTATCTAAAAACCTCTTGAATTAAGATTAATAGAAACCGTTGTCCCTATCCTTACAAATACCTTGGTGGGGATTTTAAAAAGAAGTTTACATAAGATAGCCAAACGATTCACCCGGTCTTTATCAGTAAATAGAATATGAGGAGTATTTGACTTTAAATAGTTTGTTAATTTAAAAAAAAGAGGAATAAACATGAGAAGTATTAAATTCCAATACCCTAACATTGTCATGCGCTTCTTTTAAATATGGTCCATGATCTTTTATTTTGAGTAAGTCTACCTTATATCCCATTTGAGCTAAATGAGATATAAGATTTTTTGAAATCCTATCTACTCCACTATGACCTGATGTAGCCAAAAAAAACAGAAATTTTTATTGTTTTTTCAGATAACTTCATAATCTCCATATTTCTTTGTAAAATTTTTAAAACATATCAAAATAAATACAATGAAAAAAATCTCTTTTAAAATAATTTTACACATATTTTCGCCTTGTGTTTTATTTATTTATTTATTCTTTCTACTCTTCTATTTTAAGAAGTATTAAAGGACCATGTTTTTTTTGGTATTAAAGGTATATAATTTCTTAAGATAAAGTTTATATCCTGTTGAAGTATTTATTTTTTTTTAAATCGCTGGATGTTGCTACATAATAGTCTATGTTCCTATTTATTAATAAATTAGTAGACAGCTCCTTTGATGATATTCGTAATTCTGAAGGGAAACAAACAGGGCCTGGAAAATTAATATTTGCATAAAAATAGATTATGTTAGTCCTCTTAATGGAACTTCCTACCCTGATGATCTTATTTTGTTTATCAATTTTACTAATTTTATATCCAATCTTTCTATATATAATTTTATCTGGATTTTTTGTTTTCAGGAAATTTTGGGGGAATGTAACTAAAAATATAATGATACAAAACAATATAATTGAAAATTGTGAGATTTTGCTAAAATTATTAGCAATAAATTTAATAAAAGCATCAATTACATATCCCATAAATATAAAGCTAGGAAATAGTATTAGAACTATATAACGATTTGTTATTGCCCAATCATATAAAGTCTGTAAATATAATATAATGAGTCCACAAATAAAACATAAGAACAAAAAAATTGACTTTTATATCTTTTTTTAACGATTGTTTAGCTAAATAAATTCCTATAAGTGTAATAACAAAAAAAAGGAAGATAGAATGCTTTAGCCATAGATGTAATTAATGCCCCCAATGCAACCCACCATAGTAGATTTTTAGTATTAATAAAAAATAGTTAAATCCAAAACCTGTATCCCAATCTTCAAATTTCTTAAGTATTTCTCGTAATGATTTGTAATTATAAATTAAATATTTGATTCGGATTACTATTTTTTTTGTAGGGCAGTATATCTAAA
>BBBM01000082.1 GCA_001311565.1 Desulfothermus okinawensis JCM 13304
GATTTGGATATTCTATAACACGTTCTGCAGTTAGTAAGAACAAATTTCCTTTATTAGGATCAGGTTCTTGTGTTGTTTTGACAATAATTTTATAATCTTTTCTGTATTTTTAAGTTTTTTTCTTGTCTCATCCAATAAAGCCAAAGTTGGTTGTATAATCACAATGTTTTTATATTTTCTGCTTGCAACAATATCTTCAATCAATAGACTCTTACCAAAACTCGTAGGAGCACTTACTATTAGATTTTTATCACTTTCCAATATGTATTGAAGTATTTTTTTGCTCTTCATGGAAATAAATATCTTCTAAATTCTCTGACAAATGAAATTCTTGTCTTATTTTTCCTTCTATTGTTGAGGGATTACCATTTTCTTTTTTTAAATATGGATAAAATCCTGCCATTTCAATTAAATCAAACCATATAGTTTTAGTTTTTTCGGGAATTTTTCGAAAATTATCTAAAATATATATTAGCAATTTATGTCCATTATTTTCATTATGCCTCAATTCATTTGCACAAATCTGGGCATATTTAAAACTATCATCATCAGATATCTGTTCACTATTTTCTATTCTTTCGATTATTTCATTTATATTCATTTATATCTCCTGTATGTGATATAATTTTGTATGTAATTTTCTAACTAACTCATTTTTATCAGGAACAGGAAAAAGCATAACTATTATGTTTAAATCTGACTGAATAGGTTCACCAGAATTTTTTATATCTGTTTTTCATCTCTTCTAATTTTTCATCAAACAGATGCTTTAAATTTTGTACCTCTTCTTCATATTCCTTTATAAAATTTTCAGTTTCTTTTTTTTATGTCGATAAAAAAATATCCGACTTATAAGTACATAATAAAGGGATAGTAACAGACTTGAATAATTCTTCTAATTTTTTTTATTATTATTTGCTACATCATCAAGTTTATTAAACCACTCATCTTTTTCATTTAAAAAATTTTTCATACTCATCTTTATGATTTGAATCTTTTTTTAAATTCATCTAATGTTATAAAAGCATTTTTTCTTTTTTTTCCAATCAACACAAACTCTCTTTCAAGAAAGTTTCGTTTAAAATGTACTTCTACATCTTTTAGTAATTCCAATACTCCTTTTTTTTCCACTATTATATAATTTAGATTCTCCAAAGAATATAGAATTTGCATCGTTGTTGTTTAAATCGGGACCAATATGAACTGCATCAAAGCCGTGAACTGTCATACCATCAGAATCTTTGAAATAAATTTTAGATATTAAAGGTATTGTATTAATAAAATCTCTTAGAATTAAATGCAAGATTAATTCACCGAACTCTCCTCTTTTTAAATATTTTTCTTTTATTTCATCATCATATTCTGAGTTATTATCTATATATGTTTCTTTAGCATTCTTAAAAACATCAATTTTGTATATAGATTTTGCGGCTTCTTTTAATATTCTCCTATTGTATGAATCTTTTAAAATACCCTTATGATATCCAAAAGCAAAATCAACAAGAGCATCCATTAATACATCAATCAAACTATCGAGCATGATTTTCCCGAAATCATATCCAACAAAATAGGCTCGTAAATCTGCTTTTGAAATATGTTGTGTAATAACATCTTCCGAGTTGAATATACTCATATTCTTATCCTCACTTCTCCACTCGTTAGTTTTGGCAATAGTGTATCTCTTAATTTTTCAAGTATGCGGATTTGTCCAAGATTAAAGATGATTTTATTAAATATTAAATTAAGCTGTTTGGAATATAACTCTAATTGTTTCTTGCTTAGTTTTGGAAATTCACAATTTTCTATTCCAGTACCACTAATATTAGGTTGAGCGCTTCCAGTAGCAGTATTTTCAATATAATCGAGTCCATAATCTGATTTTAGATGTAAATAAGCAAGAAATCTTGAACCTAGAAGTTTTTCTTTTAATAGGCCCACCCGTTGATTTAGCCATAACGACTCATTTGTTTGAGGCACTATCCCCATTTTTCCTATTTCCGCTCCTGTCATAGCGATTAAAACATCTCCGGAATTAATTTTAAATCTTTTATCAGTTTTCGAAATAATGTCATCAGATACGAAATCTGTTGAATTAATATCTACAATATTACTAGAGATATTTTTAATTTTTATAACTCTGTGGACTCCGTTACTTTTAAAATCTTTACTTTTAAATGCGTAACCATTTTGAATCTTAATAATGTCTTTTAGAGTAGAATTAAAATCAAAAGCTGAAATCCAATTTCCATAAAGTGCTTGTGCCATTTGTTCAAGGGTTTGATTTTGGCGGTGCAGAAGGTCTATTTTATCATCAAGAGAAGAAAGCACAGAGGCTATGGCTTTTTGCTCAGGAAGAGGTGGAATTTGAAATTCAAGTGATTTTAATGTTGAGCCTGAAATTTCACCAAAAGTTGTTCCAGTTGCAAGAGACTTT
>BBBM01000083.1 GCA_001311565.1 Desulfothermus okinawensis JCM 13304
GTGCCTCAAAATGGTTTACTATATCTTTTGCAATCTCTTTTATTCTTGCTTTAGAACCAACCAATGCTTCAAGTTTAGCCCATTTTGCCTTTGTTTTTTTCTACCTCAGACAACCCTTTTTGGTCTAATTCTTCTTCATACTCTTCTATAAGTTTTTTTGCCATCTTCAGTTAGATTAATCTTTACAAGCCTACTTTCATAATAGATTGGAACTGTTGCTCCATCTTCCACTGCATTTGCAATATCATAAACATCAATATAGTTTCCAAAAACAGCAGGGGTGTTTCTATCTGTTTTTTTCAATTGGTGTTCCAGTAAAGGCAATATAAGTTGCATTTGGCAGGGCATCTCTTAAATATTTAGCAAATCCGTATTTTATATCACCGCTTTTTTTTATCTACTTTTGCCTTAAATCCATATTGTGTCCTGTGTGCTTCATCAACAATTACAATGATATTATCCCGCTTAGATAGAGTTTCATAAACATTCCCCTGTTCTGGCCAGAATTTGTGTATAGTTGTAAACACAACCCCGCCAGCATCTACTTTTAAAAGCTCTTTAAGATGTCCTCTGCTTGTGGCCTGAACAGCTCCTGCCTTAAAATCTGTGTAGCTGACGCAAAGGTATCAAAAAGTTGATCATCAAGGTCATTTCTATCAGTGATAACCACAATTGTTGGGTTATTGATTGTTTGAATTATTTTCCCTGAATAAAAAAAGCATTGACAATGATTTTCCTGACCCTTGAGTATGCCATACAACCCCTGCTTTTTTATCCCCTTCAGGTTGATTTTTCACATCAGGGAGTCCATAACTTTCAGGTGGTTCTCTTACAATGTATTTATATCTATTTTTACCTATTGCCCTAATAGTTGACTCTATTGCCTTATTAACTGCGTAGTATTGGTGATAACCTGCTATTTTCTTTGTTGTTTGTACGATTGTTTGCCCATTTTCATCTTCTTTTTTTGCTTTTTTTCAAAAAGTATGAAAAATCTAATATAATCAATAAGAGTCCTTTTATTTAAAAGTCCTTTTATTAGTGTTTCAAGCTGGCTTACAAGGTTTGAAGCCTCTTTTTTCCCATCTGCAGTTTTCCAATACATAAACCTGTCGTATCCTGCAGATAAACTCCCCATTCTTGCTTCAAGCCCATCTGAAATGATTAAAATTTCATTGTATGTAAAAAGTGAGGGTATTGTTTGCTTGTATGTTTGAATTTGGTTATATGCTGATTTTATAGTGGCATCTTCATGGGCAGGGTTTTTTTAATTCCATTACCACTATAGGTAATCCGTTAATGAATATTACAACATCTGGCCTTTTGTTCTTATTATTTTCTATAACTGTAAACTGGTTAACAACCAAAAAATCGTTATTTTCAGAGTTCTTAAAATCAATAAGCCATACAATATCGCCTCTCTCAACCCCATCTTTTTGGTATGTAACCTTTACTCCTTCTGTTAGCATTCTGTGGAATATTTCATTATTGGCTATTAAATCTGGTGTGTGGATTTGGGTTAGTTGTTTTATGGCATCATCTATTGCATTTTGGGGTAAATTGGGATTTATATTTTCTATGGCACTTTTTAATCTATCAAATAAAATTACATCTTCAAAAGATTCTCTTAATGGATTTTTTTTCCATCTGGGGCAATATCTCCACCAAATAGATAATCGTATCCCTGAGATTTTAAGAGGTCTATGGTGAATTGTTCGATCTGGGATTCAGTAATGTTCATAAACTTCTCTCAATTCTCTCAATTTCATATTTCAAAAATAATGTTTTATTGTCATCAATCAAATCTTTAATCTTTGTTATTAATTCATACTCTTGATCGATATTATTTAAATTTATTCTTTTAGATATCTTGTCAATTGCAGATTTTGGTACACCATATTCAAGTAAAATAGATAATTTTTCATCTACAAAATCATTTTCTAATAAACTAGCATAATAAGTATAGTCACCAGGACTTTTACCCCTTTTTAAACATACATATCTCTGAATATTATTTATTATATTCAACCATTTGGGTACCTTAAATTGAAACCAATGTCTCAACATATTAAAAACTTCTCTTATTGCTTCATTATAAATTTCATAGTAGCTGTATTTAGAAAAGCGCTCTTTTTTTCTTTTTTTAAATGTATAAAATATTCATAAGTAGGTTTTATTAAGTAATTGATATTTTTCTTAGTTGAGTAATCAAAAGTTGTTTTTACTAAACGTTTTTTTTGTCATAGGCCATGTTGTTTCGCCTTTTTTTCAATAAATTATCCCATGCTAAACTTAATACATAATTTAGTTGGTTATATTTAGGTTTGGTCCAAATTATAAGTT
>BBBM01000084.1 GCA_001311565.1 Desulfothermus okinawensis JCM 13304
ATTTAATTTTATTTTTGAATTTAGAGCATCTATATTGGAAGATACAAACTTTAGTCTTTCTGGGTAAACAGAAAAATTTCCACCAGATATAGAAATATTTATATCTTTGGGTAGGTCTTTACCTGGATTTAAATTCTTTACTTTTAGGTTGGATATTGATCCATTTAGTAAATAGTCTTTTAGTTTTTTTTCTGAGTAATTATAATGGATATTTAGTTTTTTTTAAAAAGATCTCCAATTACATTAAACCTGTCACTATAATTGAACAGATATTTAAATTCATCCTTTAGCTCTTTAATATTTATTTTTGAATTTTGTAGAGATAGCTTAAAATCCTTGCTTCTTAGATCTGAATCCACTTCTATATCTTTTAGGTGAGATCTTTTTAATTTAATATTCCCTCCTTTTAAATAAATATTATCACCTGTTATAGTAAATAAATGAGTAGCAATATCAAATGGTGTTTTATCTATCTTGCCATTTGCCTTGATGTTTTTTTGTTATTACCTTCCATAAATATTGGTCTAAATTTTTATTTAAAGTAAAAAGTCCACTACAATTACCTGCATTAATTTTGATTTTGCCAAGTTCATTGATAATCCTCTTGGATACATTAATTTTTTTTAATAAGGGGGTGAGGTCCTTTAAATCAAACTCAACATTGGTTTTGATTATAAAGGGTTTTAGTTGACTATTTAGACCAAGGTCCAGGTAGCCATTTAGTATTTTAGAATTTTTATAATACCCACCTACATTTCTGCACTCTAATATGTTGTCCTTTATTTTTATTTCTCCAGAAACCTTTTTTAGAGGAAGTTCAATGTGTGGTATTATAATATCTGTGTTTTTGCATGCTCCTGTAAGTTCCCAATTGGTGTTGTGATTTTTATGGATCATAGTAAAGGTGCTATTATATAATTCACCACCTTTTACTATGGATAATACATGGTCTGCAATGGAGTTTTTTATGGGAAACTTTTTGTAGAATTTCTATTACCTGTGACAAATTTATTTTTTTGGCTGGCTGATTTGGGTGATAATTTTTGTTTTTAGATATTTCAATATTTCCAGATAAATCAATATAAGGATAGGTGGTAGTTAACTTTTTTTATATTAATAGTGCTAGACTTTTTGTTTGTATCTATTTTTAATGCTATTTGAGAGTCCAGTCCCTTGATTTTTCCTGATATGCCCATCTCTTTGGATGTTGTGTGGATATCAGCTATAATTTTTTTTGATTTTTTTTATATCAATCTGAATGTCAGAGCTAATTTGTCCAGATAGGTCCTTTAAAAAAAACATACTTTTGGGGAAGTATTTTAAGTAGCTTCCCTAAGTCTAAATCCACCACATGGGCTTTTATTTTTTTTTCACTATTTGATATGGTTGATGACAAGGTTACTTCCTTTGAAATATTGGATTTTCCACTGCACTTTATATGGATGTTGTCTTTGTTTAATAGAATAGATGTATTGGTATTTTGAAAGATTACAGGTCTTTTATTTATGGTGGTCTTAATGTCAATATTGACTAGATCAATAAATTCTATTGGGATTTCAGGGATGGTAAAGGGTTTGTTGTTTTTTTTCTGGGGATAGTTTCAAGTTATATAGAATCACTGTCCCATGAGAGACCCTAATACCAAGGAATTTGTCTGGAATTCCAAGAAAATTTATAATTATATCAGCGCTATTAATATTTAGATCAATAAGTTGTTCTTTTTTTTATATTAAGGTTGGTAATTTTCACTCCAGGATAAGGAAACAACCTTAGTTTTATTTCTTTATATGTGACAAAATTTTTTGGCATTTTTGTGAATTTTAGAGACTATCCTGGGTAGGAATACCTGTAAAGCGAGGTTCAAGGATAAAAAAAATATACAATAATTGAGATAAGACAGAAAAAAAATAGTTTTAATAGGTTTTTTTAATTTTAATCCTGTCATAGTTTTTCCCATATCCAGGGTTTTATGGTCATTTGACAAAAATATGCTACAATTTGTTTTTTTTGTCTATACTCATGTGTGTGTATGTGTCTGTGGATGGCCTTCATCCTTCTACCTCCATCCTTCATTCTTTCACTATTCACTAATCACTTGATCCATAACCTAATAAATAATCGGAGCTAAAGAAATAGGCAAA
>BBBM01000085.1 GCA_001311565.1 Desulfothermus okinawensis JCM 13304
ATTAGAAAGCATTGAGGATGGTTATTATGAAGTAGACATAGCAGGTAATTTAATTTTTTTTGCAACGATGCATTACTTAGAATAACTGGATTTGAAAGGGAAGAACTCATAGGGAAAAATAATAGAGAATATACAGATGAAGAGAATGCTAAAAAAATTGTATGCTGCATTCAATAAAGTTTATAAGACAGGAGAGCCAATAAAAACATTAGAATGGGAGATGATTACAAAAAAATGGTGGCAAAAGGTATATAGAAAACTCTATTACCTTGGTGAAAAACAGATATGGTGAGCCAGTTGGCTTTAGAGGTATTGTAAGGGATGTCACAGAAAGAAAACAAATGGAGCAAAAATTAATAGAAGCTAAAGAAATTGCAGAAAATGCTAGTAAGGCAAAGACCATATTTCTTGCTAATATCTCCCATGAGATAAGAACACCTTTAAATGGAATAATAGGTCTTTGTGAAATACTAAATGATATGGATTTACCACATGAGGCATCATTGCTTGTTAAAAATATCTTAAGTGAATCCAATATGTTATTTAGTTTAATAAATAATATTTTGGACTTATCAAAGATCGAGGCTGGTAAGCTAGAACTTGAGAATATTGAATTTAATATAAAGGAAATGTTGAATGAAATAACCAATATATTCTCTTTAAGGGCCAAAGACAAGGGTTTAGATTTTTATTATGACATTCCAGATAATTTGCCACCAGCTGTTATAGGAGATCCCACTAGAATAAGACAGGTTCTTTACAATTTATTGGGAAATGCAGTAAAATTTACTGTAAAGGGTAGTGTTGGCTTGATATGTAAAATCTTGGAACAAGAAAAGGACAGGGTTTCCTTTAGACTTTATATAAAAGATACAGGTATTGGAATACCTAAATCAAAATTAAATGATATTTTTGAGCCTTTTGTCCAGGCGGATACCTCTTTTACCAGAAAATTTGGGGGAACTGGACTAGGCATTTCACTCTCAAAAGAATTAATTGAACTTATGGGAGGAGAGTTAAAATGTGAAAGTGAGGAAGGTAGGGGCACTGTTTTTTTCTTTTACCTTAAACCTTCCAATCCCTGAGAAAGAGGATATGACCTTTGATAAGGTAGCATTGGACACTGAATTAGTCTCAGTTAAATGTGATGAGATATGTCTCGGTTCTGTATTGGTTGTAGAGGACTATGAATCGAATCAAAGAGTGGTGAAAAGACATTTAGAGAAAGCTGGATTTTGCGTGGACTTAGCATCTAATGGTCTTGAGGCCATTGAACTGTTTAAGAAAAATAGATACAACCTAATACTGATGGACATTCAGATGCCTGAGATGGATGGATATACTGCAACTGAAAAGATACGACATATTGAGAGAATAAATAATTTGAGTCCAACACCTATTATAGCTATGACAGCCCATGCCCTAAAATCTGATAAAGAAAAGTGTCTAAGTTGTGGAATGGATGATTACATATCCAAACCCATTAGAAAAAAAAGAGCTTATTGCTTTGGTAAGCCGGTGGGTAGCCAACAACTTAAAACACCAACCTCTCTCAAAATCAGATCATGACAATGAAAGAATAACTAGGAATTTTGCATTAAATCTGGATAAAGCTTTAGAGGAGTTTGACAATGACGAGGAATTTTTGTTGGATGTATTAGAAAAATTTATAATAAATGTTGAAAATCAGATAGATATAATTAGAAGAGCAATAAATGTTGAAGACATGGAAAAAAATAGCAAAAGAGGCTCATGGAATAAAGGGTGGTGCTTATAATTTAGGCAC
>BBBM01000086.1 GCA_001311565.1 Desulfothermus okinawensis JCM 13304
CTTGAATACTGACCGTTATCTAGACGGGTTGTTACATTACCTATGAGGAATTGAAACTAGTTCTCCTCCTTTTTTAAAACCCAAACTGGGCTTGTTGTTACATTACCTATGAGGAATTGAAACTAATTTTCTTGATTAAGTTTCTTTATTTGTTTTTCATGTTGTTACATTACCTATGAGGAATTGAAACCCATTTTTCTAGCTGCTGTTAATAGTCCATTTCTATGTTGTTACATTACCTATGAGGAATTGAAACACAGCCCAATGAAAATCAACTGCAAGCCCTGTGTAAGTTGTTACATTACCTATGAGGAATTGAAACATTATTTAGAGCTTTGCAAAATAATCCTGCCACCACAGTTGTTACATTACCTATGAGGAATTGAAACAAGGAAAGGTATCAACAGGATTAATAAGGGAAATATAGTTGTTACATTACCTATGAGGAATTGAAACTGGTTTTCCTCCTTTCTTGATTTTAAGTATTTTTCGTTGTTACATTACCTATGAGGAATTGAAACGCAGTATTGACAGAAATACCAGTGAAATCCATAAAAGTTGTTACATTACCTATGAGGAATTGAAACTTTGTTGAAAAAGTCAACTTTACAGGCAATAAAAATGTTGTTACATTACCTATGAGGAATTGAAACATTGAATTAGATGAATTATGCCCAATGCTTGCAGGGAGTTGTTACATTACCTATGAGGAATTGAAACACAGTAAACCATTCTAATTCTTCCCCGTTTACAAAATGTTGTTACATTACCTATGAGGAATTGAAACTTTCCTCCTCCTCTATTTTACTTTTATAATCTTCTTGTTGTTACATTACCTATGAGGAATTGAAACGAATCCTTATACTTTTGCAACTGTGTATAAGTATAATGTTGTTACATTACCTATGAGGAATTGAAACCTATTTTTTGCCTTTATGGCCACATTACCTGTCGGGGTTGTTACATTACCTATGAGGAATTGAAACTTTCCTCCTCCTCTATTTTACTTTTATAATCTTCTTGTTGTTACATTACCTATGAGGAATTGAAACGAATCCTTATACTTTTGCAACTGTGTATAAGTATAATGTTGTTACATTACCTATGAGGAATTGAAACTAAGTTACTTCTAATTCTGGTTTCTTGAGAGCCTCGTTGTTACATTACCTATGAGGAATTGAAACCTTAGTTCTTTTAAACTGCACTCACGTGCAAGTTTTAGTTGTTACATTACCTATGAGGAATTGAAACAAATATATGTTTTATATTAGATACTATATTTATTTGAGTTGTTACATTACCTATGAGGAATTGAAACCCTTATTCCCAACTTGCCCACTCCCCCTCGCTTTCAGTTGTTACATTACCTATGAGGAATTGAAACAACACTATGAAGAGCTTATCCGCCAAGAACACATATCGTTGTTACATTACCTATGAGGAATTGAAACATTTCTTCTTTTTCTTCTATCATCTTTTTTTGTATGTTGTTACATTACCTATGAGGAATTGAAACGCGCTTGATTTTCTGATTATATTAACTTCTAAATTAGGTTGTTACATTACCTATGAGGAATTGAAACATATTTTGTAAAATAAATTGATTTAGTCTATTTTCCGGTTGTTACATTACCTATGAGGAATTGAAACAATGTTATCTCTCGCAAAGTTATTTCGGTTTTATCTTGTTGTTACATTACCTATGAGGAATTGAAACATGAGATAAAGAATTTTTGGATATTGTTT
>BBBM01000087.1 GCA_001311565.1 Desulfothermus okinawensis JCM 13304
GCATCTAACTTACTAATTTTATTGATAAAATTATAAAAAAAATATTCAAAAAGGTGAAAGTCCTGATTAATATTCAATATGTTATACTAATTTGTAGGGGTGAACTTCCGTTAGATATTTTCAAAAACATACCCGGCTCTATGTTTGACTTCAATAAAATATCACCAATAGACCAAAATAAAGTCAATAACTAACTAGAAAATATAAAAGTTAGGACCACAAAATTCTGTACTTTTAAATGTTAATCCCCCATAACCTACCAATTTGATTAAATCTCTTATAAATATTGATAAAAGTGGTTTTCAAGCCGTGCTATTCTAAAACTTAATTTGTTTATCTTTTTTTAATTCTGTTAGGTAACTAAATATTTCGTAATAAAAGGCCGATGTAATAATTATTATTTCTGGTTTAATATCTACAATTTTTTCAGGTGGATTTATAATTAGAGTGTCTATTTTTTTTACCATGCTTATTTTTATCTGAGTCAAACAGGAAAATTTCACAGTTGTTTAGATACCTGTTAATAGCATCATAATGCAACATAAAACAACTAGAAATACCATAAAACCCTATTTTTTTGGTAAACAGTATTTTTGCAAAAAAGGTAAAAGTCCTTAAAAGGAAATTTATTTCGAAGTGTTAATTTGTATCTATGTACAACTTGTTTTAAAAGGTTAGACCAAAACTCGTTGAAAAATATTATTTGTCTCTCTACTTCCTTAACATCTATCTTTTTTTGTGATAAAATTTTTTCCTTCCCTGATAACAGGTTCGTTAGTTGTTTAATGACAATTGCATCATTAGCAAATTGGATATCTTTTAACTCTTTCTTAAAAAGATCAATTAAACTTTCTGCAGCCCCTACGTACTTCTCCCATAATTCATACTCATCATAGAATCTATATATTAAAGTATTCATTGAACATGGGTCTTTTTGTATTTGCTCCTTTAGCAACTCTTCTTTTTCTAAAATGTGTTTTCTTTTGTATTGGAGAAACCCACCGCTACCTTTAGGAGCCTTATCTAGACCAATACAGTCTATATTAATCATTTGTATCTTGTGGCTTATTCTTTTTAGTCTATTATCAAATAAAGCTTTTGCCCAATGATATAATTCTATGTCCTGACTATTAATTTTATAAAACATATCTTTATATTTAGAAAAAAAATTTTTCTTTCAGTATTTTGGGAAAAATCTTTCAAGACATTTCTCTTACTATAAATAATATTATTATTACCAAAATAATAACCAAACAATCTCAAAAAAATCCTCATATTTTTCAACCAAACCAAAAAGATAATATGATTTTTGCAAATTTTGTTTAGCTAAATCCAAATTATCATCCCCCAACCACTTGGTATAGTATTGTTTACGTGCTCTTAAAAAAAGACTCAAAGTCTGCCACTTCCCTAAAACCCTTATAACACATAAAATTAACTTCAGAAATCATACGATTCCATGGTTCCCTCAATATTGTCAGATAATATATATCCCTCTCTTTATAATCCAGTAGGACCTTTTCCACCTTCCAAGTACAATGGCCCGATAGAAGAATTATTTTTTTATTTAATAAAAATTTCCTTAGTCGATGCAAAATTATAACACTAAATAAATTATTAACATCTAAAAATAATAGCATCATCACATTTAGAACTAAAATTGAGTCTTTAAAAATGTTTTTA
>BBBM01000088.1 GCA_001311565.1 Desulfothermus okinawensis JCM 13304
TAGTTGAGAACAAAGTAAAACATGGTAAGAAGATATATAATTCTATACTGCTCCGTGAATCTTATAGAGAAGACGGAAAAGTTAAAAAGAGGACTATAGCAAATCTTTCTCATTGTTCCAGGGAAGAGATTGATGCAATAAAACTGGCACTTAAGTGTAAGGGTAATTTGGCTCAGTTAGTAAACATTGCTAAAGATATAAAATTGGAGCAGGGACTTTCTGTAGGGGCTGTATGGGCGCTGTATAAGTGTGCTGATAGGTTGGGTATAGTAAGGGCCTTGGGGAGAAGCACAGAGGGGAAGCTGGCCCTGTGGCAGGTATTGGCAAGGGTAATAATGCAGGGTTCAAGGCTTTCTTCTGTGAGGTTGGCACAGCAGCATGCGGTATTGGAAATATTGGGTTTGAAGAGGGGCTTTGATGAAAATGATCTTTACGATAATCTAAAATGGTTGGCGAATAATCAGGAGAAGATAGAGGAGAAATTATTGGAAGCTAGGGGGAAAAAGGGGCAGATAAATCTTTTTTTTGTATGATGTTACCAGTAGTTATTTGGAGGGAGAGAAGAATTATTTTGCTGAGTATGGATACAATCGTGACGGTAAAAAGGGTAAAAAGCAGATAGTGATAGGGATGCTTTGTGATGATGAGGGAATGCCTGTATCAGTTGAAGTTTTTAAGGGGAATACATCTGACATGAAGACGTTTTATTCTCAGGTAAAAAAAAGTAGCAGAGAGATTTGGGTGCCAAAAAGTCACATTTGTAGGTGACAGGGGTATGATAAAAACAGGACAAATAGAGAGTTTGCCTGAGGGTTTTCACTATATTACAGCAATTACAAAGGAGCAGATAAGAAGTCTTCTTCAATGGCGAGTTATACAGCTTACCTTTTTTTGATAAGGATTTGTGTGAGGTTATTGATGGCTCAGTGCGTTATATCTTAAGAAGGAACCCTATAAGGCAAAAGGATCTTCATAATCATCGAGAAAAAAAAGATTGTTTATATAAAAAAAGAAAATTGAAGAGAAAAACAAATACTTAAAAGAACATCCCAGGGCCAGGATTGAAGTGGCCATAAAAAAATCTAACAGCTCTAATAGAGAAGCTACAAATAGGAAAATGGGCTAGTGTAAAGTCAACTGGTAGAAGCTTTATCTTGCAATAGACGAAGAAGCATTAAAGCAAGAACAAATGCTTGATGGATGCTATGTGATAAAAACCGATCTCAAAAAAAGAAGTAGCAGATAAAAAAACAGTTCATGATCGGTACAAAGATTTGGCTTTAGTAGAACAGGTTTTCAGGACTTCGAAATCTACCCTAAATGTAAGGCCAGTGTTTGTTAGAACAAAAGGAAGTACCAGAGGCCATGTATTTGTTGTAATGCTTGCTTATATATTGGTTAAGTATCTTCAAGAGGCCTGGGAGTCTGTGAATATAACAGTGCTAGAAGGTGTAGAGATATTGTCACAAATTTGTTCACTAAAAATAACAGTAAACAAAAAAAGGTCACTGTTTTAAAATACCTTCTCCCACTGGAAAAGCAAAATTACTCCTTGATGCCATCTCAGTACGCCTACCAGAAGTCCT
>BBBM01000089.1 GCA_001311565.1 Desulfothermus okinawensis JCM 13304
GTACATCAATTCCTATGAAAAAATCTTTACCTTTAAAAGAAATTTCTTTAATCTGTGTTTGGTGTTTCATAAACTATCTCCTGGGGTATAAGGTTTATTATTTATATCCTACTTATATCCTGGGAGGAGTAAGCTGGTAAATTACTTTTTAGCATAATGTCTGCACTTGACCGCTATTCCGCTGCGGCCTTCGGCCTTGCTCCATAGCGGCAAGTGACCCTTGACGTTCGGCAAAAAAAGACGAGGTATAAGATGAACGCAATGGATCAAAATATTTTGCAGAAGCTTGATGATAAAGACAAACAAAAAAATTCAATATTTTGTTAATCTCTTACTCAAACAATCAAAATATAAAGGATTACAGGAAGAACTTGCAAAACGTAGAAAGGAAATTGCAAATGGTGAGGTTCTGACTCACAGTGAAATATGGAATGATATAGATGTTTAAAATAATTTATGCAAAAGGTATTTTGAAAGACTTGAAAAAGATTGCACCACAAAATCTACCAAAAATTAAGAAGGGAATTGAAGAATTGCAGGATTTTCCAAATCTTACTCAGATAAAGCACTTAACAAATCATCCATTAGCTGATTTTAGATTAAGAATTGGCAACTACAGGGTTCTTTTTGATGTAACTTGGGAAAATAAAGAGATTTATATTCTAAAAGTAGGTCATAGAAGGGATATTTATTGAAAATGATTTAAAGCCGAACAAGTCCCTGCAGGGGACCGCCAATCCCGCTGCGCCTTCGGCTTGCGGTCTTGTCGGCCCCTGAGCTCTACGTTCGAAGGAAATAATATGTCAACAGCTAATCTTTTACAAAAGATAGTTCAATTTTTTTAACGACAAAAAAAGACAAATTGAAGGATAATCTTAATAAAGGAGAAAATGATCTTCTGGGGTCACTTGAATTTGAAAAATGTTGCAGTTTAGAAAAAGACTCTTCAAGCGAAGAAGCTTTATTCGGATATGGATCATTAAAATCTGACTACAGACCTAAAAATGATGAAAATGTTATAATAGAGGTAAAATATATAAGAGCTCAACAAACCAGCAACAAAACCCAACATAACGAGTATGATATAAAGAACGCTTTAAGTCAAATAGTTGAACAGGCCGTATGTAAAAAAAGTAAAAAAATGCGATTCTTTTAATTATAGACGCGGGGAGAGCATGCGATCGAGTATGGAATGCTATCGAAGGTAAATTTATTTCCATGTTTCAGCTAAACCCATTTAATATTAACCTTAAAGTTGTAAGAATTAGAATTCAAAAAAAAGGATGATGGAGACATAAACATCAAAACAGAAATTATATAAATTCTTCGAACAAATAAAGGATTAGTCCAACAAATAAAGGATTAGTCCCGAGTCGAGGAACGAGAGCTCGGGACTAATCCATGGTTCAAGAAGCCGCGGGTCATAGGGGAAAAGGTCGATAGTTTCAGGATGGTCTTGCAGGTTGGATCAGGCGGAGAGTTTGAGGAAGAT
>BBBM01000090.1 GCA_001311565.1 Desulfothermus okinawensis JCM 13304
CAGTATGTTTATTTGATTTCTCATATGGGGAATATCCTAAAAATTCAGTAAGTTCAGCTTGATATAAAGTCTCAATAATATCTTTCATAACCTTCTTGAGAATACCATCTAACCCTTCAGAATCTTTAACTTTCCCCTCTTTGTACAATTTGATTATCTCTTCTTTGTTTACTAACATAAAAAAATAACCTCCTTTTTAAGGCTTCTCTCCCCAAGCTCCCCTAGGGGAGCTTGCCTATCTCTTTTTTTCTCCTTCCTGCAATACTTAATCCTTTCCCCTATCTTGCCTTAAAAAGGATTTACACAGTTTTTGAAACACCTCCATAAAACGCTTTTATTAAAGAAATGAATCCTAGACTACGTTCCCCAAAAATATACCATTTCTATCTATTGTACAAATATCTTTATGTTGTTATTTGTTTTACTTTATGTATACTATATCTTTTCCATGCTATTTACAATCACTGGATAGGAGATTTCTGGGAACACGCCGCTGTTATCAATGAATTAATTTATAATTATCTAAGACCAAAACACCCGTTATTTGGTATTCCTACCTCCCACCCATTTTTTAGTCCTTACTCCCTCCTTCTGGCGGGGATTGCAAAAATCTTACATTTAACGGCGTTGGATATTTTGCGTATTTTTGGTTTACTAAACCTTATTATATTCTTAATAGCATTGAGATTGCCTGTTGTTACTTTTTGTAATGATTCAAAGCAAATTAACAAATTGACCTTATTGTTATTACTTTTTCTCTTTTTGTGGCCTCTTGGCTCTTATAATTGGAGTGGTTTTTTTTTATATTGGATTTTTATTTTACGTAGTGCCTTATCCCTCTACGTTTGCATTCTGTATGTTTCTTTTATTATTTTATCTTTCTTTCAAATATTTCGAATATAAAAAAGCATCTATCTTTTTTTATATCTTTATTCTTTTAATACTAATCATTACGACCCACCTTCCAACTTTTATTTATATAACAAGCTTTTTATTTTCAATTTCTTTGATTAACTTAATAGATAAAAATTATAAGTGTACTTTTTTTGTTTGTTTTAATAATTATATCTTCAATACTAATTTCCATATTCTGGCCTTATTATTCAATCACAGATTTAATATTTCATGGAGACAAGAAATTCCATTATGATAGTATAATTTTTTTATTCTTTTGGTAAAAAAAAACCTTTTTAATTTGATTATGTCCATTTTTTCCCTATTTCTTTCTATTCTTTTCTCAAAAAAAAGATAAAAAAATTCTTTATAATTTCTCTGAGTATTTTTTTCTCGCTTTTTCTTTACTTTATTGCTTATCTCATAGGTCTTTACGGTATGGGTCGTATAATTAGCTTGCTCTGTTTTTATTCTTTTTTTACTTTTAGCTTTCATTTTTTTATTATTATCGAGTTTCCTTCCTTTATGCAATTTTGACTTTTTTGTATATTCTTGATACCATCTTACT
>BBBM01000091.1 GCA_001311565.1 Desulfothermus okinawensis JCM 13304
ATAAAGTGCATCCTAAGCACTAGTATAATAGTCTTTTACATCTTCCTTTTTTTAATAATATTAAATATAAGAATATCCTTAATTCATAAGAATTTTCTTAACTACTATTAAAGTATACCTTTTATAACTTGGTTTATTAACCTCTTTTTAGCTCGTTTTTTTATATTTTGGTTATATATTTGTATTGTCTATAGTTACTTTGCATATAGTTTTTTTATACAACTATGATAATTTATTATATACTAGTTATTGGTTATATAGTTTTTTTTATTTCCAGCCCCGATTGCTTATTTTAGCTTGCACTCAAGTGCAAATATTCCTCCACTCTATACTAGAATTTTACAATCAGTTATTAAATAATTATTTATTATTATACCATTACCTACATCATCAAAAAATAACCTCATCATATTTATCAAAAAATCCATAAAATAATTATGACTTTTAAAAACCATTGTTAAATTATACTTAAACCCCTTAAATCTAAATCTATTCCTATAAATACTACGCATCTTTAACCTTAAAACCCTTCTAACTCTATAAAAAAAAGAATCTGTAACAGTAATATTATACGTTTCCGCAATCTTAGACTTTAATAATTTACGATTTATACAACCCCAATAACGCCCTGGAAAATCCCACCAAGAAAAATGAACCTCTTTTGATACATACTTAGACACATAAAGATTAAGTATATCCAAATCCTGTCCCTTTTTCTCTTGTATATACTCCAAATTTATTACTTGCGTACCAGCCGACAAATGTTTTTTATCCCCACTTTTTACTATCCTATACCAGGCTTGAGATAACCAATTTTTAAATCCTAAAAACTCTCTTTTACTCTTTAAATGCAAACCATAAATAACTAAATGATAATGTGGCGCACCCCTCTTTTGTGGCTCTAACTTCCAAATACCAAATGCTTCAGGAAACTTCTTTGCAAACAAATCTTTAAAAGAGTGCAAATGCTCTTTAGACGATTTAGGGTCTGGAAATACAGACGGATATGTTAACGTAATAAATAAGGTAGGATTATCTTGTATAGAAAATAACAGTTTTCTAAGACGATTATAAGATGACTTAGAAAAACCCTTAACCTTACCCCGTTTAGGTGGATTAGGATTTCCCTTATTGACTTTAAAACAAAATGTAGCTATTCTATTTGTTAACTTAATGGTTGCCATTGTTTTTATGGTTAGGGAGTGTTGCCAGCACTCCCTTTTTTTTATCCCATTAATCCTTAACTTCTATCAACCCCTTTAAATCATCTAATACCTTATCAAACAAATCTTCCTTTATATATTTATCTAAATTATCACCATATTTTAAAATAAAATATATTATAATATCTAAAGCAGAAGATACAGAAAGCCCCATACCCTCACATAACTTTCTAAAATTATTATAATTTTCTTCCCGCAACGTAAGAGTTACTTTAACCTTACCTAATTTCCTACTTTTCATACGTATATTATACAATAAATCAACAAAAAAAGTCAAATATAATTATATAAAAAAATCAATTCTCAAATATGAACCTATTAACAAGCCCAGATGCTCCGCTGTTCGCTCGGACGTGTGTGCTAGAAAGCGTCCACGCCTCGCTTGCTCCGCTTTTACACTCCGCCTCGCTCCCGCTTCGGCTTCGTGCTTCTCTTGCCATTTCGCCAAGATCCACTCCATCGTGGACTTGGCTCATGGCTACGAGAGTAACAATTTTAAAAAAACGTCATATTTACAAAAGTATTAGCAAAAAGATTTAAGACAATACAAAAAAAGACAGGCAAGTTTAAAAAAACTAATTTTTACCCCCTAAACACCCTCTAGGATTTTTGAAACCTATTAAGAAAACAT
>BBBM01000092.1 GCA_001311565.1 Desulfothermus okinawensis JCM 13304
GCTCTCTTTAAAGATTTTTTTAAAGAATTCAATTAAACTATCTATTGCTCCAACATATTTTTCCCATAGTCCATATTCCCTATAAAAGCTATATATTAAATTAAAAAGTATTAGCGGTTTGTTTTGAATAGTGTTTTATTAGAAGTTTTTCCTTTTCAGAAAGTTTACTTGTAGGATATTTAAAAAAACCTCCAAGTTCTCTAGAAGTCTTTTCGATATTTGATTTCTTAACTTCTATTAGTTGCAGTTCTTTATTTAAGTTATTCATCCTGTCTTCAAATAACTCTTTGGCCCACTGATATAATTCAATATCCTTGTCATTTTTTTTTAAAAAAAAAAAGTTCTTTTGTATTTGGCATAATCCTTATTTTTATCAGTATTTAGAAAAGGCCTTAATACATTTTGAGCTGAATAAATAATCTTTTTTTTTGCCAAAATAATAAGCAAAAATTTTTAAGAAATCGTCATATCTCTCAACTAAACCAAAAAGGTAATGTGAATTTGCTAAAGTTTTTTTTGGCCAGTTCTAAGTTTCCGTTTCCCAACCAATTAGTATAAAAAATTTGTACCTCTACTGCTATATAAATAAGATTCAAAATTACATTTTATATACCCCCTATAAGAATAGAATCTATATTCAGAAATTAAACGGTCCCAGGGTCCCTAAGTAACGTTATATAATAAATATCTCTATCTTCATGATCTTCCAAAATTTCCTCTGATCTCCAACTACAATGTCCTGTTAGTACTATTAATTTCTTTTTTTTTAGAAAATATCTTAAATTATACAGGACTATTGCATTGAATATATAGTTAATAGTGAAAAAAAATGTTTCGTTATTACCTTTTGAACAAAAGTATTCTTCCAAAATTCTACAAAAAGTATTTCCCCCGCATTTATCAATATGGTTAAAAACTATTAAACATTTGGGGTCTGGATTAAATTTTTTTTCCATATTTAACTAACATTTGTTTTCCTTTCCTATTATTTTATACCCATAGGCAAAGAGCATTTCAGCTTGGATTTAGGTAGGTCAATGTCACTATACAACATAGTATGTGACACCTTATCTTGCTATCTGTCCATTGGTAGATAGGACGTATGTTCCCAAATTCTTTTGTTTTGCTTTGTCTAAAAAACTGCTCTCTTTGGAATTTTTCTAATATAATAATATGTCCTTCCCTTCTTTATATTCTTATGCAAATGAGACATGCCTTGCATGTAGTTAGAAGGATATCACAATGTCAAGAAACTATTTGATTTCTAACGCTATTAAACAAAATAGTTAGCCCCTGTAAAATTATAGTAGGGTCTTATATACATTGCATCTAATTGGTTCTGTTTTCGAC
>BBBM01000093.1 GCA_001311565.1 Desulfothermus okinawensis JCM 13304
CGACCCGATTTTCAATGGACAGCCGCCTTTTAAATGTCTTCATCAAACTTTCCGTCTGATCCAACCTGTAAGACCATCCTGAAACTATCGACCTTTTCCCCTATGACCCACGGCTTCTTGAACCATGCATTAGTCCCGAGCTCTCGTTCCTCGACTCGGCACTAATCCTTTATTTGTTAGGCGTTCCTCATTTCTTTCAATATGTTATCATAGTCTGAATGTGATCCTACCCAAAACCAAATTATTTCACCGTCCCGTTGTATACCCAGTGCACGATAATCCCTTGATATGCGAACTGAATAGATTGGTAACTTCGAATGTACCCGTTTGAAACGGAGTCCTGGATGATAAGGATTTTTTTTCAAACTGGATGTAAGCTTCTTTCGCTTGTTTTTGAATCTGCTTTGGTAATTGAGCTAGTAGCTTACGGAACCGTTCTGTGGTATGGGATGTCATAGCCGATTAATGTCTAGAGGTTTTGTCTTACCCTTTGCATGTTCCATGAGCGCCTCATTCGCTAGTTTATCTAATACATCTTCTGATTCAGCAAATGCTTTCTCCCATTTTTTTTTCTGATATAATTTCATCAATCAACCAGCGTGCGAGAGCATTTTGCTCTAATTCCGATAATTTTGATGCTTCTTCAAAAGCTTTCTCAAGCAATGTCGTCATGATTGGTCTCCTGTATTTTTATTTTTACGCCTAACGTCTAAAGTCAGCGGCGGGCGTATAGCCCGTCCGCTGGACTGGCATGTTATGAAATTTTGTATTTTTCTACCACATTTTCAAATTGTCTTTTGCCATGGATTATTCCAATTATCAATATATGACTCTCTTTAATCTGATATATAACACGATAACTATAAACAAGCAGTTCTCTTATGTCTTTGTCTCCTAATTCTGGAACGACTCTTCCTATCTTGGGAAATCTCTTTAAATTTTCAGTTGTTCTAAAAAGCTTATCAACCACTGATTTCGCATAAAACAATGAATCCCTTTCTATATACTTAGCGATAGACTCTATATCTTCTATTGCCTCAGGAGACCATGCTATTCTATAAGCCATTTATTTAATCTCTTTTTTTACATCTTCATGGGAAATGGTTCCTTCCTTTTCTGCTCGGTGAATCCCTTTTTGAATTTTTTTCTAACACATAAAGATGATATTGAATATCTTCAATAGTACAGTCCCGTGGAAGTCTTTCTAATAAGCTTTTGACTTCTTCTTTAACAGTGCTCATTTTTTCCTCTTATTTTTATTCTTTTATCATAACGGCCAAGCTCAGTGGCCGACGGTCCGCAAGCGAAGCGCAGCGGGTTGACGGTCCACTGCAGCGCCTT
>BBBM01000094.1 GCA_001311565.1 Desulfothermus okinawensis JCM 13304
AAATTGATATCTTCAGAAGGATGTACTTTAATATATATATTATTAAATAAGTCTTTAGGTAAAGATACAAAATATTTAATTATTTTACTGTTTGTATTTAGATCAATAGGATTAGTAAATAAACAAATATTTGGCTTTCCTTTTAAACCAAAATTAATATCTTTAATATCTATTTTTTTCGATATCAGGCTGTAGAATGTCATACCTTGGCATCCAGTAATAATAAGCTTTTCTTCAGGGACACCTCTTTCTTTAAACCAATTGTAAGATTCTTCCCCCCATACAAATATTTTATCAGCAATAACCGGAGTATAAGCATATTCCCACACTGGAGCTCCATGTTGAATAACAAACGTATTAATGTCATAATTTTTGGCTAAGTAGACACCTATACGGGATATTTTATGAGCATCCGTTGAACTTACAAATATTTTAGGATTAAGTGTCTTAAATAAATTTTCAATTGCAAATATTTCTCTTATAGTTTGAGCGATTCGAGTATTTATATACCTAAAAAAAATTTTTTTTATATTTCTTTGAGGTATTTCATAATTTTTGAAATTATTATAAATACAACCTTTATATTTTTTTATATTATTTATAATGTTTCTTTTTTAAAAAAAATACTTCTTTTTCTTTAATAAGTTTATAAAAGTTACTTAAAAAATAAACAGGAATTCCTTTAATTATTTGTTTTCTTATATTATTATCTATTGTAATTGCAGCTAGATTAATATTTTTTTTTAACAATTCAGTAGCTATTAAATTTAAATTTTCAATCATAGGTTTATTATTAACATCATACATTAAGAGAATGTCATAAAAGCTATTCTTATATTCACTTTTAGCAATAAATTTTGAATGAAAAAAAACGTAACTGCCAATCGTAACCAAAGTATTTAACTATATTTTTAAGATTTTTAGTTTTTGTTATGGAATTTGCATAAGGGTAAAAAAAATTCAAAAGTATAAATTTGCAATACTTTACCAAGAGAAATATTAGTATCTAATAATAATATATCTCTTCCATTACAAATAAACCAATTATGTGATGCTATAAATATATTTTTTTCATCCAGATATTTTGGTCTTTCTTTCAAAATTAATTCTCCTTTTAGTCTTATTATCTAATAAGACTAAAGAAATTATAGGAGCAATATATGTACCTGGTAAAGGTGCCATTAATGCATGCCCCGCTAAAATTGAATGTGATATAAAAAGAAGAAGTATAAAAAAATATATAGCGTTTTCTTTCCTTCTATATCTTATAAAATTTTTAAGAGAAGAAATTAGAATACAAATATAAAATATATA
>BBBM01000095.1 GCA_001311565.1 Desulfothermus okinawensis JCM 13304
AAAGATAGGTGCTACTCAAAACAGATTTGAGTCAACAATCAATAACTTAAATAATTACGTACAAAAACTGGTGGATGCAAACTCCAGAGTCTTGGATGCAGATGTTGCAAAAGAGGCAGCAGAGCTTACACAAAACAACATTAAACGTCAGGCAGCTGCTGCAATGCTTGCACAGGCCAATCAGAACCCGGCAATTGCACTACAGCTCCTCGGAGGACTCTAATTATAAAGGGGGCCCTGGGCCCCCTTGTTCAAAAAAAATAGTTGACGAAAATCCCCCTTTTGTTACATCCTGAAATAAAATTAGCAACGACACATTTCTATTTTTTTAAGCCACCATAAACAAAATCACAAGGAGATTTGAAAGTATGGTTAAAGATGCTGCATTTGCATATCAAAAAAAGTTCCATTGAATCTGCCTCCAGGGAAGATATCCTTTTAAAACTCTTTGAAGGGGGATAAGATTTTTAAAGCAGGCAAGAGAACTCTGGACAAAGGGAGAAAAAGCAAGGGCCAGAGACTTCAGGTCCAGGGCAATGGCAATTATAACAGAACTCCATGCCACACTGGACAGGGAACATGGAGATAAAGAACTTGTTAATCAGTTAGAAAAGCTCTATGGTTTTATGATAAAAGAGATGGCAAGGATTGGGTGGAAGAAGATTTTGACTCTTTGAAAGACATTGAGGAGATAATGCAAAAACTCTATGATGGATTTTCAGAGGCCGCAAAGGAATTAAAAAAACTCCACCAGTTAAGGGAGGATTTATGAGCCTTGGCTCCATATACAATGCATATCCCAATGGTAGGCCCAGTGGCTTACCAGATGACATAGTGGATCAACTGGTACATGTAAAGCAATTGCAACTACTCACTCCCATTGAGCAAGACATACAGAGCGAGCAGACAAGAAAAGACAACTATACCTCCCTTAGTTCCAAACTCGTTGATCTGTATCAGGCAGCTGATAATATAGATACCTCCTCTTCTTTCCTCACCAAATCGGCTTCTTCTTCTGATGAAGATGTAGCTTCTGTAACTGTTTCTAATTCTGCACATACTGGAACTTACTCCTTAACTATAAATCATGTTGCTAAGGCCCATCACCTTATAATTGGGGTGGATGATGGTGATCCTGCAACTGGCGTAACTCAAGGAATCCCTGAACCAGATAATGTCACTCTAATTGAAGATGGAGTTACTCTATCTTTTTATCATAATGGAACTCTATATTCTTATACCACTGATTCCAACACTACACTAACTGAT
>BBBM01000096.1 GCA_001311565.1 Desulfothermus okinawensis JCM 13304
AGCAGGGGGTAGTTATGGGGAAGGAGAAGTTTGAGAGGCGGAAGCACATGTAAACATAGGACGATAGGTCACATAGATCATGGTAAGACGACGTTGACGGCGGCGATAACGAAGCAGTTGAGTTTGAAGTATGGGAGTGCTGAGTATGTACCATTTGATGAGATAGACAAGGCACCAGAGGAGAAGGAGAGGGGTATAACCATAGCCACAGCGCATGTTGAGTATGAGACACCCAATAGGCATTATGCTCATGTGGATTGTCCTGGTCATGCGGACTATATAAAGAACATGATAACAGGTGCAGCGCAGATGGATGGTGCCATATTGGTGGTAGCGGCTACAGATGGTCCAATGCCTCAGACCAGGGAGCACATATTGCTAGCCAGGCAGGTAGGAGTGCCCAGCATAGTGGTATTTTTGAACAAGGTAGATTTAGTTGATGATGAGGAGTTATTGGAGTTAGTGGAGTTAGAGGTGAGGGAGCTACTTAGTCAGTATGATTTTCCAGGGGATGACATACCAGTGATACATGGTAGTGCATTGAAGGCGTTGGAGAGTGACGATCCAGACAGTGAGGAAGCGAAGTGCATATTTGAGTTAATGGAGGCGGTAGATTCGTATATACCTGAGCCAGTTAGGGAGATAGACAAGCCATTTTTGATGCCCATAGAGGATGTATTTACCATATCAGGAAGGGGCACAGTGGTAACAGGAAGGGTAGAGCGTGGGATAGTGAAGGTAGGAGATGAGGTAGAGATAGTAGGATTAGGCGAGACGAAGAAGACAGTGGTGACAGGCGTAGAGATGTTCAGGAAGACATTGGATCAGGGTCAGGCAGGAGACAATGTAGGGATACTGTTGAGGGGGATAAAGAGGGACGAAGTAGAGCGTGGACAGGTAGTAGCGAAGCCAGGTAGTATAACGCCGCATACGAAGTTTAAGGCAGAGGTATATGTATTGAAGAAGGAAGAGGGAGCCGTCACACGCCATTTTTTTACAGGTTATAGGCCCCAGTTTTATTTTAGGACCACAGATGTAACAGGAGTGATCAAGTTAGAAGAGGGAGTGGAGATGGTTATGCCAGGAGACAATGCGCAGTTTGAGGTAGAGTTGATAGCACCTATAGCCATGGAGAAGGGACTTAGGTTTGCAATAAGAGAAGGTGGAAGAACTGTTGGGGCAGGTGTAGTCTCGGAGAT
>BBBM01000097.1 GCA_001311565.1 Desulfothermus okinawensis JCM 13304
AAATTGGGCATTAAATGTATGGTAGTAAATCCTGCTGATATTCCCTCTACTCATAAGGAAAAAGACAAAAAAATCTGATAAAATAGATTCTCACAAATTGGCTAGAGAATTGGAAAATAATAATTTAAGGCCTATATTTGTTCCATCTGAGGAAGCTCAGCACTTAAGATCTCTTGTCAGATTATATTTAACTTATACCCAAAATATCACAAGGAGTAAAAATCAAATAAAGAGTTTTTTTGGATTATAATGGAATTAATCTACCTAAACATACATCTTCTTGGTCTAATAATTTTATCACTTATCTATATTCTATAACTATTGATAATAACGGCCCTGGAGATAAAACCTTATATTCTCTTTTAGATACCCTTTGTTTTTTGAGAAAAGAACAGAATAACATATTAAAACAAGTTAGAGTTTTTATAAAAAAATTCTTCTTTTAAACAAACCTTTGACTTATTAAGAACAGTACCAGGTATTGGATTTAAAATTGGTATTATAGTCTTATCTGAGATTATTGACATGAATAGATTTAAAAATTTTGATCAATTAAAATCCTATGTTGGTCTTGCCCCATCTGTATATTCTTCAGGCAATACTTATTATGAATATGGATTAACTTATAGGAAAAACTCCAGATTAAAATATGCATTAATAGAAGCGTCCTGGGTGGCCATTAGGAAAGATCCAGTACTCTTAGAAACTTACAATAAACTTATCACCAGGATGAAAAAAACAACAGGCCATAATTAGAATAGCAAAAAAAATTACTATCCAGGATAAGGTATGTATGGTTAAATCAAAAACCCTATGTAATAGGTGTAGTAGAATAAATTAAATGTCTATAAACCTTGGCAGACCGCAAACAATCGGATGCGAAGTACTATACTCGCTTAGTTGCAGACTGCGGCTGCCTCTTAAATTTGTTAATTCTACGTCATGCAGGAGGGTCAAATCCCTAACTGTTAATAATAGCTTGCATTTATATTTATTCTGCTATTACCTCTAAATAAGCCAAATGGAGCTTAAACCATGCTTTAATAAAATTTTTTTTATTACTTTGCTATTTCGCTTGACTTTTTACATAATACCCAATTGTTAG
>BBBM01000098.1 GCA_001311565.1 Desulfothermus okinawensis JCM 13304
CTTTACCTAAAGACTTATTTAATAATATATATATTAAAGTACATCCTTCTGAAGATATCAAATTTTTATAAAAGATTACTAAAGAATTTGCCATCAAAAAAAAAGAACTAACATACTACAATCAATGGGAATTCCACTAGAATTAAAATATGGTGATATTGCTATTGTTGGTAATTCGACTATTGGAATAGAAGCAATTGCAAAAGGTCTTATTTTAATTAATCTTGAATTAGAAAATTTTCCTAATCCGATCCCTTATAAAAAGTATAAAATCGGAGTATATGTAAGAGAAATAAATATTAAAAAGGGAGTTAAAGTTGCTTTGTCTATAAGAAATGCCGAAAGGTATTTAGAATACCTTGATAGGTGCAAATTGTTTCTTGAAAAGAATCTATATAAAATAGGGAATAACTCTTCATCAATAATTGTCAATTTTTTAGAAACAACACTTTTAAATTTATAATAATTATGAAAATCATAATCTAAAAAAAATTGCAGTAGGAGTTAAAATGAGAAACAAAAAAAAATAGTAATATTTTTGATTTTGGTGTTTGTACCAACATTTCTTTATGGAAATGATAGCATATTAATCGGTATATATTATTTTTCCTGGATGGAAAAAAATGATTGGCATTGGAACGTTTATAAGCCTCTTAAAAGTTTTGATAACAGAGAACCAATAACAGGATGGGAAAGGTTAGATACTACTGATTTTATGAAAAAGGAAATTAATTGGGCAGCTAAACACAGAGTTGATTTCTTTGCATTTGATTGGTTTTGGAATTTTAATAAAAAAAATTGAACATAGAAATTATGCTATTCGTAATTTTGTTAAATTAAATAAAAGTATTAAATTTTGCATAATGTGGTCTGTTCATGGAAAGTTGAGTCCGGATTTAAAAGAATATATTCCAATTATAAAAACTTGGATACAATACTATCTGTCAAACTCTTTTTATTTAAAAGTAAACAACAAACCTTTAATATTTATTTTTGAT
>BBBM01000099.1 GCA_001311565.1 Desulfothermus okinawensis JCM 13304
ACATATACCACTGATGCATAAAATCCTTCATATTCATCTATTTTGTTCTTTGTAAAATAATTATAGGGAATTGAGGCAAAGAGGGATACTAAAGTCTTTTGTAGTTTATCTATTTCTTCATCCATTAATGCATCGTAAAGGTCATTTTGGGCCTTTATACGAATCTGTCTTTGTTCAAACAAATAATCTATAATATAGTCATTTAATGAAATCTTTACCTCTTCATTGGGAAGCCTGAGCCTATATTCTATATCTCCTCTCCTCTTCTGCCTAATGCTATCTATAGTCAGATACCCACTCTGATATAAGATAACTTCCAAGTCTATGTTTTCCACATCAAAACTACTTAATATCTTTTTATCTACAACCATATCTGATAATCGTGGTAAAAAAAATATCTATTCTGTTTTATCAATTTTATCAAAAAAAGTGGGCGTCCCTGTCTCAAACCAGTAATTGTCAAATATACAATCATTTTTAATAAATTGAAGTATATCAAATGGATTATATAGCCTCTCTTTTAAAAAAATAATACCCATTATACCAATCTGTTACCCTATTTAAATCAACACCTTCTAAATAAGGCAAAAAAAGTGGTCTCTATGTCTTTTTGAGTATATCCACAAATATTACCAAACCTGGGGCTTAGGGATATATCTTCTAACATATTCAGGCCACTGAATATTGATGCTTTAGAGAATTTGCTAACTCCTGTTAAAAATGCAAATCTAACATACGCATCATTGTCCTTTATTATTGAATAAAGCCCCCTTAAATACTCCCTATTTTCCTTTGCCTGATCCCTGTCCTCTATTACATCAAGTATTGGCTTGTCATATTCGTCTATTAATATTACTACTTTTTGGTTATATTTTTTTAGTTGCTCTGTCTATGAGTTCTGAAAAACAGGCGGCCATGTCTTCTCTGTTCTCACATTGAATCCCCAGGCTTCCTGGGCCTTTCTAAAATTTTCCCTGGCACAACTTTCAACTCCC
>BBBM01000100.1 GCA_001311565.1 Desulfothermus okinawensis JCM 13304
ACCAGGACACTTGTCCGGTCCTGGAATATCTTTAGTGAAATCACATGGAAACGTGAGCAAACCCTTCCAACCATTTTGAGTCTTCAGGAAGTGAGAAAGATCATTTATGCACTTCCCACCTTACAAAGCCATACCTTTTATCTCACGTTATACTCCCTGGGATTGCGTCTCAGGGAAGCGACTTCATTGCAGGTAAGGGATATCCTCTCTGATCGAGGTCTGGTTCATGTCCATAGGGGTAAAGGGGATATGGACCGGATGGTCCCTCTACCGAAAATCACATTATTGACTTTACGCAAATACTATAAAACCCATGGTAACCTCAAATGGATTTTTCCCGCCCTGGGCCACAATGGAGGAAAAGACTCCCAATTTGCAAAAAATCACGTCAGTGATAGTGGAGTCCAGGGAGTCTTACAACGCACAGTGAAACGTCTGGGGTTTAAAAAAACATATCCATCCCCATGTCTTTCGCCATGCCTACGCAACACATCTGCTGGAAGCTAATATCCCTATACGGCATGTCCAAAAAATCCTGGGACATAAAACATTACAAAGCACTATGGTTTATCTGCATGTTACCACACAGGCCCAAACCGATTCCCATGAAAGGATATCCCAGGTGATGCAGGGGGTGTTGTCATGAGCGCTATTCAAAAAAATCTTCCAAATCTATGGGCCGAAATATCTGGATCTTTATGGAGACAGAATGCCTAAAATCCATAAAAAGACCATCCAGGATATCACTGATTGCAGAAGAGGGTCTTTCGGAACTATTCTTTATGCCTGTCATCACTGTGGAACTGTACAGTCCATTCCCTGTTGCTGCGGAAACCGGCATTGTCCAACATGCCAGCAGAGTAAATCGGATCAATGGCTACAAAAACAGATAGGAAAAACTTCTCCCTACCCATTATTTCCTCTTAACTATAACCCTCCCCCAGGGCCTTCGGGAGGTCGCCAGATCTCATCAAAAGGTCGTTTAT
>BBBM01000101.1 GCA_001311565.1 Desulfothermus okinawensis JCM 13304
ATATCCTTGACGATCAATGACCCGATTTTCAATGGACAGCCGCCTTTTAAATGTCTTCATCAAACTTTCCACCTGATCCAACCTGCAAGACCATCCTGAAACTATCGACCTTTTCCCCTATGACCCGCGGCTTCTTGAACCATGGATTAGTCCCGAGCTCTCGTTCCTCGACTCGGCACTAATCCTTTATTTGTTTTGATATTCAATGTTGTCTCAATAACCAAAATATAACGTTGAAGTTTTTGGATAAAGAACAATATTGGAACCGCTACGATATAGATACCCATTAATCCATAAACCAGCCAGTCTACCTCACTAAAAACCAACGCTCCTTTATCAAAGTATTTGTAGGCCGCCAAAAACCAAGTAACAGCTACAGGTAAAATCCCCACTTTATCAATTGCACCAACTAATATATTTACTCGGCTTTTCATTTGCTCACATTCTAATAACAATCTATTTTTAGCATACTCAAGTTGAGCCACATCAAAGCGTGATAGAGATAAAGCCAAATCGTAATCATGAGCTGATGATTTAGTCACAGGTTCTAAAAAAATGCCTTGTAGGTTCCTTCAATATTTTGAACCCTTCAAATATAAATGAAAGCTGATATAGAAGTGCTGACACTTGTGAAAGAGCAACAAACATCAGCGCTGTTAGTTTCTGCCAAGAAAAAAAGACCAATAAACTTTGTACTTATAGCAACTGTAATGGCTAATATAAATAAAAGTATCATCGCCCAAAAAGAATATTTTTGAAATTTATTTTGATAAGGGCGCGCTTTTTCTCTTGTGTCCCCATCATGCTCCCAAATATTTTGAAATATTCTTTCTAGCTTCCCCAATTGCAAAGTTATTCTCCTTGAACGATTGAGCTAACCTGCGCCTTTTAATGCACCGTAACGCCAAAGCAGGCAAGCCCTTCCACAACTTCCCCGCTTTCCCAAATCGCCGCAGGCTGAAGGCGTCAGGTTGAGCGACT
>BBBM01000102.1 GCA_001311565.1 Desulfothermus okinawensis JCM 13304
ATAGGAATGTGGTAAATTTTGAGTGGGAGAAGATCAATTGAGAATTTAAGAAGTATTGGGTCAAATGGAGAAAGTAAAATTTTAAGTACCTGGAGCAAATGTTATGAAAAAAACTACCAATAGGCATATCCAGTTTCAGGGAGATAATAGAGGGTGGGTATGTTTACATAGACAAGACAAAAGAGGCATATGAGTTAATAGAAAACTACAAATATGTGTTTTTATCTAGGCCAAGGAGATTTGGAAAGTCCTTATTTCTCGATACATTAAAGGAGATATTTGAGGGAAATAAAGAGCTTTTTAAGGGACTATACATTTATGACAAGTGGGATTTTGATAAAAAAATATCCAGTAATTAAGATTAGCTGGGCAGGGAATTTTCGAACCTTAAAGGGAGTTGAAAGTTGTGCCAGGGAAAATTTTAGAAAGGCCCAGGAGACCTTGGGGATTCAATGTGAGAACAGAGAAGACATGGCAGCCTGTTTTTCAGAACTCATAGACAGAGCAACTAAAAAAATACAATCAAAAGGTGGTTATATTAATAGATGAATATGACAAACCAATACTTGATGTAATAGAGAACAGGGATCAGGCAAAGGAAAACAGGGAGTATTTAAGGGGGCTTTATTCAATAATAAAGGACAATGATGCATATGTTAGATTTGCATTTTTAACAGGAGTTAGCAAGTTTTCCAAGGCATCAATATTCAGTGGGCTAAATATGTTAAAGGATATATCCCTGCATCCCAGATTTGGAAACATATGTGGCTATACCCAAAGGGACATTGAGACTGTATTTCTGCCCTATTTAAAAGGTATTGATTTAGACAAGGTGAAAGATTGGTATAATGGATATTATTTTTTAAAAGACAAGCTATATAACCCGTTTGACATATTAAATTTTATTGAAGAGGGATATAAATTTAAGAACTACTGGTTTGATACAGGAACACCTACATTTTTGATTAAATTAATCA
>BBBM01000103.1 GCA_001311565.1 Desulfothermus okinawensis JCM 13304
CCTGGGCTGGTATAAGGTAAGGGGGTGTTAGTTCTCTTATCTTGTTAGCCTTCCCCCTAGGGGGAAGGGGAAATTTTAACCTGGGCGGTAGGAGATTTTTTTTATGGTTTATCCTGATAATGTTAAAGAAAGTGTACTCAAACAGATTCTTGCATCATCAAAGACTATTGCGGATATTGCAAGGGAGAATGGAATCCCGTATACTACAGTTATGACATGGAAAATTAAAGCTCAAAAAGGAAAAGCAATGAATAAAAAAATTTACAGCAGAGGAAAAACTTAATTTTCTTTTTCAAAGTGCATCAATGAATGAAATGGAATTATCTGAATTTTGCAGAAAAAAAGGGCATCTATCCATCTACGCTGGATAAATGGAAACAAGCTTGTCTGGAAAATATTGACATAGAAGCTGGTAAGAAGTTTAAGAAAAAAAGAGAAGCAATTAAAACAAAAGATTCACAAGTTAGAAAGAGAAATAAGGAAGAAAGACAAGACCATAGCAGAGACTACAGCTCTATTGGTGCTTAAAAAAAAAATTGGAGGATATCTTGGGGGACCAAGAGGACGCAAGATAGATTTTAAACAAAAAGAATTTGTGTATAAAGCTATAGATGAAGCCCAAAAAGAGGGGGCGAGATTGAAAAAGGCGTGTAAACTTATTGGAATATCAACAAGGACATATCAGCGATGGAAAAAGAGAGATACTCTAAAGGACAAGAGAAAGGATGTTTTAAGAAATCCTGCTAATAAGTTATCTAAACAAGAGAAACAGATGATTTTAACTACCTGTAATTCAAAGGATTTTAAAGAATTACCCCCTTGTAAGATAGTTCCAATGTTGGCTGATAGAGGAATATACATAGCATCAGAGAGTACCTTTTACCGAGTTCTTAGGGAAGCAGGGGAATTAACCCATAGAGGTAGGTCTAAACCCAGGACACATTCTAGACCTAAACACCATAAAGCCACAGGTCC
>BBBM01000104.1 GCA_001311565.1 Desulfothermus okinawensis JCM 13304
GCCCTGAATTTATTTAAGTCACTTATAGCCTGATCGATTCTATCGATAGCCTTTTGAGCATTAGTAGCAGTTAAGATATTTGTGGTTTTTAAGAACATTTGCTGATTAGCTGCAGAGAATCTATAGAGTATTCCATCAGCAGTTAGTCCCCCCTGGGTAGTGAGGTTTGTATTTGTGGATTTATTGAGAGTTCTGGTAAAATCAACTTTTCCTTTTGTGACATTTTGTCCAGCAGAGGTAACAACTGCATTAAATCTCAAATTTGGATCTCCATGGGTGGTTTCATTATTTTCCCAGTAATCTGTAAATCTAAAGGCAGAAGGACCGGTAATTGTCACAGTTCCTCTAATCACTGTTACATTGGCAGTTCCTCCAGCGTCAGTTAGTTTATAACCATTTGCAGTGAATGCGTCACTGGCACCACCTGTAAATCCTTTAGTTGCAATAAGATGGTTTCCATTGTCCATGTTCTGGTTAATAAACATTCCTTTTGCGCCATCAAATACATTGTGATAGGTTTTGGCATCAAAATGAACAGTACCAGTGGTTTTTCTATGAACGGTTGCTGCTGCTTTTGTACCTGCTCTTTCAGTAATTTTGATATTACCACCATCTTGATTGTTTAGTTTTAATTTACCGTTATCAGTGACCTGTGCTGTGACTCCGAGGGTTTTGGACATTTTATTTATTGCAGCAGCGATAGTAGATGCCCCTATTTTTACAGTGGCTGTAACAGTTGCTGCAGATCCACTGGCAAGATGAGTTTTTAATGTTTTTGTAGCAGAGACCTTGTAGTTGCTGAACACAGTGAAGTTATTTATTCTCAGGGTGTAATATCCATATGCTTTTGCTACAATGGTATATGTTCCTGTGGTGGTAGCTGTAACTTTATTTGTCTTTTTTTGTGGAGATAGCAGTATTGGGAGAGGTGTACTGAGTTTTTGCATGAGCTGTTACCCC
>BBBM01000105.1 GCA_001311565.1 Desulfothermus okinawensis JCM 13304
ATCTTGTCCTTGTGTTTCTTTATGTAGAGGGAAAGTAAACAAATGATGTGTGATGAGGAGGAAAAATCAATATTACCTGTGAGTTTTATATCTTTTTCTATTAACGTGGCAGGTTCTATTACTTTATACTTTTTTTATTGAGTTAAATCTTGATATTAATTCATCATCTATATAACTTGATGGTATAACAATTAAATTAATTTCCTCTTGTTTTAATCCTATATAATCCCTTATAAAATTTTCTATAATTTCAATTTTTTTATTGGTATTGGTAATATTTTTTAAGTTGGAGTAGAATTTGTGGTATTTAAATGTATCTTTGTCTTTTAGTATTAAAGTTAGGTAGTCCCCATCTTCATACAGACATACTGCACTGTTTAATTCGATTGAATTTAATGAGCTAATGATGCACTGAATATCCAGTGTAAATGTAGAAATTGTATTTGAATTTTTTGTTGAGAATTTATTAAAAATTCCCTCAATAAAGGATTTTTGTCCACCAATTCCCAATACATTAGATTTGTTTTTTTTGATTTATCTAAAAAAAAATAAAATCATATATGAGATTGTTCTCCTTAATTGGAAGTTCTGGGCCCATTTCAAGGTATATGGCCTGTTTTATATTATCAATGTTTTTAAAGGGAAAGCTAAGTTCCCTTGTTATGAAATAGTTGCTGGATAAAATGGTTATAAATTCAGCTATATTTCCAAAATTTTCCTGGCACAATTCTGTCACATTAGTTTGATCATTGTCAATTGACCATTCTAATTCGTTTATTGCCTTGTAGTAGTTTTTTTCTTGTTCCATTTAAAATGGATACAACATTTCCATCTGATCTAATATAACTAATTAGAATTTTTTCATATTAATATTCTGTTTGTAAAAATGGTTTTTATTTTTGAATTTTTCCTTTTTACAAACCTTATTATTGTGCA
>BBBM01000106.1 GCA_001311565.1 Desulfothermus okinawensis JCM 13304
ATTAAAAGGAGGGCTATTAATTATAACTTGATATCCAGTTTTTTGCAAATCTCCTCTTGCATTTAAATGCTTTAAAAAAATAATTCATTTTTTTCCAATAAATATTCGTTTTTTTTAAAATTAATATATAAACTGGTTGATAAAGTTATACCAACTATAACAATCACCAAAAAGGTTATTTTATTTAATTTTTTTATTTAAATCCTTTTTAGCAAAAATTTCTGAAATAAAAATTATTGATGGTGTTGCTATAAAAATAAATATAGATCCTAAAATACTAGTTCTTGTGGATAATATTAATTCTCCAAAGGCTATAGTGAGTAAAAACAAGAATAAAAAGAACCTTTTATTTTTATAATATAATAATAACCAAATTGTAATTGTTTGAGCAATTATCAAACTTAAGGCTATTTCATTTGGGTTTAATAAAATACCTCTTGAGCCAATTTGAGTTTGTGTATAAGTTGGGTTACCAAATCCTAATAAGTAGGGTACAACAACTGCTAATGATTCTAAGAATCCTGCAAATGATAAATAAATTAAAATTTTATTTATCAATGAATTGTGTTGCTGTATAATAATATAGATTACGATACTAATTACAGGTATATACATGAGTTTTAAAAAAATGAGATATCTCCACAAATAAAAATATTTTCTTTTGTTCAAATATAATATTAATGAACAATTCAGAGACAAAGTAGATTATAACCAAAGATAATAAATAAAAATTTAAATATGAAATTTTGTTTTTTTTTACAAAAAAAACAATATAAATTAATCCTGTAATTACAAAACTACCTCTCAAAATAGAGCTAACTGATAGACTCATTTCTTCTGTACCAATTAAACCATTTAGAATATCTGAAATTATTCCACCTAGTAATAATAAAAATAATTACTAAATAATAAATAACTATATTTTCTAA
>BBBM01000107.1 GCA_001311565.1 Desulfothermus okinawensis JCM 13304
GGAGCCAAACAATTAATGAACAGGCTAGAGCAATCCACCTTAAACAACCTCATTTTTTTTGTCTTGACGTTGGGGTCCACTTTACAAAGCAAAAATCTCCTATCAAGAATATCTGTATAAGGTTCTACAAAATCAAATAATTGTAAGGATAGATAACTCTATAAATGCAAAGATAAAAAAAGGCCAAATTCCCTTTTATTAAGACCATTGAAGAATTTGATTTTTCATTTCAGCCCAGTATAGATGAAAAACTTATTTACGAACTGGCTAATCTAACTTTCCTCAATCACGCCAAAAACATTATCTTTGTAGGACCTCCTGGTGTAGGAAAAACCCATCTTGCTGTGGCTCTAGGTATAAAAGTAGCTAAAGCTAGAAAAAGAGTTCTGTTTTTTAGTGCAGAAGAACTTATTAACCAGCTAATATCAGCAGAGCTATCCAAGCAATTGCCTGGTTATATTGAGTCCTTATCTAGAATAGACCTTTTAATCATAGACGAATTGGGATACCTTGAAATAGGCAAACACGCAGCCTCTTTATTTTTTAAGCTCATTTCAAAAAGATATGAAAGGACTTCAACTATAGTAACTACTAATAAACCCTTTGATGAGTGGGGGATATCTTTGGGGATGAAGTGGTAGCTGCTGCCATCCTTGATAGGCTGCTACACCACTCCTACCCCTTTCTCATTCAAGGAAAAAGTTACAGGATGAAAGAGTTGTTTGATAAGAAACAAAAATAATTTTTTTTGTCTAACTCTATGGGTGGGTCAATTTTCGTGAAAAAAAACGGGTTAATTTTCGTGACAATTGACATCCGCTTAAAAAAATATTTTAGATATCTTATCCAAATCTTCTTTACTAACTCTCTCCCACTTCTTCCAGTACATCTTAGAATTTAAAGCAAA
>BBBM01000108.1 GCA_001311565.1 Desulfothermus okinawensis JCM 13304
AAAAAAGGAAACATTAAATTTATTCCAAAAAGAAAGCTTAAATTTGCTGAATTTCTGTACTATAACCATGTAATAAGCTGGAAAGATTATATCAGGGCTATTATCTGGCAGAAAACCCAAAGGGATAAAATAGGAGAAATTGCTGTTAGATGGAATTATATTGAGAAAAATCAATTATATTTTATTTTAGAAAACAAAAAAATCAGATAGTCTAACTGGACAACTTATGATACAATATGGTTATATCTCTCCATTTCAACTTAAAGTTATATTATATCAACAAAAAAAACAAACAGCCCAAAATAGGAAAATTTTTCTTGAAAAACAAAATATTGAGCACAAAAGAGCTTAGATACTATCTATTTCAACACAGATTACATAATTTAGAATACTTAAAGGATAAATAAATAGTTTATATAAATTTAGTTAGTTGTAGACTTCATATAAAGTGCATTTATTTTATTTATAAGTTTTTCAAAAGTAAATGGTTTTTGGATAAACTGAGTAAAATCACTAGATATTTTTTTTAATAGACAGGATGTCTTTACTATATCCTGAAATAAATAGACATTTTAGGTCAGGGATTTTTTTTTCTTAATCTTTTTGATAGTTCAATTCCATTCATCTGAGGCATCACCATATCTGATATCAAGAGTTGGGGTATAAATTCCTCTTTCTCAACAATTTCCAGGGCATTTTGGGGACTTTTTATATACCTTACATTATAACCTTGATCCTTAAGTAATTCAGAAAAAGCAATACCAATTCCCTCTTCATCATCAACGAATAAGATGTCTGGTTTTTGTTCTGGAAATACAATTGTCTTTTTATTTTTCAGTAGAGATGTC
>BBBM01000109.1 GCA_001311565.1 Desulfothermus okinawensis JCM 13304
ATATCCAAAATTGCCAGGTATAAGAGTTTCAAAATGGCATCTTCAGTTGGGAATACTCCTTTTGTCTTACACACTTTTTTTGAGTTTAAAATTAAAGCTTTCTATTGGATTTGTGGTATATATAAGTCTTCTTATCTCTGGTGGATATTTATAAAATGTCTTTAGATTATCCCAGTTAGTTCTCCAGGACCTTATTACATGAGGATATCTATCGCCCCATTTTTCTTCAACCCTATCAAGTTCTAAAAGACCCATTTCCTCAGTGGGTGATGTATATATCTTCTTTAAATCTTTTGCCAGTTCTTTTCTGTGCTTATAAGATACGTACTTTAATGAATTTCTCATTTGATGAACTAAACACCTTTGATGCTCTGCTTTTGGGAATACAGCTGATATAGCCTCACTGAAGCCTGGCAGCCCATCTGTTGCAAATATTAATACATCCTTTACTCCCCGGTTTTTCAATTCATTTAAAATACCCAACCAAAACTTAGAAGATTCTGTCTCTAAAATCCATATCCCCAGGCACTCTTTTTTTCCCTCTAAAGTTATCCCTAACATTGCATATACAGCTGTATTTTTAACTGTCCCATCTACCCTGGCTTTTAAAAATATAGCATCTAAAAATACTATTGCATAAATAGACTCTAAGGGCCTATTTTGCCATTCCTTAGCCTTTTCTAATACAGAATCTGTTATCCTGCTTATACTCTCAGATGATACCTCTACTCCATAAATTGAATTAAGATGATCCTGAATATCTCTACAGCTCATGCCCTTGGCATACATGGAGAGAATCTTATCTTCCATGCCTGTAATATCTCTTTGTCCTTTTTTT
>BBBM01000110.1 GCA_001311565.1 Desulfothermus okinawensis JCM 13304
ATAATGGACCCCAAAAACTGGACAGAGGAATAAGGTGGATGTTAGCCTGAAAGGACAGAGAGGAGGCAAGGATTAGATGGGTAACATCCGGAAGAGGCACAACGGAACATTTAAGGCAAAGATAGCACTGGAGGCACTGAAGGCGGAGAAGACGATCTCAGAGATATCCAGTGAATATGGGGTACACCCAAGCCAGGTGAGGCGATGGAGAAAGCAACTTATTGAGGGACTACCATCTATATTTACAGACAAGAAGAAAAAGGCGGAAAAGGACAGAGAGGAACTTGAGGCAGAACTATACCGTCAGATAGGACAGTTGAAGGTAGAGCTGGACTGGCTTAAAAAAAAATCTGAGATACTCACCAAGTGAGAAGCGAAGGATGATAGAGCCAATGAATACAGAGATACCGATATACAGGCAGTGTGAGTTACTGGGGCTGTCCAGGTCTGCGTACTATTACGAGCCAGCAGGAGAGAGTGAATACAATCTGGAACTGATGAGACTGATAGATGAACAATATACGAAGGCACCGTTTTATGGGAGTAGGCGAATGACGGCATGGCTGAGACATCAGGGATACAAGGTAAATCGCAAACGGGTACAGAGGCTGATGAGGTTGATGGGAATAGAGGCGATATATCCAAAGAAGAGGCTGAGTGTATCATCTAATAAATGTAAGAAATATCCTTATTTATTAAGGGGTTTATCAATCAAAAAGCCTGATCATGTGTGGAGCACGGACATAACCTATATAAGGATGAGCAGAGGGTTTTTGTACCTTGTAGCAATAATAGATTGGTATAGTCGGTATGTACTGTCCT
>BBBM01000111.1 GCA_001311565.1 Desulfothermus okinawensis JCM 13304
ACTCTTGGTGCTACCCAAAATAGACTGGAGTCTACAATTAATAATTTGAATAACTATGTACAAAAACTAATAGATGCAAATTCCAGGATAGTGGATGCAGATGTTGCAAAAGAAGCAGCAGAGCTTACACAAAACAATATCAAACGTCAGGCAGCTGCTGCAATGCTTGCACAGGCCAATCAGAATCCGGCAATTGCACTACAGCTCCTGCAGGGACTATAATATTACATTAAGGAGAAGTACTAAATGGCACTTGGCTCCATATACAATGCATATCCCAATGGTAGGCCCAGTGGCTTACCAGATGACATAGTGGATCAACTGGTACATGTAAAGCAATTGCAACTACTCACTCCCATTGAGCAGGACATACAGAGCGAGCAGGCAAGAAAAGACAACTATACCTCCCTTAGTTCTAAACTCATTGATCTGTATCAGGCAGCTGATAATATAGATACCTCCTCTTCTTTCCTCACCAAATCTGCTTCTTCTTCTGATGAAGATGTAGCATCTGCTACTGTCTCTAATTCCGCACATACCGGGACTCACTCTTTAACTGTAAATCATCTTGCTAAGGCCCATCACCTTATAATTGGGGTGGATGATGGTGATCCTGCAACTGGCGTAACTCAAGGAATCCCTGAACCAGATAATGCTACTCTAATTGAAGATGGAATTACTCTCTCTTTTTATCATAATGGAACTCTATATTCTTATACCACTGATTCCAACACTACACTAACTGAC
>BBBM01000112.1 GCA_001311565.1 Desulfothermus okinawensis JCM 13304
TTTTATATGCTCATGATTTAGATGGTAAAATAATACATATAAATAGTGCATGGAAAATTTAGGATATGATGGATCAGATTTAGATAATTTAACAATATGGACCATTGTTCCTGAACGATATCATCATGAAATAGAAGTTTATTTGAGGAATATAAAAGAAAAAGAAAGATTAAAAGGTTTTATGCGTGTTAGGAGTAAAAAAAAGGAGATGAAGTTATTGTAGAATATAACAATGTAATTTTATATGATTCTGAATTAAAAAAAACACATTGTTTATGGATGTGCAAGAGATATAACTACCAAATTGAAATTAGAAAAGCAATTAAAATATAATGAAATGTTATATAGAGGGATCATGGAATCTTCACCTGACCCTATAGTTATATTAAATGAGCGGGGAAAGTTATTATATGTTAATCCAAGTTTTTGTTCTATTTTTAATTATAACAAAGATGAAGTTATAGATAGAAATATATTCTTTTTGAAAGATCAACATAATAAATTTATTAAAGATATTTTGACAGTTAAAGGTGAAGTCAATGGATACGATGCAGTTGGATATAAAAAAAATGGAGAAGAGATTTATTTGTCTATAAATTTATCAAAAATTCAGGTGGAAGGAATTGAAAATAGATTTGTGATGATTTTAAGGGATGAAACAGAAAAGGTGTTGGCTCAAAGGGAGATAGAAGGGTATAATGAGCAATTGGAAGCACTTGTTGAAGAAAGGACACACCAACTAAAG
>BBBM01000113.1 GCA_001311565.1 Desulfothermus okinawensis JCM 13304
TCTCCTCAAGACAGGATCTCTTTGTTCACACAAAACCATTTGCCAGGATCTTTAAAGCTAAATTCAGGGATGCTATGAAAAAGGCCAAGCTCCTCAATAAAATCAACCCTGACCTCTGGAAGAAGCAATGGGTCGTTCATAGTCAGGCAGTGGGAAAAGGGCAAAACTCCCTTCGATACCTTTCAAGGTACGTGTTCCGCGTCGCCATCTCCAACAACCGCATCAAAAGCATTGAAAACGGTGTCATTACTTTTCTCTATAAGAATCGCCAAAAGAAAACATGGAAAACCATGGCGCTTGATGCCATGGAGTTTATCAGAAGATTCCTTCAGCATGTCTTGCCAAAAGGATTTATGAAAATAAGACATTATGGCTTTCTCAATCCCAACAGCCCTTTTTCCATCGAGCAGTTACGTGAACTCATTTCACTGATCCACGATACCATCCGTGATCTCTTGCCTGCAATCCCGCAATACAAAAAACAGGAAATGAAATGCGCCTGCTGCGGACATGCTTTAACGTTCATTGCCTTCTTGAGACCTCCCCGATGGGGACCTTCTGGATAGAAAATAGAGTGTGAAAGAACAATTAGTTATTAGAATACAAAAGATGCCTCAATAACGGCAAAGGCATACTCCACACTACCCGTACGCCCAAATGCCAGTTTTCAGCCGTTTAGATCAGG
>BBBM01000114.1 GCA_001311565.1 Desulfothermus okinawensis JCM 13304
AAAATTAAAACTTCATCCTCTATTGGATTTTGTTGATAAAATGGAATGTCAATTATTAATTTCTCTTTTTTTTTCTGGAGGTGGATTAAAATTATATATATTACCAATATAATGAACCATAAAAACGTCCTGCTCTACCTTTTATATTTGAATAATCAAAAAAAATCTATTGGTTTCCTATTTCCTTTAGTTTTATCAAAAAAAAACAATATTTTTAGTAGTAGTGTTTACACCTTCAATCAAAGTAGTAGTACAAAATAAATATTTTAACTTATTTTCATTAAAATAATCGACAATAGAAGAATTTATATGTTTTATGAGAGCTCCATCATTGATACCAATACCATAACTTAATAAATTAATCAAATTCCATTCTGGCGATACATTTTTTTCTATCCACTCAATAAGTGGTATTTCGTTTTCATCCTTTATAACATCAAGTTTTTTAATGTTTTTTAAAAAAAATCACTAAAACGCCATGCAAGATCTCTGGCTTTTTTTGGTGACGAACAATAGATTATAGTTTGTTCTTGCTTTTGGATTCCTAATTCATACAGTAATTCAAATAATACATTTTCTATATATTTTTTATTTCTTTGCGGATGATCAAACATATTTTTATGTTGTGAATATACATCTATAATTTTATTTTCAACCAGAGAACAATCA
>BBBM01000115.1 GCA_001311565.1 Desulfothermus okinawensis JCM 13304
TTCAATTAATTCCTGTTGTCCAATAAAATTAAGAGAAGCAATGGCTGCTGGAAGGATCATCATTGCAAGTGATATTAAACCCGTAAGAGAAGCTATAACTCATGAAAAAGAAGGTATATTAGTAGATCCCTCAGATATTTCTTCATGGGTAGATGCTATTCAAACTATTAAGAAAAATCCAGATCTGGCTATTAATTTATCTAAAAGGGCAAAGGAAAAGGCCATGGATTTTGATTGGAAAAAAAGAGCCAATAAGATTATTTCTTTGTTTAAGGAAAAAGATGATATATTGTCTTGAGTATAGGTAAAACTAATATTGGAAGCAAAAAGGAATTTTGGTAATTGATGAAACTTGTTAGTTAGGTTCAAAGATAAAATCTCAATTATCTATCAAACCAAATGCCTTTAGATATGCATCTGTAGCATTTTTTTATAGTATAAGGCCTTGCAGCTTTTTTTTAGAAAATTAGCAGGTAAAGGATTTTTTTATAACTTGAATGATTGCTTCTGCCATCTTTTTATAATCCCTTAGAGGTACTAAAGGTCCGTATTTTCCATTTTGTAATATTTCCCTAGATCCACTTGGACAATCTGTAGATATTGCAGGAGTTCCCAA
>BBBM01000116.1 GCA_001311565.1 Desulfothermus okinawensis JCM 13304
AATAATCCAGTTAGAATCTGCTGTTTATGAACTTTTAAAAGACAAATATGAGGATGATAAGGCCAAAAATCTAGCAAAACTCTTATCTACCGGCACATGGACCCATGATTATCCAATAACTTATGAAGAGGCAAAGTCTTTGGGTCTAAATGTCACTACAGATATTCCTGTTGAGGTAATTCAACTCATGAGCCTCTATCCTCAACCTGTAAAAAGGACACCTTCTGTGGAATATATCCCTGTTCCAAGACATAAATCCAACGGACAAGGCTAATGGAGATGGAGCTGTCTCAATACACAGCAGCAATAGGGGAAAGATGCTTTTTTTTTGAAGCTAGTGCCTCTTTATAAACAGAACACGCCCTAACAAAATTTTGCGCCCATGAGGGAATGTGTAGACCATGTATGTGATTATATGAGGCAAAAGTGTTTTTGTATAGGAGACCGTCTTTTCCCTGTAAAATTCCCTTGCCCCTTTTTAGATCCAGGACAAATATCACGTCATCTCCTTTAATTTCACAACTGGAATAGTGGAATTCATGACCTAAAAATTGAGTACCTTCCTTGAAAAAGGGGTTGGAAATCAATGATATGGCCCTTGTAT
>BBBM01000117.1 GCA_001311565.1 Desulfothermus okinawensis JCM 13304
ATATTTTTTTGTAATTAGTTATCGACTTTATTTAAGTCTATTGGTAGCATTTGATTGAAGTCAAACATAGGGAAACGGGATGTTTTTGAAAATATCTAGGGTAAAGGGTTTTGAATATCTTAGAATCGTTCACTCTTATAGAACCAAAGACAATAAGGTTAGGCATAAGACTATTGTTAATTTGGGCAGAGCTGATAAAGTGGCTGAACTATTTCCTGCATTTGAAAAACTTTTTGAACTTTATGGAGATAATGTCTTTGTGCCTATTGATAAAATTAATACCCATGGTGCTAATATCAAAAACTACTCTTATGTTATTATTAAAAAAAATCTGGGACAAGTACAGGCTTAGTGAATGACTAAAGTGGACCCCAACGTCAAGACAAAAAAATGAGGTTGTTTAAGGTGGATTGCTCTAGCCTGTTCATTAATTGTTTGGCTCCGTCCAAAATAGATTTCTTCAGGAGTTCTATACCCAAGAGATTCATGGAATCGCTCCATATTGTAAAATCTGAAATACCTATCTATACTCTCTCTTGCTTCTTTGACTGTCTCATAACTGTGAATATACACTTCCTCATATTTTAAAGTACC
>BBBM01000118.1 GCA_001311565.1 Desulfothermus okinawensis JCM 13304
TTACAAGCAAGGCTTTGGGTATGAGCAAGCTAACAGACCTAAGGATAAAAAGCATTAAGCCAAAGTCTCTTAAAATTCCCCTGTAAGTTTTAAATTTTTTCCCGACTTTGACAGTTGAATGGGCAAAAAGGCTTTAAAGTTACTAGATATAATGGACCCCAAAAACTGGACAGAGGAATAAGATGGATGTTAGCCTGAAAGGACAGAAAGGAGGCAAGGATTAGATGGGTAACATCCGGAAGAGGCACAACGGAGCATTTAACCCAAGTTTATCAAAATTTTTGATAACATATTGTAATAATTGCAATTCATTTTTTTTACTACAAATTTTCTAACTAACTGATTTTTATTACTCTTTTTAGGGCTTTTAGTGGTATATCTAAGGCATTAAGTATCTTTATGTGATATGGCTCTGGTTCTGATGTCTGTCTTAAATGAACTACCTTTTTTTTGTTTGGTTTTCATGGTGGTTGTTACTCTCACCAGGGTCCTTAAATTTTCTCTTACGGTGCTAAATGAATCTTTTATATCTTTTCTTCTTAGTTCTCTTTGTATTACACAGTTTTTGAAACACCTCCCAATATTATTGGA
>BBBM01000119.1 GCA_001311565.1 Desulfothermus okinawensis JCM 13304
CAACTTATTGAGGGACTACCATCTATATTTACAGACAAGAAGAAAAAGGCAGAGAAAGACAGAGAGGAGCTTGAGGCAGAACTATACGTCAGATAGGACAATTGAAGGTAGAGCTGGACTGGCTTAAAAAAAAATCTGAGATACTCACCAAGTGAGAAGTGAAGGATGATAGAGCCAATGAATACAGAGATACCGATATACAGGCAGTGTGAGTTACTGGGGCTGTCCAGTCTACGTACTATTACGAGCCAGCAGGAGAGAGTGAATACAATCTGGGACTAATGAAACTAATAGATGAACAATGACACGAAGGCACCGTTTTATGGGAGTAGGCGAATGACGGCATGGCTGAGACATCAGGGATACAAGGTAAATCGCAAACGGGTACAGAGGCTGATGAGGTTGATGGGAATAGAGGCTATATATCCAAAGAAGAGGCTGATCATGTGTGGAGCACGGACATAACCTATATAAGGATGAGCAGAGGGTTTTTGTACCTTGTAGCAATAATAGATTGGTATAGTCGGTATGTACTGTCCTGGGAGCTATCAAACAC
>BBBM01000120.1 GCA_001311565.1 Desulfothermus okinawensis JCM 13304
AACAGGTTTAAGGGAAATTTTAAAATTTTTAACTATAAGGAGTCTCAATCCCTTCGCATCTCAGGTCTTTTCCAACAAGATAAGTTTCCTAAAGAATACAAATATTTTGAGACTAAGTCTCAATCCCTTCGCATCTCAGGTCTTTTCCAACGGGAGAACTCCCGCCGAGGCCCTGCGTAAAGCAGGGTCTCAATCCCTTCGCATCTCAGGTCTTTTCCAACATGTTCTTGGCTTTGACCTTCCCCAAGTCTTAGAGGAGTCTCAATCCCTTCGCATCTCAGGTCTTTTCCAACAGGTAACAACTCCCAGCAGACGCAAGCTCTATGTCTGGGTCTCAATCCCTTCGCATCTCAGGTCTTTTCCAACAAGGAGGATTAACCATGTCAGTATTTAGTGATTTTGAGTCTCAATCCCTTCGCATCTCAGGTCTTTTCCAACGTTAGGTATGGGGAAGAGAAACAAATTAAGATAATAAGTCTCAATCCCTTCGCATCTCAGGTCTTTTCCAACTTTAAATTTTCTGAAACCTGTTAAGCGAGGATATATCTTGTCTC
>BBBM01000121.1 GCA_001311565.1 Desulfothermus okinawensis JCM 13304
TTAGAAAGTGTTCGGCTTTTGATTTAAGTTCTTTAGAGAAATGAGGATGTTTGGATTTAATTTTCTCTATCATTTCCATAAATAATGTATAGGCATCATCAAAAGTTTTTGCATTTTCTATATCTCTTATCACCTCTTTAAAATATCTGTATTCATCCTTGGAGAGGTGGAGTTTTGCATTTCTTTTTAGATGAACAATGCATAATTGATGCATTGATAGGGGAAAAAGTCCTTTTATGAGTTTAGTTAAGCCAGGAAAGTTATCTGTTACAAATAGAAGTACCCTTAATAGACCTCTATCTTTAAGGTCTAAAAGAAATTCTCTCCAGACAGTAATATTTTCATTTCCTTCAAAGAGTTTTGATCCTATAACCTCTTTTTTGCCTCCCATATTAACACCTACGGCAGTTAATAACACCATTTTTTTTACTTTATTATTTTCTTTTACATCTAAAGTTTTTGCATCTATAAAAACAGCAAACCAATCAGAAGAAAGTTCCCTTGTGATAAAGTCCTGAAATTCTGTTGAAAGCCTG
>BBBM01000122.1 GCA_001311565.1 Desulfothermus okinawensis JCM 13304
AGACCATTTTTGAGAATAGGTTTATGCAGGCATTGGAGCTCATGAGGCTTGGGGCAGATATAAAAGTTGCAGGGGATACAGCAGTAATTAGGGGAGGAAAACCCCTTAAAGGTGCACCTGTTATGGCATCTGATCTTAGGGCAAGTGCTGCCCTTGTGCTGGCTGGACTTGCTGCACAAGGCAGAACCATTGTGAGGAGGATTTATCATTTAGACAGGGGTTATGAGAATATGGAGAAAAAAACTACAAAAGCTAGGAGCGAAAATCTGGAGAGAAAAAGAATAGCCATTATTGAATCTTATATTTTTCCAGTCTGTATCTAAGCTGCCTTGGATTGAGTCCAAGTATTTTTGCAGCTTCTTTTCTATTGCCATGGGTTTTTTTCCAGAGTCTTTAGTATGATTTTTTTTATCTATTTCCTCTAAAAATTCATCTAGAGTTATTTCCCCCTTAAAAATTCTTCCTATGTCTTCTTCTTTGGAACTCACTGATTTTTCATAAATAATTATTGAAGAAGGGGTAATG
>BBBM01000123.1 GCA_001311565.1 Desulfothermus okinawensis JCM 13304
TCTTTAAAATGTTTTTAAAAGTAGTACCACCACATTTAGATAAGTGATTAAAAATAACCAGACATTTTCTCCGTGGATTAAATTCTTTACCATAATTAATTAACATCTGAGCACTCCAAATTAAAAATTTATACCAATATAACTTAAATGTGAGTAAATTTTAAGCTATTATAAAATATTTAATATTAACTGTTAATTCCGGTTAAATTTTGATCCCTTTTTCTGGTTAGAATTGCCCCCTTTTTGGAAAGGATAAAACAATCATGTTTTCGAATCAATCAATTTATGTTTCAGTCGATAACTTTTTTCTTTTGATTCCCAATAGGTAAGGAAAGATGAAGAGCCTGTTATCAATCATATGATTTTAGAAAACTTTGGAAGAGTAGAGATAAAAATAGCAAAAAAAATCAGAAGGGACTGAATTTAGATGACAAAAATTTTTAATAGATTCCTAAGTTATTTGTCTAAATTTAAATGAAATATAATTCTAGTATGATTTTGGTTATGGGTTCAAGGG
>BBBM01000124.1 GCA_001311565.1 Desulfothermus okinawensis JCM 13304
TCTAAGGGTATAATATCTACAATATCCTCCATGGGCTGGTCCAGTAGTGCGTCTAAAAGGGAAAACAGACCAAGTAAAAACAACTCATCCTCTGTGTGATCTGTTTTTATAAAATCTTTTAAACCCATTAAAAAAATATCCCCTAATAGTAGATTGGCGAATGATCTCCAGTCCCCTGTCTGTTGGTTTATGATGCTTAGCAAAAATATTCTACACCATTTTATTACATTTTCATACCCAAGCAGATTTATGGCCTGTCGTATATATTTTATTTTATTGGGAAGTCCTATTGCAGGAGAATTGATGTAGTTTAAAAGTTTATAACTTAACGTAAGGTCAGTTTTTATTGTATTTTCTAATTCATCTATATTATTTTCGTTTTTTTTTGAAAAAAAAGCCAAAAGTTTTAATTTAGTGATAGTGGTTGAGGGTATGGATTTGCCTTTAACTACTTCTGGCTTTTGAAAGAAAAAAACCTTGAAATAGGTCACTTCCCATTT